>NZ_SMJX01000042.1 GCF_004348535.1 Actinomadura sp. KC216
CCTCGCCCTCAACCCCAGCGGCGTAACCCGCGACCAAGCCATCGCCGCTCTGTGGCCCGACCACCAACCCGACACCGCAACCACCCAGTTCAACACCGCCGTCGCCAACATCCGCAAAACGCTCCGCACCGCGACCGGACTCCGGGAACCCATGTACGTCATCCGCACCGCAGGCCGCTACCAGCTCGACCCCGACCTCATCGACATCGACGAACAACGCCTCAACGCCGCACTCACCCACGCCCGACACGCCACCACCGACACCGAACGCCTCACCGCCCTCAAACCAGTCGCCGACCTCTACACCGCCGAATTCGCCACCGACCTCACCCACGACTGGGCCGAAAACCACCGCGAACACCTCCGCCGAGCCGTCACCGACGCCCTGACCCGCCTCTGCCGGCTCCTCCAACCCGACCACCCAGAACAAGCTCTAACCACACTCGAACAAGCCATCTCCCACGACCCTTACGCCGAACACCTGTACCGCAACCTGATGCAGCTCCAAGCCGAACTCGGCGACCCAGACGCCGCCAAACGCACATACCAGCTCCTCACCAATCGCCTCACCGACCTCGACACCGAACCCGACGACCAAACCCACCAACTACTGGCTAACATCCGCCAACCTCACTAATCTCGCTGCCGGCGAGCTGCAGCCCGTTGAAAGGCATGGCCGCATCGGTACCGAGCCGGGCGTCGCCGACCAGCCACGTGACCGCTTCACCGGCAAATCCGTATCCGGCGTCGTCTGAGATCGGGCCGTGCTGGCCGAGCTGCCGTACGCAGAGGAGTACACCGGGCACTCCATCCGGCCCGGTGCCGCAACGGCTGCGTACGCCGCCCGCATGCCGGTCTCCGTCATCACCGGCCCCTGGCCAGTGGTCAGAGAAGCCCCCGGTCGCGCTCGGTTACATCCGCGCTATCGACCAGTGGCAGCACAACCCCATGAAGGGCATCGGGCTATGACGCCAATAGAAAGCTGGAAGGATCACGTGTTCAATAGGCCGACTCGCGTTCCCCATTCAGTGATCTCACCCCGGAGCCGTCCCCACGCTGCGGGCACCAACTCCCCGTCCGGTGTGATCAGCGGCACTTCCGGGAGACCGAAGGCATGAACTGCCTGGTCCGCAAGCAGAGATCCTACAGACAGCAGTTCGTGGCCTTCCTCTGCGATGTCGTCGACAAAGGCGGTCGCAGCGCCGTGGGCTTCCTCCGTCCGATGGCCCGTCCCCCAACCATTCCCGTCCTGGATCTCAAGGGGAAGCTGCTCCGATCTAGCTGTCACCCAGACAGGGAAGCTCCGGACCAGCCCGACGTCGGCCACGAGGCGAAAGCGAATGGATACGGCCCCGGATGCTCTGGTGCGATCGCGGCTGTGCTTGCCCAAGAGCAGAAGTCCTGACAGCAGCAGAAGCGTGACATAGGGAAGAGATATCGGCAGGATCTCCCTCTTTCCCGCCTTCTGGAGAACGGACGGCTCGAGGTGGATGAGCAGCGCGCCCGATCCATCAGCATGGAACTCCGCATAACGGTTCGGGGAACTGCCCCCACCACTAATGGCAACCAGTCTCCCGGCAGCAACACGCGCCTGCGAAAAGAACACGTCGCCGTGAATAGTCTTCGAGGAGTGCGCCTCCATCTGGAAATCTTGGTAGACCTCTCTGTTAATGCGAAGGCTTCCTGGGTTCTCCGGTACAAGTGCGATCGACAACACAGGGATGATAGGCCGCCAGAGTTGGAGCTCGAGCGTTTTGATACTCTCTGTCATCGGGAAGAGATCGGTGTAGGCAACGAATGCCTCTTCCTCAACGGCGTCGAGCCGCTCGGCAAGGCCGCGGGCCTCGGTGAACCTGGCCCTGTACCGCGTGGCAACTTCAGGCTCCTGCATCCAGCGGGTGGAGGCACCCGCACGAATGGGGTAGCGCAGCCACCCCTCCTTCTGACGGTTGTCGAAGATGGCGTGCGGCGCCAAAGCGCTTCGTTCAACAGTGACCAGCAGGACGCCGCGGCCCTGGTCACTCGGATCCTCCACCGCGAGGATGTCAACAGGCAGAGGCCACGGCGCAATGTTCGACAGCACGGCATACAGCCGGCGCTGCTCAGCATCGGTTACGTCGACCTTTGTGATCACTGCGGGAACGGCGCGCTGCCCGTCCTCCTTGATGCCGATCATGAGGACTCCGCCGCGGTCGTTGGCCATGGCAGCGACGTCCTTGCAGAACTCGACCTTCTGCTCATCGTTCTTGGCGTGGACGAGTTCCTTGTAGTCCAGGTCTGCAGCCTCGGTCGCCTCGTCTCGCCCTACAAGGGCCTGTACGTCAGCGAAGGTGAGCAGGTCGATGCGCTTGCCGAAGAGCGCCTCGAGGCGCGGCGATCGAAACATGGCCGAAAATGTACGCCTCATGCTGGTGCTGGTGGGGACAGGTACTTCGAGTTGGGCCGCAGGGAGCAGCAGGGACGCAGGATGGTCGTAAGCGCAGGACGGGCACGCGAAGGTCGTCCCACGGGCACGCCCGCACGACTCGAACGTGATCCTGGTAGCGACTTCGCCAGCGTCAGGCCTGCCGCGGTTGCGCCCGCAGCGTGACGGAGGTTCGTGTTCCTCATGCCAGGTGTGGGTCGGGAACAAGGCGGAGGTGGAAGCGGACCCGTGTCCGGCCAGCTATCAGGGTGTCCCACTCCCAGTCGCCGTCCGAGAGCGCATCGAGGAGGAACAGTCCTCGGCCGTGCTCTGCTCCGTTGCGTGGGAGGCTCTGGACGGCGGGGAGCTTTCCATTCTTTCCGCCGTCCAGGGCCTCGATCGTCATGCGGTCATCGATCACAGTGCACGCCACCGTGATGTGGCGTCCCGCCCCGTGCTCGACCGCGTTGGTGACGATCTCGGAGAGACCCAGCAGAGCCTTGTCGACTACCTCGGCTCCGGGGGCGGGTGTGAGGGTGGTCAACTGATCTTTTAGCCACGTCCGGGCCCTGGGTACGGAGGACGGGTTGCGACGGAATCGGGCCGTCCGACGTCGCCGGGTCATGTGCATCGCTCCGCGAGCAGCGTGACGATGTGCGGTGCGGCGGTTGTGACATCCGAGCTGGGTGCCTCGTAGGCGTCGCGGCGGCCCCATTTGGAGATCAAGGCGGAGCCGCGTTCGAGAACGACGGCCGGGACGCGCTCTTCGCCCACGCGGGCACAGAGCCGCCCGGGCGTCTCGTCCCCGGCCATGTGAACGCCCTGGTAGTCGCCCAGCTGGGTGGCCGGATGAACCAGATGCCAGTACTGCGGAACTGCCTGCGCCTGTTGCGTCGTCATCGCCGGGTCCTCGGAGGCCGTCACCAGTTCGGCGCACTGCGGCAGGGTCAGAATGCGATCGGCTGGCCACACTGCGTCGGGTTCGTTTCCTGCCACAGGAAACTCCACAAAGACGGGTCACACGACACGGTGCCGGTGCCGCGGATGGTCAAAGTGGTCAATGTTCGGTGAGCAGCGTGCTCGCTTGAAGCTGAGAGGACTGGGCGTTAGGCTCGCCGGCCGACTTGCGACGGTGGCGCCCTTAGGGCGTCCGCTTGCGAGGAATGATCTTCTTAGGCTTCGTCCTGCCAGTACTGGGCCAGCATTTCCCCGGGCCAGCTCGGCTCCCGGACCTCGCCTCGGGGGCCCATCTCAGCGAAGTAGGGCGCCAGATCGTAGATCGGCGTCCCGTCGATGGCGTCGAGATCGGCGACGTGCAGGTCGAGCCCGTCGACCTTCAGGAGGCGCGGGAATGATTGGGCGAGTTGGTTGGGTCGCCTGTGGTTGCGGTGGACGAACGTTCCGCTGGGGGGCCATTTGGGGTCGTTGCGAGGGCTTCTGGCGTGGAGCGCAACATCGTCGGGTGAGGCCTTGTCGAAGTGCCAGACCACAATCAGGTGAGAGAACTCCTCCAGCCCCTGGACGACCTCCGCCGGGAAGTCGGAATTGAGACGGATGACGGCAGCACCGCCCCAATGATCATCGGTCGGCTCGGTGCGGCCTCCGACGACATGACCGATCGGCCGTATCTCCAGCGGCTGTGCCATGACGTCCCTTCGTTCCGGTGCCGGACGGGCTCAATCTACTTGCGCGAGGTAGGAGGCGCCACGGGCGTCGAGCTTGGCGACGATCGGGATGCCTCGGTGCCTGAATGGGGAGAGCTGTTCGCGCATGGTCAGCACGGTCTGCCGTGCGCGGCCCGAGTAGATGCCGTCTTCGAGGGCGTCCAGCGCCTGGGCCCAGGTTTTGCACGCCTCCTCCACTCTCCCGGAGCCACATTGAGCCGCTGCGAGGTATCCGAGTGTGACGACGTGCGTGCGTTTGAAGGCCGAGCCCCGCGTCCGTACGCTGCGCTGGAGCTCGTGGATGGCGCCCTGATGGTCGCCCGAGTCGCGTAGCGCGCAGCCGGTCTCGTGTGCCAGGGAGGCTTCGCCGAAGAAGAAGGTCCGGTGAGGTTCCTCGATCCCGTCGCCGGCCGCTCGCAGATCATCTTCGGCCTTCAGGAGCGCTTTCGCGGTTTTGCCCCCGCCGTTGTTCACCGCGAGGCCTCGGGCATGCACGACACCGAGCAGAGCTCGTTCTCGGGGTGTCGCCGACAGATACCGTTGGCCTTTCATGGATTCCGTGGACAGTTCCAGGCTCAGCTTGTAGTAGCCGAGATCAATCGCTTGGTGTGCCATAGCGCGAAGAATGTGCCCACTCAGTGGCTCATTCTCCGCATAGCCGGCCAGGGTGAGAGCGAGTTGGAAGTAGCGTTGCGCTAGTGCGTGTTCGGCATTGTCGAAGGCCATCCATCCTGCGAGATAGGCCAGTTCGGCCGCTGCTGAATACATGTTCCGGCGGACGGTTGCGTCGGGAAACGTGCCGCGCAGGAATGCCGCGACGTCGGAATTGAGGTACTGGACGACAGCAGTTCTCCCATGCCCGCCGCCGCGTCGCTGGTCGAGCTGCGAGAAGGCGACGGTGAGCTGACGTACGGCCATCACGTCCCCGCGCCCGACCCGCTGGGTTGTCCGCGGGTCTTGGGCGTTGGTCGAAGCGGCCAGGGCCCGCCAGGTCGCCTCATTCGGTACGGCCAGTGCAGCCGCAGAGTAGACGGCGCCAGTCAGGAGGCTTCTGCGCTCGGGGTCCAAGTCCATTCTCCCCAGGTCGGTCAGCGTCACCAGGGGGTCAACACTCCACTGCGCGTGGCCCGAAGGCGGTGCGTTGGGGACTTCGAACCCGAGATCGTTCGGCGTGATCTCACGCTTGAGCTGACGGGACAGTGCCTGACACAAGATTATCGGGGCTCTGCCGGTGGGCCGGGTTCCCCCTACCCACATGCTGATGTGGGAGCGACCGATGATCGTGCAGGAACGGTCTTTGGTCTGGCGGACGATGTTGTTGTAGGCCGAGGCCGCCTGTGCCCTGGACCAGCCAGCTTCAGTCAGCAGTGCCGCAAGCCGCTCGTTTCGCGTGCGTGTCATGGGCCACCCCTGCACCGCAACGGATCATTGATCAGTTTGACCAACCTAGAAGGCAGAGTAATCCGTCCAGTGGGGAATTGTTCGGCGCTTGGTCATGTAGGAGCTCCGAGCAGCTGGCGATCTTTGACCACTTTGACCAGTTACACCGCCGTCGGACCCTGACCACGCTCTTCCCAGCGTGTTCCATAACAAGGAGAAGTGGCAGGTCTCTTGAAGACCTCCCATGCGGCAAGCACCCGGAGGTAAAGCCTGATGGTGGCGGTGATCGACAGGGCGCGCAGAAGGCGCCACTTGAGCGACTTCTTCGACAGGGCACCCAGAGGGCGAGATGAGCCTGACGTGTCGACCTTCCACAGCTTTGAGACGCCCGTAGGCCGATTTCCGAGGTGAAGTCTCGCCCTCTCGGACAGGCTGTGGTGGGCGGGTCGAGGTCCGGTAGTGCTCTGATGTGCAGCCGTCGGGCTTCGGCCATGCACAGCGAGATCTACTCACACCGCATCCGAGCAGCAGATGGGAAACGTTCGTGACCAAGCCCAGGGACAGCATCGGAACCGGCGAGGCCAGCGGCGACCAGAGCGCCGCCTGGCGCGCCCGGGCCGTGGAACAGCTCATCGGCAACGGGACGATCGTCTCGGATGCCGTCGCCACCGCGATGCGGACGGTGCCCCGTCACTTGTTCATCCCTGAAGTGTCGCCTGAGGAGGCGTACGAGCCGTTCCGGGCGGTCGTCACCAAGAGGGATGAGGAGGGCAACGCCCTGAGCTCGGTCTCCGACATGCACGTCCAGGCGTTCATGCTGGAGCAGGCCGCGATCGTGCCGGGCATGAACGTTCTGGAGATCGGAAGTGGCGGGTACAACGCGGCGCTGCTGGCTGAACTCGTCGGCCCGTCCGGCACGGTCACCACGGTCGACATCGACCCGGAGGTGACCGACCGGGCCCGCCGGATGCTCGATGAAGCCGGGTATTCGCAGGTGAATGTCGTTCTCGGTGACGCTGAGGCCGGTGTGCCCGCCTACGCACCCTACGACAGGATCCTGGTCACGATGGGGGCGTGGGACATCCCGCCCGCCTGGCCGGCGCAGCTGGCCGAGGGCGGCCGCATCAGCACGGCCTTGCGCATCCGGGGTCTGCACCGGGTCATTACCTTCGAGGACGCCGACGGGTACCTGGTCAGCACGGCATCCAAGATGTTCGGGTTCGTGGCCGTGCAGGGCGCGGGCGCTCACCAGGCCAAGCTGCTGGTGATGCGCGACGGCGAGGTCACCCTTCGGTTCGACGACGGGACCGACCTTGACCCCAGCCTCTTCGCGGGTGTGTTCGACACCCCGCGAGTAGAGGTCTGGAGCGGCGCTTACATCGGTCTCGGCGAGTTCCTGGACACCCTGCAGATGTGGCTGGCCACCGCCTTCCCCGGTTTCTGCATGGTCCTGGTCGATCAGGACCGCGACACCGGCGTGGTCGCACCGCGCAACGCCTCTTCGGCGATGGCCGTGGCCGACGACGCCGGGAACCTCGCCTACTTGACGACCCGGCCGGCGACCGAGGACGGTCACAAGGCGCTGGAGTACGGCGTGCACGCGTACGGCCCCGACGCCGCTCGGCTCGCTGAGTCGGTGGCTGAGCAGTTGCGGGTCTGGAGCCGCGATTACCGCAGAGGCCCTGGCCCGCAGTACCGGATCTACCCGGCTGGCACGCCCGATGACCAGCTGCCCCACGGACGCGTCGTGGACAAGGCGCATAGCCGGGTCTCGATCTCCTGGCCGCAGACGGCGACCGCCATAGCCGGCCAGGGGCTTCTGCAACCCCCCGTTAAGTGAGGAGAGTGGTCAGCATGCTCCACGGCCAGACCTCGGGTGCCGCCACGGCGCTGGCCGAGCGGCCTGTCGAGGAGGACGAGTTCGACCTCGACGTGCGAGTGCTCGTCGCCTACGCTCCGGCGGCCCGCGGGAACTGCCCGACCGACGATGGGTGCGGCAACACCTGCGCAGGCAACGACAGCACGTGCAACTCCACGTTCGACGACCCGTCCTGACTGAGAGCTGCCGGCACGCCGCGCGGCGTGCCGGCAGCTCTGTCGCCGGTGAAGCCTGGGAGGTGGGAAAGTGGCGGAACGATCAGCGGTCTACCGATGGACAGGTGCAGCCCTGCTGCGCGCGAGCACCGACCCGGGCGGGCTGGACCTGCCAGCCGACCTCGACCCCGACGATCCGGAGTTTGCCGCCCATGCGGTCGCCTGGCTGTCTCAAGTTACTCACCGGCCCGAGGTCCACGCTGCCGTGGCCGCCGCGAGCCCTGCGCTGATCGAGGCCATCAACGCTCTCTCCTCCAGCGAACATCCCGATCCGCGGCAGGCGCGCCGCATGGTGATCGCTCTGGCGTCGTACCTGCTGAGGTGGTGCCGCCGTCCCACCCCGTTCGGCCTGTTCGCGGGCGTGGCTGTGGCGCGGTTCGGTCGCTCGCCTGCGGTGTCCTGGAGGCACGATCACCAGGCGGTGGTCCGCGCCGACGCGAGTTGGATCGGCGACGTGCTCGCTGCCCTGCACAAGGATCCGGAACTGCTGGCACGGTTGCCGGTGATCGCCAACAACGCCGGGTACGTGCGTGGCGGACGGCTCGTCGTCCCCGGGCCAGCACCCGACGGTGCGGTCCAGGACCTGGCCCCCGTCGAGGTGTCGGTGCGCCACAGTCGACCGGTGCGCGCCGCAGTGGAAGCAGCTCGCCGACCCGTCGCATTCGGCGAGCTCACCGCCCGGCTCGCCGATGAGTTCCCCGCCGCCAGCGGTGAACGGATCAAGGCCATGCTGATCGGCCTGCTGGATCAGAACGTGTTGATCAGCAGTCTTCGAGCCCCCATGACCTGTACGGACGCCCTCGGCCACGCTTGTAACGAGCTCCGAGCCGCAGGGGCCGACGACGTCTCGGCGACCAGTGGTCTGGTGGACACCTTGTCCAGGACACATCGGGCAATCTCAGTGAACAGCCCGGCGATCGAGCCACCATGGGCGAGCGTGACGGCGGAGATGAAGACCGTAAGCCAGGTGGCCTCCATGCCGCTGGCCATCGACACGGTCCTGGACTGCGAAGTGCAGCTTCCCGAACAGGTGGCTCGGGAAGCCCGTGACGCTGTTGACGTCCTCTACCGGCTGTCCCCGTATCCGTTCGGCTATCCGGCCTGGCGCGATTACCACACCCGGTTCTTGGCCCGGTACGGAACGGGAGCTGTGGTACCGGTCCTGGACTTAGTCGCCGATAGCGGCCTTGGGCTGCCAGCGGAGTATCTCGGCTCTCCGTGGGGACGTGCCGTTCGGGCCGTGACCGAGCGCGAGGAGCGGATTCTCTCGCTGATCCAGAAGGCCACGATGGGCGGCGAAGACGAGATCGTCTTGACCGACCAGGTGATCGAGCAGCTCTCGTCCGGCCAACCCGCGGGGGTGAGCCTGCCGTCGCGGGTCGAGATTGCGGTGGAGGTGGGCGCCGCGTCGCTGGAGGCGTTGAGACGCGGGCGGTTCTTGCTGAGGGTGACCGGCACTCCTCGACCGGGCAGCAGCATGATCGGCAGACATGCCCACCTGCTGCCTCGCGACAGCAGGGACCTGCTTGCACTGAGCTTCGCGGCAGCCGGGCCGGACAGGGTCGCTGCGCAGTTGACCTTCCCGCCGCGAAAGCGCCGCAACGAGAACATCACCCGCACCCAGCAGCTTCTTCCCACCGTGATCGCACTTGGAGAGCATCGCGCCTGTGGGAACGACCAAATCTCCGTGACTGACCTCGCCGTCACGGCGGACAAGGATCGGTTTCACCTCGTGCGGATATCCACCGGCCAGATTGTCGAGCCGCGCGTCGCGCACGCGCTGGAAGCCGGGATCCATACCCCACCCCTCGCACGGTTCCTCGCCGAGATCTCCACCTCCCGGTGCGCGGTGTATAAGGCATTCCACTTCGGCGTCGCCGCCCAGATGCCCTTCCTGCCCCGCGTCCGCTTCCGGCGTACCATCCTCGCCCCGGCACGGTGGCTGCTCTCCGCAGATGATCTACCCGGTCCCAACGTCCCAACAGCAGAGTGGAACAAGTGCCTCGACGCCTGGCGAGAACGGTGGCGAGTGCCCGAACACGTCGCGATGATCGACCATGACCGGCGGCAACCCGTCGACCTGAGCCACCAGCTTCACCTGCTGCTCCTACGCACCCGCCTGCACAACGCCGGCCGACTCGAACTTCGCGAGACCTCCGCGCCCGACGAGCTGGCATGGCTCGGTCGCGCTCACGAGATCGTCATCCCATTCACCAGGGCCACCGAACCCGTACGACCGCCCAGCCACCGGCACTCTTCCCCGCCCGAGAACGAAGCCTTACCGGGACGATCGGCCGTTCTGTACGTGCAGATCCATGGTCACCCAGCGCGCTTCGATGAACTGCTGACCGAACACACGGGCAATCTCATCAGCGCCTTCGGCCAGGACCCGCCACCCTGGTGGTTCCGGCGACACCGTGAGATGCGGCGTCCCGAGGTCGACCCGTACCTCGCCCTCTACCTTCCCCTCTCAACGCCCACGGCCTATGGCACCGCCGCCGAGAAGGTCAGCGACTGGGCAGCCGACCTGCGCCGCGAACGCCTCATCTCCCACATCACCCTCGCCACCTACCAACCCCAGACCGGCCGCTACGGCCACGGCGCGGCAATGGACGCCGCCCTCCAGGTCTTCGCCGCCGATTCCCGCGCCGCGATCACCCAGATCATCACCGCCACCAAGGCGAGTATCCGGCCGCAGGCGCTCGCCGCAGCCAGCATGGTCGACCTGGCGATCAGCTTCACCGGAGTCCCAGGCGAGGGCCTGCGCTGGCTCGTCGGGGAGCTACCTCAACAGCACGGCCGCCTCGACCCCGAACTTCGCGACCTGGCCCTCACCCTGGCTGACCCCGACCGCCAATGGCCGAACCTGCAAGCCCTTCCCGGCGGCTCCGAGCTGACCGCGGGCTGGGGTCGGCGCGGCGCCGTCCTCGCGTCCTACCGCAAGCAGCTCGACGACCAACGTGACGCCCTCCGCGTCCTGCACTCCCTGCTGCACCTGCACCACAACCGCGCCGTCGGTGTCGACACAGACCAAGAGCGGATCACCAACCGGCTCGTACGGACCTGCGCGCTCCGCCACACGGCCTCCCACAAGGAGCGATGACGTGAGCGCCCTCACCACGACCCGCCCCGACCTGGCCGACGCCGCCGACCAATACGCCGCGCACCTAGCCTCACCCGAACCTTCGCCGACCGACCAGCCCTGGCTCGCCCAAGCCCTCAACCAAGGAGCCGCTGGAACCGCCCTGCTTCATATCGAACGCGCCCACTCCGGCCAGGGAAGTTGGCGGCAGGCACACACCTGGATCTCTCACGCCGCCAGCGGAGAGGTCAGCGCGTCCCACACTGCGAGCCTCTACCTCGGAGCCCCTGCCATCGCCTTCGTACTCGACACTGCCGGCGGGCCACAAGGCCGCTACCAGAACGGCCTCGCTGACGTCGACCGACACGTGGCGTCACTCGCCCATCAACGCGTCGACTCGGCCCTAGCAAGAGCCGAGCGCGGAGAACTCCCCGGATTCCACGAGTACGACGTCTTCTTCGGCCTGACGGGCATCGGCGCCCTACTACTAAGGCGCGATCCCGGCGGCAGTGCCATGGAGCGGGTACTGACCTACCTGGTTTCCCTCACCCGCCCCTTGCCCGGGCCGGACAACCGCGGCGTCCCCGGTTGGTGGGTCGGACACGATCCACACCGTCGCGAGTCTCCGCAATTCCGCACCGGTCACGGCAACTTCGGATTCGCCCACGGGATCACCGGTCCGTTGGCCCTGCTCAGCCACGCCGCACGACGTGGCGTGATGGTCGATGGCCACTTCAACGCCATCCACTGCATCACAGCCTGGTTGGACGAATGGCGCCAGGAATCCGACGAGGGCCCATGGTGGCCAGAGTGGATCACACTCGCGGAACTGCGAGCCCACCGTCCCAACCAGCTCGGGCCAAACCGGCCGAGCTGGTGCTACGGCACCCCGGGGATTGCCCGAGCCGGACAACTCGCCGCCCTGGCAACCACAGATCCCGATCTCCAACGCAGCTACGAACAAGCGCTCCTACGCTGCCTCCACGATCCGGCCCAGCAAGCCAAGATCACCGACCCCGGCATTTGTCATGGCCTTTCCGGGCTCTACCAGACCACCTGGCGCACCGCCCAAGACGCCACAGAACCCGCCCTCGCCGCTTGTCTCCCCGCCCTTGCCGACCGCCTTGGCCAATACCTGATCCCCAACGCGGCGCGGGACAGCGGATTCCTCGAAGGCAATGCCGGGATCGCCCTCGCACTCACCACCGCCGCCAGCGACACCGCACCTACCTCGGGATGGGACAGATGCCTGCTGATCAGCTAGTCGGGTCACCCACCGAACAAGCCGTGATCGCCGTACTGGCCGGCGCCTCCCTCGCCGAGACGGCCACTGCGGCCGACCTGGAGCGAACCGACCTGGCCGAAGCCGTCGAAATCTACCGGCTGGGTGGACGACAGGCCCTCTCCGAACAGGAGGCGGCCAGCTGGCGACAAATCTACGTCCGATTCCCCGACTGGGATGCCAGCGAACACAACGCCGTGAGCCACCTCGCTCCGCTCCTGCACCAGGCCGAAGCCGATCGACTGATCAGCACCTGGTGGTTCATGCGCAAGCATCCCTGCTGGAGGCTACGCCTCATCCCCGGTCCCGCCGCCAATCCCCGCCAGAACCCGATCGGGACCGCGCTCGACCACCTCACTGAGCGGAAGGCGATCCACAGCTGGTGGCCCGGTGTGTACGAGGCCGAGGCCGCTGCCTTCGGCGGCGAAGACGGCATGGCCGCCGCGCACCAACTCTTCTACGACGACAGCCGAGCCATCTTGCGGCTCCTCACCGGAAACAACACCGGGCTCGGACGTCGCGAACTATCTCTCCTTCTGTGCAGCACGCTGATGAACTCGGCCGGGATGGAATGGTACGAGCAAGGCGACGTCTGGCACCGGGTCGCCCACGAGCGCCCCATTCCCTCCGACGTCCCCACCCGCAAACTCGACGCGATGGCCGACAGCCTCCGAACGCTGATGCTCACCGACACCACGGAGGCCGGAGCGCTCGTCAACACCAACGGCCCACTCGCCCAAGTCGCGGGGTGGGCAGGGTCCTTCCGCCTCGCCGGGCAGACTCTGGGCTCCTGCGCCCGATCCGGAAGGCTCCAGCGAGGACTCCGGGACGTCCTGAGCTACCACGTCATCTTCCACTGGAACCGTCTCGGACTCCCCGCCCGCCAGCAAAGCATCCTGGCCTGGGCCGCCCGAGCTGCGATCCTTGGGCCACCATCCGCGGCCATGCCCGGCCCAGGCCACCGCACTACCAAATCCCCGGCAAGCGCTCCCACCGACCTCACCCACATCGCAGGCCGATTCCCCCTGATCATCCAGTCCAGACCACGCGCCACAAGCCTCCAAGACCGCCTACGACAGGTGAGCAACACCGCCTCCACCTGCCACCGACCGGCCAAGGCGGAAGAACGGATCGACCTCGCCTGCACAGCCTGGAACCTGGCCGCGCTCATCGCCTCCGACTGCGCGCTCACCGACCTGGCGATCGAACTGTGCGAACAGCAATTCCAGATCTTTCAATCAGCCTGGCCATTGTCCGGCCGCACGGCCATCGCCGCACTCCAGCCCATCGTGAACCTCGCCCGCCTAGACCTTCGCGCCCGCAATCCGGAACGGGCTTACCAGACCCTCCACCGACTCCAAGTCGCGGTTCAGCACGGCGGTGACGTCGACGTCCACGGCACGCCGATCAGCTTCGACGGCTTCACCACCTCCACCGCCGCCCGCGCCCACGTGTCCCCGTGGCTCAGGACCGTGCTTCGCGAGGATGGCACCCGGGCCCTGGTAGCCGCCCGGCAATGGCAGCGAGCAGCCCGCAACGCCACCGAACACGCGATGCCCGGCGAAGGGATCGATGAAGCCACCCAAATGACGATCATCAGCCAGGCATTGAACGGTGACTTCGACGCCGCACAGTCCACCATCCCAACCGCCAACCTCAGCACCCCTTGGGATCAAGCGACCGCGCACTGCCTTCGCGTTTTCGTCGACATCGCCTCCGGGCGCCCGGACCCCAGCATCCTCCCCTCCTTGCTGATCACCGCCCGCCACACCGTCCAGCGACCGGACCGAAAGAGAGCGATGACCCAGACCCGGCTGGGCCTGGCCGCGGTCGACCTCGCCGCCGAGCTCGACCCCGCTCAGTCGGACCTCCTGTACACCGAAGTGGCCCAAGCCGCTTCTAGATCCGGCGACGCCTTCGCCGCCCGAGAAGTACTGAAACACCCCAACAAGGAAGGTCTTAGCTCTGCCCAAGGCACCGCTCTCACAGCGCTCGTCGAACGCGCCGCCTTCGGACGAGGAAGAATTGAGCCCACCCTTCTAGCAGATCTGACAGATTCACTCGAGACAGCTGGCGAGGTGCTTCAAGACGCTCTCACCGGATGATGCCCCAGTCATCGCGAATCCACGCGCCGCAGAAAGCACCGTGGCAGCGCGATTGTGGGGCGCCATATGCTCTCGCTGCCGAGCCGGGAGCCGACTTATGACTGAGACTAGAGAACGAACGAAGGCAGCGAGGGCATTGCCGCCTACTTGAGGCCGCGCTCGATCGCTGCGGCGTCCGCTCGAAAGAAGAGCTTAGACGTAAGTTGCTGGACCCCGAGCTCGGCGTAGAACTGCTGGGCGTTGTGGTTGTCCACGTCGGTGGTCCATTCGACACGGCTGCATTGGTGCTTGGCGGCAACCTCGAAGATGGCGCGCATAAGCACGGTGCCAACTCCAGAGCGCCAGCGAGAGCGGGCCACGTACAGTTCTTTGAGATACAGGCTGCGGGTGAGTCCAACCGCCGGCCACAGGAAGGTCCAGGACGCGACCCCCACCAACTCTTCACCGTCAACGGCGACTAGCGCGTGCGCCGCCGGCGGGTCGCCGAACAGGGCATCGCGCAGTTGGCGGGCGCGTTCCTCGGATGACCCCTTGGTGGTGTCACCGTAGAACTGGTCCATCTCTTCCAGCAGAGCGAGGATCGCCGGAACGTGTTCAGAGCTTGCTGCGGCCACGGTCACCGTCACGTGGTGTGCCTCCTCGTCTCGGGGGTCGACGTCAGTAGCTCATGAAGCTGTTGCGCGGCGGGTAGGTGGCGTTGGGAATCACTGATGGTGCCCAACACTTCGTGTCCGCGCAGGCTGATGATGCCTTGCCGCTGCGCTTCAGTGAGCGGGGTCAGCGCCGCAACGGCGCAGGCCAAGGCCTCAGTGATATCGCCGTCCTTGGTTAGGCAGAGGGTGCGGTCAAGCTGGATCAAGGTGCGGTCGGTGAAGTCATGGGCCGGACACAAAGCCAGGGCCTGTCGCTGAGCAGCCCACGCCGCGTCGGAGTCCCCCAGGTAGGTCAGAGCGTTGCCTTCGTGGAAGCGCAGCTGCGCCTCGCTGTAGCCGAACGCCGAGCTGTTGATCGCCTCGTCCGGAAGAGCACCGAGCTTGTCTTCCGCGCGGCGAAGCGCGGTGCGGCATTCCTCACTACGCTCCGGCCCGAGCGCGGCATGCGCGCGTGCCTCCAGCGCCACCGCCAGCACGGCACCGACCGAGGACTCGGCCATCCTCTGAGCGTCCTGCGCCACAGCGACTGCCTTGATGAGGTCGTTGTTGTAGAAGTGCCCGTACGCCTCCTGCGCCAGGACCCATGAGCGCATCGACGAGTCCCCGGCCTCTACTGCGGCGATGCGTGCAGTCCGGGCCCAACGGCGAAACACGAGCCGTTCGTCCAGCTTGATGAGGGTCAGGCACATCAGCCCCGACATCTGCGCGGTGATCCGCGTCAACCGCCGCAATGTCGAGACCGAGCGATACCTCCCAAGCCCGGCGCGAATGTCCTCCAGATCGTCTTCCAGATCTGCCGCCACTCGCGCCGGTGGCTGCTCACGGGCCGCTATGCCATAGCGCAGGGCGGTCTCTTCCCAACTCTCCAGGGCAGCAGCTGACATGGCTCCGGAGGAGAGCACGTCGTCAAGACCTCGGCGAAGTTCATCACGTCCGCGATGCGCGACCCTTTCCGGGGGCATCAGGTCTTCGTCGCCGAAGAGTTCTTGCTCGCTCATACCCAGCGCCCGGCAATACAGGTGCCGGTAGTCCGCTTTGGGAGCGTACTTCCCGTTCTCCCAATCCTTGATCATGGACGCGAGACTCGTCACCCCCGGCAGCCGCTGCCGGGCCCGCTCGGTGGCCGCGGCGCGGAGCCGTCGTGCCATTTCTGCCCGGGACCAGTGGCCACCGTCGCGTGTCTTCTGCTTTTCGCGAGCTTCGCGCAACCGCACGCCGATGCGGACCCTGTCGGCGGACACGAGCGCACCTCCCCATAGGACCGTGATGGGGAGGGAATTCCTCCCCCAGGCCCTACTCATCCTCCCCTTTTTTCATAGTGTCCGCACTCATTTGACTTGGGACGTACGAACCTTCGCCGGACGAGAAGAGTTCCTGATCGTGGTGTCACCTTCCTCCGCACCCTCCCTCGCTGCCGGGCCTGCCGTTCTCGTAAGCGCTCCGGCCCCCGCCCAGTGCGGGCCGAACGAGACGCTCCGCGTCGTCGGCATGGTCGAAGGGTCCCCTCATCGACTCCCCGGTCACCGGCAAGGGAGGACTCGCGTGTTGGGGGGTGCGCGTTGACCGGCGGCAAGAGGGCCTTCGATCGCGGCACGAACGTCGGTGCCGACGGACATGATCGCAGCGCCTACGACTTCTCGCGCGCCGCGATGGCGCGGTTGTGGAACCTGTGGGGCGGCGGGAAGAACTACGACCTGGCGGACCGGACCCTCGGCGAAACCGTTGCGGCGCACTTCCCGCAGATCGAGTCGCTGGCGCGGCATCGCCTCACGTTCCGTTCTCGTGCGGTCCGAACCCTGGTCGGCGAATACGGCATCGACCAGGTGTTGGTCGCCGGCGTCGACATGCCGATGCGCGACGAGGTCCACGCCATCGCTCATTCGATCAACCCGCGCGCCCAGGTGGTGTACGCCGACGCCGACGAGCTGGCGATGCTCTACGCCAGCATCTTCTTCACAGGCGACGCCGACACCTGCGGTTTCGTCAGCGCGGGGCTGGAGGATCCCCGCGCGATGCTGGACGGCGCGGCAGCGAGCTTGGACTTCGATCGTCCGATCGCTGTGCTGCTGATCAACAGCTTGGACGTCCTGGACGATCCCCAGGCTGTCGTGGCTCTGTCGGCCTTGCGGGAGGCGTTGGCGGCTGGCAGCCACATCGCGTTCTGCCATCTGACCGCCGAGCACGACCGCGAACTCGCCGTGCTCGGGAGCATGTGCGCCGATGCTCGCCCTGGGCCGCCCCGCGTGCGTAGCCCTGCTGGTCTTGAGGCGTTCTGCACCGATCTGATGATGATCGAACCTGGGCTGGTGGCCGCGCCGTCGTGGCGTCCGGAGCCCAGCCCGTGGCCGGTTCCCACCGAGGTGGACCTGTGGTGCGGCGTTGGAGTGTTGCCATGACGCCTCGTATGTCTCAGGCACTCGTTCGGCCCGGCGCCGATGACCCGTTCGGGCAGGCCCTCCACCACGCACGCGAGCTGGCCGACCGTCTTACCGCCCGAGGGCTACGCGCCTCGGCCGCACCCCACGTGGGGAGCCCTGCGGGCGCGATGGCAGTCGCCGCGCAGCGCATGGACGTGATCCCGATCGCGGGCCGGTTGGTGGTGCTGCTGCCGAGCCCTCATAACCCCGGCGAGCTGCTCTGGCATTGGCCGCGGCTCTATCGCGGGCACGAGCACACCGGGGCCTGCTGGTTCCAACCATTCAGCCAGGCCGATGCCTACGACGACACCGCCGATCGGATCTCCGCAGTGATCGATGCGAAGGTGCGTCGCCGTAGGGATGCCAGCGAGCTGCAGGCGCCGATCGGACGGCCGAACGGCGAGGTGGGCGAGCGGCTAGTGCTCGACGTCATCGGCCGTCCGCTGCACAAACTGGTGTACCGGCAGTTGATGGTGCTGGATGCGACGCAGAAGGGCGTGGAGGATCCGGCGCTGCTGCGCCGCCTGTATGAGATCGATCATCTGGCGATGCGGACGTTGCGGGGGCTGGAGCGGATCGCGGTACTCGGCGGGGTCAGGCCGCGGGAACTGCCGGAGCCGCTGCCGTTGGCGACGGTGCTGCGGATGGCGGCCTCACAGGTCGAGTACTACTCGCGCGTGCGGATTCCGCCGCCGGGGGTCGAGGTGGAGCTGCCGCGGGATGCCGCAACCGAGATCACCCTGCTGCTGGCCGAGCTGATCGAGAACGCGACCCGGTTCTCGCCCCCGGACACCGAGGTGCTGGTGACCGTGGTGCCGACTTCTTCGGCGGGACTGAGCATCAAGATCGCCGACCGGGGGCTGCCGGTAGCCCAGCACGAGCGGGCCGCGTTGAATCGGTTGCTGACCGAGCCGGACTCGGCCGACCTGCGCGAGCAGATCGTCGATGGGCCGATCGGGTTGATGGTGGTGGGGCGGCTCGCCGAGCGTCACGGCGTGCGAGTGGTGCTACACCCGCGCTCCGGTGGTGGAACGCGGGCCGTGGTGGAGGTGCCGGAAGCGCTGCTGCCGGAGCCGCAGTTGCCGCCGGTGGCCGCTGCACCGGCCGCCGCGCGGGTGGTTGCAGATGTATCCAACGCTGCGGTCGAGGCAGTGACCGAGCCGACGCTCGCTCCCCTGACGGGCTCAGCCCCAACTGCAGCCGTCGAGCCGGTCGAGGCTGCCGAAGCGCTTCTTCACCGCGCCGACCTGGCGTCCCGTTCCGGGCGAATGTCGGCGCCCGAGACCGAACCGTCGGCTGAACCGGATGGGGGTCTTCCTCCGCTTCCCCGGAGGGCCGGGGCGCACCGGCGGGCCGGAGCACTCCAGGCGACGGGCGGGTCCGACACCACCAACGAGCCCGCCAGCAGCACCGCCACCGGTGCCGGTGCTGATGCCGGGGCCGCAGCCGCGTTCCTGCAAGGTGCCCACGATCCGGCCGACCGTGCCGACGGCCATGCGAGCGGAAAGCCGCCGCTCCTAGACACATCTTCCGACCCGCCTCCCGATCCGGCTACGAACTGACCTGCTCCCGAATCCGCCCCAAGGCCGTCCTGCGGATCTGCCGCGACATCAGCACAGAAGAGAAGGGACGACGATGACGAGTCCTCCGCCCTCCATCACCCCTGCCGAGCCGCGCAGCGGCACCGGTGACCTGGGGTGGTTGCTGGTCAACTTCTTGGAGGAGGTGCCCGGCGTCGACGCCGGGGTGCTGGGCACCCTGGACGGGCTGCCGCTGGCGTCGGCCGGACTATCCGAGGCTAAGTCCGCACATCTCGCCGCAGTCGCCACAACGCAGAACTCCGCTGGCAAGGCCGGAGGAAACATCATCGACCCGCCGGGCGGCGACGTCGAACTCGTGATCGTCCAGCTGAGCCGCAGGTATGTGTTCGTGATGAACACCCAGCAGGGCACGACTGGCGACACCGCCGTCGCGGGAACTCTGCTGACCGTGCTGGCCGCCCCCGACGTCGACACCCGCATGGTCGGCAACGAGATGGCCGCCCTGATCAAGAGCGTCGCCAGGCATCTGGGCACCACAACCCGCACCGCCACCGCTGACGGCAGCGTCAACGCTGGACCCGGCGATGAGGCGTGAACCGCCGGGTCGGACGTGGATCACCCAGGACGTCCCCGATGTCGTACGGCCCTACATGGTCACCGGGAACCGCACCCGCCCTCGGCACCGCACCGAGCTCGACACGGTGCTGACCGCCACCACCCAGCCCGTGCCCGATGGGACGCTGCAGCCCGAGGCCGCCCACGCGCTGCTGCTGTGCCGGAAGCAGCAACGCACGCTCGCCGAGGTCGCGGCCACGATCAAGCAGCCCGCCCTGGTCACCAAGATCATCGTGTCGGATCTGATCGACCAGGGTGCGCTGGCCGCCCACCCCCACGCCGACCTCAACTACCCCAGTCGCCACCTGCTGGAGGACGTGCTCGCCGGCCTGACCGCCTTGGACGCCACATGACCGCGCCCACCACCCAACCCGGACCCGGCGCGGCCGCGCACCTGGCGCTCAAGATCGTTGTTGCCGGGGGCTTCGGGGCCGGGAAGACCACACTGATCGGTTCGATCAGCGAGATCGAGCCACTGACGACCGAGGAGATCCTGACCGAGGCCGGGGAGCCGATCGATTCCCTGGACGGTGTGCACGGCAAGGTGACCACCACGGTGTCGCTGGACCACGGCCGCCGCACCCTCACCGTCCCGGAGCCTATGATGCTCCAGCTCTTCGGCACGCCGGGCCAGGACCGGTTTCGATTCCTGTGGGACGACCTGAGCCAGGGTGCGGTCGGTGCAGTAGTGCTGGCCGACACCCGCCGCCTGGCCGACAGCTTCCCCAGCATCGACTACTTCGAGGAACGTGGCACGCCATTCGTGGTGGCGTTTAACCACTTTGACGGCGCCGACCGCTACACCACCGGTCACGTCCGTAACGCGTTGGATTTGCCCGAGCGGGTGCCGGTCGTGGACTGCGACGCCCGGGACTTCGGCTCGACCCTCACTGTGCTGAAAACCCTCGTCCGTCACGCCTTGGCCTGCCTCACATCCCCTTCACCGAATCAACCGGCCGACCGTCGGGCGGCCCACTCGTGACTCCAGGGAGCAGCACCTTGAGCTACGACTCCTACCTCGGGTTGCACGTCGGCGACCGGGCGGCGCGGGACGCGGCGATCCGGCAGCGGGCCCGTCTGCTGACCGGTCTCGGGCTCGCCGGGCTGGAGCAGGACGACGAGTTCGACGAGTTCGCCGCCGAGGTGGCGGCACGGTTCGCCGCCGAGTTCGGCGAGGTCGCCGAGAGCCTGTACGCGATGGTCAACCTGATCAGCACCGAGCAGGTGTTCGCCGGTCTGCACAATCCGCCCGGCAAACCGCCGGTGGGTCGGACCATGAGCCGCGACCACGGGTTCTGCCCGGAGGTCGCCGACCGGGGCCGGGCGCTGGTGCTGTCGGACGTGCTCGCCGCGCCACGCTTCGCGTCCAATCACGTCGTGGACGCGATCGGCATCCGCACCTATGCCGGAGCCCCGCTGGTCGACCAGCACAGCGGCGTGGTCTTTGGCACCGTGTGCGTCATCGGCGACCACCGGATGCCCGACGAGACCGAACACGCCTCCCTCGCCCTCATCAAGGAACGCGGCGCGAGCCTGATGAGGCTCATCGAGCAGCGCACCGCGCTTCCTCGACCGGGCCGGTCCGGCGAGGAACACACCAGCAGCAACCCGCCCAGCGGCCGGGATCCAACCCTGGATTCGGATACCACCCGCATCCGGGGTGATTGAGGTCTGCCGGGCCCGATCACCCGGCAGCGATCCCACGAAGAAAGGGAATGGTGCTGTGTTCGAGACCGATGATCACCAGGAGCTACGCAGAGCCGTCCGCGCCTTCGCCGGGCGTGAGGTCGCGCAGCGCGTGGCCTGGATGGAGTCCACCCAGTCCGTCGATGTCGCGACCTCCACCTCGATCGCCCGGCAGGGGTGGATCGGGGTGACCATCCCCCAGGTGTACGGCGGTATGGGCGCCGGGCACCTGGCCAAGACCATCATCATCGAGGAACTGGCACGGGTGTCGGGCGCGATGGGCGCCATGGTCCAGGCCTCCCAGCTCGGTACCGCCAAGATCCTGCACTTCGGCACCGAAGAGCAAAAGCGGCTGTGGCTGCCGCAGATCGCGGCCGGGGATTGCCTGCCCACGATCGCGGTGACCGAGGAGGAGTCGGGCGGCAACGTGCTGACCATGCAGGCCACCGCCCGCCGCGACGGAGACTACTGGGTGCTGAACGGCCGCAAGCTCTACATCGGCAACTCTCACCTCGGCGGCCCGCACGGCGTCATCGTCCGTACCGGGCCCGTCTCGGCCGGGTCCCGGTCGCTGTCGGCGTTCCTGGTCGAGAACACCCGGGTCGGCCTGCACACGGTCAAGCACCAGCCGTCCCTGGGCCTGCACGGATTCAGCTTCGGCGACCTGGTCCTGGAGAATGTGCGGGTCCCGGCCGAGAACATGATCGGTGACGAAGGCGACGGCCTGAACGTCGCCTACAGCTCCAGCGTCCTGTACGGGCGCCCTAACCTGACGGCCGTCGCGCTGGGCATTCACCGGGCGCTGCTGGAGGAGACCGTCCAGTTCGCCACCCAGCGCCATCGCCGGGGCGAGCCGCTGGCCAAGCTGCCCACGGTCGCGCACCGGATCGGACAGATCAATGAGCGGGTGATGACCGCCCGCACCCTGGCCTACCAGGCCGCGCGCATGCTCGACCTCGGACACCCCTGCGATGAGGAGTTGATCAGCGCCAAGTACCGGGGCGTGGAGTCGCTGCTGGCGTCGGCCCTCGCAGCGATGAAGATCCACGCCGCCGCCGGGCTTCGCAAGGACCGGCCCCTGGAACGCCTGGTCCGCGACGCCTTACACATCGACGCGCCCGCCGGGACCGGCGACATCCAGCTGCACCGCCTGGCCGAGTCCGCGCTGGGCGAAGGCAAGGGCCAGTGGTCGCGGCACCTTGCCGCAGTGACCGCGCTACCGCCCTCAGACCAAGCCCGGGCACCGGAGCACGCCGCCTAGACGCCCTCCCCGCTTGCCGCGCCCGGGAAAGGGCTCACCCGCAGCCCACTGCGCCAGCCCCACCCAAGCCCTATCTGGGCGTACAGGAACCCTGTCCTCTAAACAAGGAACCCCCTGACGATGACCGATACGACACCACCGGCCCCTTCTACCGATCGGTGGGCCCACCAGCCTCTGGCCGTCGCCGCCATCACCGCGGCCTTGAGCGCGGGAGGCCGCGCTACGGGCGAGTCGGCGTGCGGAAGCGGCAAGTCGCGGATCGCGGCCCAGGCGGCGGCTCGATTGGCGCCCGATGGGCGGGTGCTGGTGACAGTGCCGACACTGGAGCTGGTCGCGCAGATGCTGGCGACCTTCGCCGAACACGGCGGGCCACTGGGCCGGGTGGTGGCGGTGTGCTCGGACGCCGAGGTGGTGTCGGTCGGCGAGGTTGAGCTGGGCGAGGCGGCGGTGACGACCGACCCCGCGCGTCTGGCCGAGCTGACCGATGTTCCGGGCCGGGTGACGGTGCTGTGCACGTATCAAAGCCTGGGCGTGCTGGCGGTTGCGCACGCCGAGTACCGGATGCCGAGCTGGGCCCTGGTGGTGATCGACGAGGCGCACCGCACAGCCGGCCGGGCCGGGCGGTCCTGGGGGCTGATCCATGACGACGTGGTCATTCCGGCCGCGCGGCGGCTCTACCTGACCGCGACCCGCAAGATTCTCGGCGCCAGCGGGGACGACACGGTCGTGTCCATGGACGATGAGAAGGTCTATGGGCCGGTGGTGTTCCGCTTCACCACCGCGCAGGGCATCGAGCGCGGACTGCTGGCCGACTACGAGCTGCTGGTCGTCGTGGTCACCGACGAGCAGGTCCGTGCGCTGGCCAGCGACGAGGACCGTCTGCTGCGGGTCGGTGCCACCACGATCAGTCCGCGGGCGTTGGCCACCCAGGTCGCGGTCCTGCGGGCCGCCCGTGACTACGGCATCCGTGCCGCGATCACCTTCCATAACCGGATCGCCGACGCCCGGGCGTGGGCGGCCGCGCTGCCGCACGCGTGGAAGTTGATGCCCGCCGATCAGCGTCCGCCCGCGGTGTCGGCGCTGCACGTCCACGGCGGCCAGGCCATCGGCGAGCGCCGCCGGGCCCTCGGCAGCCTCCGCGGCGCCCATCACGACGGGGGTGATCTGGTCCGGGTGGTGTGCAACGCGCGGGTGCTGACCGAGGGCGTGGACGCGCCCGCGGTCGACGCGGTGGCATTCATCGACCCGCGCGACAGCATGATCGACATCGTGCAGGGCATCGGGCGGGCGTTGCGCACCGGTGGCCGCACCGACAAGGTCGCTCGGGTCATCGTCCCGGTGCTGCTGGGCCCCGAGGAGGACCCGCAGTCGGCGCTGGACGGGTCGGCCTATGCCCAGGTGTGGCGGGTGATCCGGGCGCTGCGCGCGGTCGATGGCCGGCTGGCCGTCCGGCTGGACACCGCCCGGCAATGGCTGGGACAGACTCGCCCCACCGACGCGGACACGCAAACCGATACCGACGATCAAACCGGTGATGACGGCCAGGAGGATCCGCTGGAGCTGTGGGACTGGCTAAAGGTCAGCGGTGTGCCCGTCCCCGAACAGTTCGCCCGCGCCATCCAGGTCCGCGCCGTGCGGGGCGCCTCACCCTCGTGGCTGGAGTTCTACGGCCTGGCCAAGGCCCACTACCAGGCCCACGGGAACCTTGAGATCACCGTCGACCACCAAACCCCCGACGGCACGAAACTGGGCGAATGGGTCCGTAACCAGCGCCGGCACCGCGCCCGGCTCGACTCGCGGCAGATCGAGCTGCTGGAGGAGATCGGGCTGGAGTGGGACAGCCCGATCAATCGGTCCTGGCGCAAGGGCGTCGCCGCGGCCCGCGCCTTCGCCGCCGCCCACGACAACTCGCTGCGTGATGTTCCCAAGTCCTGGGAGCACGACGGCGTGCAGCTGAGCCGCTGGCTCACCACCCGGCGCCGCGAGCTGCGGGCCGGGAAGCTGGCCGACCGGCGCCGCGCCGAGCTGGACGCGATCGATCCGACCTGGCACCTCAGCAGCGCGGAGGTCTGGGAACGGCACTACGACACCGCCCGCGCGTTCCACGCCGAGCATGGGCACCTGCGCCCGGACCCCGACTACCGCACTCCCGAGGGCGTGGACCTTCCACGCTGGCTGGAGGTGCAGCGCAGACTGCGCGTCGGCGGCGTTTTGGCCCGGGAGCGGGAAGACCGCCTCGCCGCCATCGACATGCCCTGGACGTTGAAACAGGAGGACTGGCGGCGCGGGCTGGCCATCGCCACCCAGTACGTCACCGAACACGGCAACCTCGACGTGCCCACCAACGGCGACTACGACGGGTTCCCGCTGGGGGCCTGGTTGCAGAACCACCGCAAGCAGGTGGGCACCGGCCGCCTGCGCGCCGAGCGGATGCAAGCACTCAACGCCCTCGATCCCGCCTGGCACACCCGCCGAAGTACACACGCGCGCTGGGACAGCAAATACCAGGCCGCCCGTGACTACGTCGACAAGCACGGTCACCTTCCCCGACGCGGCAGCCCGGCCCCCGAAGGCATCGACTTCCGCAAATGGCTCGTGCAGCAACGCCAAGACGCCCGGAGCGGGCGGCTGGCGGCCGACCGCATCGCCAAGCTCGACGCCCTCGATCCGAACTGGCGCATCGACGCCCGCGCCAACCAGAAAGAAAGCTGAATAGATGATCAAGTTCAGTGAAGGCGCGGTGTCGAGCAACGGCGATCAGCGACACCGGACAGCTGGTCCCGGCGTCCGCCACCGCCAACCGACACACCAGCACCCGACCGGGTGAGCCGCCGCACGCCAGCCCGCCCCGTGGCGAGCCAGCCCATGCGGCCTCGGCTCGGCCGTGGCGCCGCACCTGCCCCCAGGGCAAACGTGGACCACCAAACGAGTACTCGCAACGCCGTCCCTCTTGCCGAAACCAGATGGCCGCTCCGTCCCCGCCCTCATCCACGTCGGCCGCTTTCCGGCGGCCCAGCCAGCGCGCCCCAATTCTGATCACCGCTTGGAGAGAACTATGAGGAACCCCGCCGAAATCGGCGACTGCCCATACCGCACCGGCGACCAGCATGCGGACCTGTGCCCGGCACCCCGGCTTTCCGCGAATCGCCGGGACGCTTCCCAAAGCCCAGCCATCGAACTGCTGCTGTCAGCCCCCGACGACCAGCTGGGGTCGTGCGCGGACCCGTTGCTCCGTGCCTCCACCCGCCTGCGCGCCTGGGTGACCAACCTGGCCACGGCGGTGCGCCGATCCCAGTCCCCGCTGACCCGCCGAGCACGGCACAAGCGGGCCCGGAGGTGAACCCGGGGGGCCAAGCCGCCACGACGGCCCAGCCCCGCCGCCGTTCTGTCGGTGGTATTCGCCCGCGGGCGCTTCCAACACCCGTCACCGGCAGCATCGGCCGCCGCCAAAGCCGAGCATCGCCCAGTCCACGAAACGGAGCCATGTCGTATGCCGAGTTCCCGACCGACGCGCCAGGGCATCATCCGCGCGCAATGCCAGAACATCATCACCACCGCCGTCAACGGTGATGCTCTCGGCGCGTACGAGGCCTTCGCCGTAATGCAGCATCGGCGCGACTTCCCCGAGATCGGGCCGATCATGGCGGAGGCCTTCATCGAGATCATCCAGCGTTGCTGTCGAGCTCTGGGCGCCGTCACCGACGGCGATGTCCCCGACGTCGCCCGTTTCCTGGTCGACGAGCGCAAGAGCATCGCTCGCGCCCGCGAGGCCGTGCCCAGCATGACGGCGCAGACCATGGTGGATGCCCGCCGGATCCATCGCGCCAACGCCCGCATCACCCAGGAGATGGTCGAAACCTACGCTACCCAAGGCCAGGACGAGGCCCGCATCCGCTACCAGCAACGAGCCGCGATCAAGAACGGCGCACAGGACCTGCTGATGATGCTGTGGGGCACGGCGATCAACGCGCAACGGCAGGAGCGAGCGGCCAAGGTCGGGCGGCGAGCGTGGACGGAGCTAGTGGCCGCACCGCGCCAGCCCGGCCGTCCGGTGCCGCGACGACCGCCGGTTCTGCTCTCCCTGCGAACATGGCGCCCCGGTGAGTCGCGATGACCAGGCCCGGGCATCACAACGACTTCACCGGCGATGTCCACGCCGTAGTACAAGCTGGCACGGTCCACGGCGGGGTGAACCTCACCACGCCCGTGCCGTATCCGGCCGCGATGCCCGTCCCGGCCCAGCTGCGCGCAGCGCCCGCCTGCTGGGCCGATCGCACCGATGAGCTGGAACTGCTGAACCGGTACGTCCAACCAGGCGCCCATCCCGACAGCAGCCAGACTCCCTGCACCACCGACCACCACGACACGCCAACGCTGGTGGTGATCACCGGTGCCGGAGGCGTCGGCAAAACCGCCCTGGCACTGCGGTGGCTGCACCAGCTCCGCCCCCAGTACCGCGACGGCCAACTATTCACCGACCTGCGCGGGTTCTCCGGCACCCGCCCGGCGCACCCCGGCGAGATTCTGGAACGGTTCCTGCGCGCCCTGGGCATCGGACCCGACCAACTCCCCCTCGCAGTCGACGAGCAGAGCGCCCTGTTTCGATCAGTCACCGCCGCGCGGCAACTGATCATCCTGCTCGACAACGCCGCATCCGCCGCGCAGGTCCGGCCACTACTGCCCGGCGTGGGCTCCAGCCTGGTCGTGGTGACCACCCGCCGGACCCTACCCGGACTGCGCGTCGAGGGAGCCCGCTACCTGGACCTTCACCCACTAGAAGAGACCGGCGCCCTACAACTGCTGCACAGCATCGCCGGCCGACCGCATCACCGACCAGGACGCCGCACGAACCCTGATCGGCCAATGCGGCCGACTGCCGCTCGCGCTGACCGCCTGCGCGGCGCACCTGGCCACCCATCCCCACACCTCCATCGCCCGGCTACTCATCCGCCTCGACAACGAACACACCCGTCTGGCCCAACTCCACACCATCCACGACGACCACCACGACCAGGAAGGCATGGACCCCACCATGAACGACCACGTCTCGGTACCGGCCGCGCTCACCACCACCTACAACGCCCTAACCGACGACGCAGCCAAACGGATGTACCGGCTGCTCAGCCTCCACCCCGGCCCCGACCTGGACGTCGACCTCGCCGCAGCCGCAGCCGCTCTTGAGCACCCACAGACCGAGCAACTGCTGGAAGCACTTGCCGACGCGCATCTCCTCCACCAGCACCGGCCGGGTCGGTACCGCTACCACGACCTCACCCGCCAGCACGCCCTGAACACGACCGAGACGACCGACCCCGAACCCGACCGGCATGCCGCCTTCGACCGCATCACCACCCGGATGCTGCAGGTCGCGGTCGCCGCCCAGCGGACCATCAACCCCCACCGCTGGTACCTGGGCCGGTACTTCACCCAGCCGCCCGTCAAGAACTTCTCCGACACCGTCGCGGCACTGGACTGGCAAGAGGCCGAGCGCGACAACCTGCTCGCTCTGCTCCACCACGCACACCTCCGCGGCGACTGCACCACCGCGTGGGAGATCGCCGAGGCGATGTGGGGGCTGTTCACCCACCGCAAGCACTACACGCACTTCGAGCAGTTCCACCGCAGCGGGCTGGCCGCCGCCGAAGACGCCCAGCACGTCCTAGCGCAGGCCCGAATGCTGGAAGGGCTGGCCGCTTACCACAACAACCGCGGCTCCCACACCGCCGCCATCACCCACGCCCAACGGGCCCTCGACCTAGAACGCCAAGCCGACCACCCGATTGGAGAAGCCTCCGCGCTGGACATGCTCGGCGTAGCACACATGATCGGCGGCCAGCTCGACCTGGCCGCCCAATCATTCACCCGAGCCCGCGACATCCACCACCAGATCAGCCATCACCGCGGGGTGGCGCTCATGACCCGCCACCTAGCCGAGGTCGCCGCCCGGACCGGCGACCACCTTCGCGCCATCGAGCAATACGACGAAGCCGTCAGCTACTTCGCCGCACACCGCGAGCCCTACCTGCACGCCCGCGCCCTCACCGGCCGAGCCAACAGTCACCTGCACCTTGGCCAACTCGACCACGCCGACACCGACCTACACGCGGCCCTCACCCTCACCCAGCAAGTCGGCGCCCAGCACGAAACCGCCAATATCCACACGTTCTTGGCCCGTCTCGCCGACCTTCGCGACGACCCCGCCACTCAAACCCACCACCTTGGCCAGGCGCTCGACCTCTACCTCAAGCTCGGCGCCCCACAAGCCACCCCAATCGCCGACCAACTCGCCCAACGATCCCCAGAGGTAGATGTAGATCCCGGCCGCCCCCCTACCGAGGAGCCCGATAGCCCATAGTCGGCGATCCGAGTGCACCCTTACGGCAAGGGCGACATCCACCCGACCACTGAACCCGGTCCTCATGCCGTCGCGCCCCTTGCGGCTGAATCCGGGGCACGGCCCCGGTCCAGGGGGATGGCCACCTCACCCCGCCGGGAGGCGTGGGACCTTTACGCTTCCGGCATGGTCGCCAAGCGCTCCAGTCCGAACCCCAAGAAGGACAAGGCCGCCCGGCGGCGTCGTCCGTCCCGTCCTCCGCTGAGTCCCGCGCGCGGCGGCACCGTCCTGACCGCCGCCGGTTTGGCAGAGGGGATGGTGCTGGCGAGCGGAGTACGGATCCGCGCGGCACGGCCGGACGACGTCGAGACCGTGCGCCGCCTGATCGCGCTGACGGGCAGCGGGGTCAACCTGGACGGTGCGCTTGCCGCTGCGGTGACGGAGGGGAGGCTCAGCGCCGCGGTGATGAAGGGGCTTGCCGAGGGCCCCGACGCGCTGACGTATGAGATGGCGGTGGCGGCCTCGCCGGAGGGCGAAGGGTCAGTGGAGGAGCTCGTCATTGGGCTGACGTGCGTCCTTGTCGCTGAACACCCGGGAGTCGGCGTGGTTGGCACGCTGCTGGCCTTGCCGCCAGCGCGGATGCTGTCGAACATCGGCATCCCTGACATGGAGTCGCTGGTCGGCCTGCTGAAGGTGGTCAAGCTCAAGGCCGTGGCTGTCGATCCCGCCCACCGTGGGGCCAGGATCGCTGCAGCTCTCATCGCCGCCTGCCGCCAGCTCTACACCCTGCTCGGCTACCTGCTGCTGTACGGCCAGTTCGAGGTTGGGAGCGGACTGGAGACCTACTACCAGCGGCAGGGCCTCACGGTGCTCAAGGAGGGCCAGGGCGTCCCGCTGACCATGTTCAGCGTCCCGGCCGCGATCTACACCGAGCCAACAGAACGATTCTTCGCCTGCGACCTCGCCTGACTGATCTGGAGGAGGAACCGCCTGCGCGCCGTGGCCGTCATAGAATCCCGAACACGCTTGACGGGTTGAAGGAGTTCGATCCCCCAATGTCCACCGCTGACCGCCGTGGCGGTCGTGTCGATCGCGAGCGGCTCGGGCGCGTTGTCACCGTGCTGAGCTCGGTTTGCGCTGCGGTGTTTGGCGCGGCCGCCGGATACGCGGACTCCCCGGATCTCCGGGCGGGCCTGGTGACGCTAGTGGCTTTGAGCGCGGCAGGGGCCGCGCTCCCTCTCAAAAAAGTCTCTAATGTCCGTTTCCCCCAGCGACCCGACGCGATGCGTGCTGGATAGTCGGTTCATACCCGATCACCCTTTTTGGATGATTCTGTGCGATTTGATCGGGATTAGGTGGCTGGATGGCCGGGGCCCCTGCCCGGCGGGGCTGGGCAGGGGCTGAGGGTCTCAGTCGATCTCGTGGGCGGCGAGCTCCGCCAAGCGAAAGATCCTCTTGACCTTCATGCGGTCGCGGTGGAGAGCCGGTGGGCGTGTGCAGTCTGCACAAAGGGTGGAGGGTGTAGTGGCCCTGGCGTTCATCGGCGGGGACGCCGATAGCGTTGATGGCAATCTCCTGCGGTCGCGGTGGACATCGAGCGTGGTGAGATCGTCCTGCAGCTGCGGAAGGCCGAAACGGCCGTCGAGCTCGGTGGGGTGTTCGGTGGTCTTCCCGAGCATGAGACGCGAGGCCGTCTTCCTGCGCGGATGATCCCGCGGCTGCGGGCCGCACTTGATCGACTGGAGGAACTGGACAGCGCACACGCTCCCGCTGCCGACGCCTGAGGGCTGGGTCGAGCTCTTCGCTGGTGCCGACCAGGTTTTGCGTCATCTGAAGCTGCGGGACCGGTATGCGGTCGATACGGAGGACGAGCGGTAGCTCAGGTGGCGGGAGACGGCCATTACCCGGTGGTGGAGAAACGCGTTCTGGGCGGCGGCCGGGTCGGCGGTGCGGCGGGGAGTGGTGATGGAGCGGGCGAGGGTGGTGTCGCGGCCGGTGTCGGAGTACATCATGTTCGAGCACGCGGTGACGGTGCAGACCCTGAAGTTCGGTGAGCGGGTGCGGTGGATGTGGCGGTCGGACGCTCCTGCCCGGCAACGATTCCTGGCTGGTCGACGACCGCAGGGTGATGTTCAACCTGTTCGATGGGGACGGCCGACCCACGGCCGTGCAGCTGGCCGAGGAACGGCGTGCGGTGCAGGCGTGCGCGGGGGCATTCGCCGCGCTGTGGGAACGTGGCGTCGATCACGCCGATTTCGTGATCTGACCCGTGTCCTTGCCGGTGTGATGCCCAGTTCTCCGTCCTCGTCTGCTGATGCTGCGAGGAAGGCTCTAGGTAACGAACTGCGTAGGATCCGGCTGGCCACGGGCCTGTCCGCGGTGGCGTTGGCGCAGGCGACAGATGCAGTGTGCAGCAGGGCATGACATCGCACGAAGGTCTCCAAACTCGAGCACGGCGTTACAGCCCTGACGCCGGAGGACATCCGGGTCTGGTGTCAGATTTGCGGTGTGCCCGAGCGAGCTGAAGGGCTGATCGGGCAGCGCAACGCGGTGCCCACCCGAGTGCGGGTGCGGGCGAGACCTCGGGTCAGGGCGATGCTAGAAAGCGGCGTCCGCACCGATCCGGTTCGCCGGAGCTCATTGCGTCATCGCCAAGAGCGGACTCTCGACGTTCCGCCGCCGGCCGGTACACCTATCGGATCAAGTCTGCCAGTGGGTTCAGCACACCTCGATAGTCCAGCGTGGCTATCACACCATTTAGCGGATCCACACTCGAGAACCGAGCAGAGTCCGCACTTGATGCTGCAAAAATCAAGTGAGACTCGCCGGTGTGTCCTCCTACTCTTTCGTTTCCAGCGGCGCTTTCGCGTTGCGCTCCGTCGGGGGCGTAATGAAGGGATGCTCTGACAGCGTCTTGTGGACCTCGTGGCGCCATCCATCCTTGAGATCGCCAACCTGCAGGAACAGGTCGGCGACGACGCTGAGAAACCGTCGTTCGTCAGTTAGCGGGATGTCTGGAGCGGGATGCGGCCGGTGCTGCTTGACGACCGACGGTCCGGCCGGAACGAGGTCGAGTATGAGGTCGAGGGTGCAGGCCCGTACGCCGCGCTTTGCGTGGTCGGTTTCGTTTTCACTGTGCACCATCTCGCAGCCCACGGCGCGCAGGCCGGCGCTTTGCAGCGCGCCAAAGACGGCGGCCCAGGCGCGTGGGCTTCGGTTGGCGTAGCTGAAGATGAGGTGTCCGTCCGGTCGAAGTGTCCGGCGAGCCTCTTTGAAGATGCGGCCGAGCAGTGCCTCGTAGGCACCGTCGTCAACGAGTTGGCCGGTGGCGCTGTTGACCACGGCTTCGCCGGTGAGTGTCTCGTTGGTGAGTTTCTCGTTCGCGAGGCGAGCCCATGCGCGCAAAGGGCCGGACAGTTCTGCGTACTGGACATCGTCGTGATACGGCGGATCGGTCAGCACCAGATGAACCGAGTCCGATGGCAGGACCATCTGCTCGCTGCTGCCCTCGACAACCCGAACGTCCCACGCGTTCATGGCCTCGACCGGTGTGTTGCTAATGAGGGGGCCTTGGACGTGCAACTCACGGCCGGTTTTCTCATGGAGCCAGGCCGCGGATTTGACGAGTTGGTTGAGGCGTCGCAGGACGGTTCCGCGGCCGCGGCCAACGCCGCCCCAGACGTTGGGCTCGACGGCGAGGGTCGTGAGGTTGAATCGATGGCCTGCCATCGATTCAAAGCTCTTGAGGTAGAACCGGTCCCATCGCGATAGGTGCCCGGCCATTTCTGCGCTGCCGACGACGGCCAGTTCTGTCGCACGCACGACTGCGGGATCATTGGAGCAACTGCCTGCCAGTTTGAGCATTCGCTCCAGCATGTGTCGCTGCCGGTCCGGGTACAGGTCCTGCCAGCGCCGGAAACCGTGACGGATGAGCACGCTTGTTTCTTGGCCGGGCGGAACTGGTCCCAGATCCTGAACCGGCCTCCACTCACCCGAGTCAGCCTTCTCCCGTTCGGCGTCGGTCGGAATGTCGACTTCACGGGCGGTGCGGCTGGATCGATCGACGAGGATGATTTCCCATCGCCAGGTCTTAGCGCGATCGGCGAGGCGGTCTGCCTTACCGCATTCGCAGGTGATCGTTCGCTTCGGCGTGTAGGTGGCTGTCGGCTCGACGAGGACGTGGCAAGTCGGACAGCGTCGACGTTTGTCGGACTTGGCCGAGAAGAGATGGCCACGCCGACATGCCATCCACGCGTCGGGATTTCGGCTCTCTTTGCGGACACGCAGGGAAACGAGCGCGTGGGGGAACATGCGCGCCCGCCTGCCGCAACCGGTGCATTCGCCCGTTGCCACCCGGATCGTGTGGGAGACGACTCCTCTGGTGCCATCGGTGAGGGTTGTCCCGTAGGCGGCTTCGACCTCGGTGTGGACCCACTGCTCAATCGTCGACGCCGCCTCGCGAAGTTTCTCCGGCGCGGGTAGACCGAGCATTGCTGTGAGTCCGGCGGCCGGCCAGGGGTTGAGGTCCTGAGCGTAAACCTGATGACCTCTCGCGACGGCTGCCAGCGGGATCACACCACCGCCAGCGAACATGTCAGCCACGAGGAGCCGGCCAGGCATCATGTCGTTGAACGCCTCGATGACCGCACCATTGACAGCGCTGGTCCGCCGGGCCCACCAGCGATAGGTACTGACCGGGGGAAGATGGATTTCCCGGTTGCGGCTTTCGGCTCGCGCTTCCGTACTGACCTTCAGGTAGTCGAGCCCGCCGAGAGGGCTGCGAAGTGGTTCATGCTCCGGCGAGGACGGGACCGACGTTGGCGGGTCGGTCGTTGGGGCCGTCATCGCGGTCATTGTCCTATGTTCGCTCATTCAACCGTCAGTGCGCGTGTTTCACATACGTGCAGGTGCAGGAACGCGTGTCGTGTACCCGGACAACCGATCATGTTACAGCGCTGTTTGCCCGATCGGGAGTCAACGGCCTGCTGGTTCAGCCGGTTCATTCGGTTTTCTCAGCGGCAGACCAGGCCGCAGACATTGGGCACTGATCGTGATCCGACATGACGCCCAGCGGCCTCGAAGCTGGCCTCCGTCTACAGGCGGGTCTGCGGGAAGTGCCGCGGCGAAGTCGCTGTGGGTGAGCCATCCGGCGACCCGCATGACCGGTTCACGGATGGTGGGATCATGGTCCCGCCGGGTGACCACCAGCGACCAGCGCGGATCACATTGGGCGACAGTGGCCTCGTTCCGGCTGATGAAGAACTCGACCCAGCCTGGTGGTGCCGAGGTCGCCTTGACCTCGAGCCGGTGACGTTGGCCAGCGGCGTCGGGACTGGCGATGTCGTAGCCCAACGTGTCGTCGATCAAGCTGACCTGGGCTACATCGGGGAGCATGTGCTTCATGCCCGCGTTGCGCAGATGGGTCCGGCATGCCTCGAGTACCGCCTGCTCACCTTCGTCCCCGAACTCCTGCAACACTTGAAGATCAACCTCCCGGGCTGCGGCAAGCAGCAACGCGTCGCGTTCACGCACATCCTCGAAGGTCGAGGCAAGCGCCATGGCGACGTCGTACGGCACGAGTTCCCAGCGGACCTCGTCGGTTGTCGCCATCTGAGCCAGCCACGCCTCGCGCTGGTCAGTCAGAATCTTGAAAAGTAGAGCCTCTACAAACGTGTCCACCGGCAGCCGGGCCATGGCCAACAGATCATCGGCAGGGATGACGAGGTGTCCCTGAGTTGTTAGCAAGCCCGCGCGGGCGAGCAAGCGTTCACCCTCGGCGAGACTGCGGTGGTCGTGCAGTGCGCCCGTTGCGAGGCTCCGGTAGCTCCTGTCAAGGGCGTGCCGGGGCTCGCCGTCCCGTTTGAGTAGCCGCGCGACATAGAAGGCCGCCTGGAGATGACGGTGACTCGGATGGACTGGTAGCGGCTCGGGCGGCACCGTTGCTCACTGTTCCTGGCCGTTGATATGGGCAAGCAGCGCGGCCATGTCCGCATCGGTCTCGATCGGTGGTCCGTAGTCCTCGTCGTCGGGCAAGGACATCCGTACAAGTTCCTTGTCATCCAAGGCGCGGGCAAGGTTAGTAGCCTTGTCCCGGATCCGGGTGTCGACGACCTGATCGACGGTGTCACTCGTGATCATGAAGAGTAGCGTCGTGCGCTGGTTTGGATCCATACCGAGCCGATGGATGCGGTCGATGCTCTGCAGGTAGTGGCCAGCGTTGAAGGTCCTATCGAAGTAGACCGCGTCATGGCAGTCGTGGTGAAGGCTGACGCCCTCACTCATTGCCGCCGGGTTGGCCAGCAGTACCTTGCATTCGTCATCCTTCCGGAAGCGCCGCAGCTCCGACTCGCGGGTGATGGTCGCGTTCGGCGCGCTCGTGATGGATGGAATTCCGCCATGGATAATGGCGGGCTGGTACTCGGCCAGCCACCGTTTCAGGCCTTCCAAGTTCGAGACGAAGTTCGACCACACCAGAGTCTTGCGGGGACCGGCTGGATCGGCAACGTTCTGAGCGATGATCTCCCGCAGGCGGGCAAACTTGGGGGGTGTCTCATAGCGGCCGTAGCCGACGATCATCTCCCACAATCGGCTCCCGGGCTCGACCGGCAACGGTGGATGGGCGAACTCGCCGGGCAGGTCACGTGATCCGACCGCGAGCAGCTGAGGGTTGCTCGCGGCCTCGAGCAGGTACATGACTATGGTGCCCATGCGCGCCAGCTCAACGCGGTCGTTCATTGACATGCGCAGCATGCCGGCATAGCGATCGCGGAGACTTGAGTAGATCTCGCGCTGCAGACCGCTCAAGGGGACCACGACTCGTCGCAGAGAAGGCGGCGGCAGCTCCAACTCCTTCTTCGTCGTGCGCACGAAGAGCGGCCGGATGGCCCGGTTGGTTGCGTGGAGCGCGTCCGGCTGAGGATTCGTCGTCAACGCCTCGGCCGGAAGGATCCGCCGTGCCTGTCCTGGCCATAGAAACTCGTACAGGGCGACGAAGTCCTGCACCGACTGCGGGGCGGGAGTTCCAGTCAGAACATCCCGCCGGGAGGCGGAGAACGCAAGGTCGAGACACGCGCTGCCGTGCTGGCCGACACGGCCCGCCTTCATCCGGTGTGCCTCGTCGAGCAACACCAAGGTCGGCCGTTTCCGGACCCACTTTGTAAGATCTTTGAGGTTTGCCGCCAAGCGGTGATAGTTGACCAGCAGGATCTCGGCGTCCCGGCTGTCGGGTGTCCCGAACACCTTGACGAGTGGTGCCCGGCCCGGCGTGAAGCACTCCTCGACTTCGGTCTGCCAGGCGTCGAACGCCGAAAGCGGGGCTACGACCAGGAGCTGCTCGATCCTTCCGGCGTGGCGCTCTGCTTCGTAGACGGCGTATGCCACGGTTGTTTTGCCAGCGCCGGGCACAGAGAAGTTCGCGCCGTGCGCGAGACCGAGCAATTTGGCGGCGTCGCGAAGCTGGAACGGCTTGAGTGGCCTCGCGAAGCGGCTGCCGTCAAGCCTGCGCTGCAAGTCATTTTCGGATATCCGTGTGTTGACCTCGCGGCGCGCATGTTCGAGCTGCCTACGCTCCCGCTTGATCGTGGAGATGATCGCTTCGGCGGCAGGCTCCCATGCGATGGCGACGTTGTAGCGGCGGCAAGCCGGACCCAGCCAGCCGATGTTTTCGCGGAATCTTTCGAGCGGCACCCGGACGGAGCGCGCAGGGTCGCCGTCGTATCCCCACTCGACCCGCAGTTGGCCCCAGAACACGGCCGGTACGGCGCCGACCTTCTGGGCGAGGACTACATTCGCCGCTGGGTCGAAGTCGAGCGAGATGGCGGGGCCGTCGGTCACAGTCGATTCTCCGCGGCGGCGAACCCGCGTTCTGCCAGGTAGTGCAGTAGCTCGTCGTGCGAGCGCAGGTAGGCTTCAAGGGCCTGTTCGAGCGCCGCCGGGTCCGGCTGATCGCCGTCGTCCTCAAGCTCGTCGTACGCACGGCGTACTCGGTCGCATGCGGCGCCAGCAGCGTTCAACTGTCGCCGTGGGGCGTCCAGGGCGTTCTGGCCCTGATCATCTTGCGCTTTGCTGTCGGCCGCCGTCTGCATAGCAGCCTTGACCGCGTCGAAGAATGTGTTCTTCGGCAATTTCGTGGTGCCCTCGTCGGTTGGCACCTCTACCTGTGTATCCCAGTCGGTGTCATCGTCAACCTTGCCGTGGCGGACGAGCACGTCAAACAGCGGCTGAAGAGTGACCTCACCATGGTGGTCAACAGGCGGGTCCTCGTCGAGATCATCGAGGATGGAAAGCCCTCCCAGGTCCGCGTGGGGAGCCACCTGTTGTCCAATCGCCAGGGCCTTCGCGGCAGCGCGTAGGTTCGGCTCTTCCTCGAACGCCGGGAGCACGTAGCTGTCCAGATACGACTCATCAATGTGCCGTACTCGGCGGTACTCCAACCCCGCGAGGAGGCCGGCGAGTTTCGCCTGCTTGACGCGGCGCGCTGCATCTGGCCCCTTGCGCGCCACCATCGTCCGGTACGACTCGTCGATCTCGATAAGCCTCTGCCGGTCGCCGTCGAAGTCCGGCCAGCGCAGCGCTCCATTGCTTGCTGCGATCAATTCCTCGATGATCTGCCGAAGCCGGTCCTCGGCCTCGACCTCATCGGCTGCTGCACGTCGATCCTTCGACGATGTCGGATCGTAGTGCGGCTTCATCTGCACGCCGATTTCGTCCGGTTTGAGCCCGGAGTCCAGCAGGTCCTTGATGAACAGCAGCTGATTCGTAAATGAGTACGGCTGCTGGTAGTTCAGACGCATCTGGAAGTTGAACTCGAGCTGCATGATCTCCGTGCTGTCGGCGTTATCCGGCAGCACCTGGACCTTTATGAATGAATAGGCCTTTTCGTACGGAAACTCCTTACGCAGGTCCCGCAGCGCGACCGCCCGGGTGTTGGCGTTGACCAGCACTCCCTCATGCGTGATTAGCCCTGGCTCGCGTTGCTTCTCATGGCGGATCAGGGCTTTGACCTCGTCGTATCCGCTGGTCTGCCGAATGAGGTCAGCCAGCAGCCGCTGCGCCTCGTCGCTGTGCGGATTGGTCTCGATGATGACACCGCCAGCCCCGAGGCTCTCGACCTGGGCGCGGACGCGGTGCGTACGGTGGTTGAGCAGTACATGCCCTACCGGGACGGCGACCACTGGCAGCATAATTTTCTCGCCGCGCCACTCAAACGGTCTGCGCTCGCTTTGGTCGGTGACCGCCGCCTTCGCTGCGGCAACGACCTCCCGCCGGGCGTGCTGGGTCAGCGGACTCATTAGCGGGCCTCCAGTGGATCGTCACCTGATGCGGCGGGCTGTGCATCGCTATTCTGCCCGGTAGGTATGACACTTTCTCCGGACGCGACCATCGCGCTGAGAGCGTCCGCCAACTCAGGGACTGTCCGCTCCGTGTAGATTCGCCCATAAAACGGACGAACGAGTTCGGCCGTGGTGTTCCGTTCCGCCCATCCCGGTCCCACCAACACCACACTGCAGGCGATGCCGAGGCGCGTCGGCAGCGTGCCAAGCCTAGCTCCGCTCTTCCTGGCCGTTCCACCGTCGCGTGCGACCGAGACGGCGACCGCGTGCGTCAGCGTCGCTGACTCCACCAGCACGGCGAGTTGCCCGCCCTCGTTGCGTCCGTCCTCCGCCGCAGCGAGGGAGTTGGCACCCACTCGCGTCAACAACTCCCGGGACGCCGCGTTCATCGAGAGCCGGTGGTAGGGCACCGACCGCTCGTCAAGCAACTGGCACAGCGAGGTCGTTACGGCGGCTTGCACCTTCTTGCCCGTGCTGCTTCTGTGAGCAACCCATGCACTGCCAACCGCTCGCTGGGTCAGCAGAAGCTCATACGGGACACCGTGGACCCGCATCTGCTCAACCAAGGCCCAGCCGCGCTCCCGTCCCGGCTCTTCGTCGACGTCAGGCAGCAGGTGTTCAACTGGCCGGGCCGGCTGAGCAGCCGGACTGCTCGCCGTCACTCGACCGGTGATGACCGCGTCGATGACGTCGAACACCGCCTTCAACTGGTCGTTCTTCCACTTGCCGCGTAGGTCGATGGGAACCGACACATCGCGGACCCTGGCCCGCAGATCCCGGTAGGACAAACCTGCTGCTACACAGAGCGCGGTCACGACGTTACAGTCGTCCTCTTGCGCAGCAATGACGGCGGCAAGCGTCACGCTCGCTAGGGTCCGAGTCGCGGTCCTACTGGCCAGCGCGTTGAGGGCGGCCCTGTACTGCGCCGGCCGCAAGATCTCGTCCAGCCCGAGAAGCTCCTGACTCGGATCGAGCTCCGACACCACCTCGGCCCGGCAGACCTGCCGAATCACCCGGCCAGCCAGCGCTTGGACATCGGCCGTCGACGCCTGATCCTCGATCGTCAGCAACGAAGCCAACAGGTTCGGCAGGTGGATCGGCCGAGACACGGCGCGTTCCTCACTGAGCCACGCCAGCGCATCCTTTGTCGACATTCTGCGGGTGACTTGCCTGACGTACGCCTCGGCATCTTGAAGCTCCAACCTAGATCCTTTCAAACGCACGAGACGATCACGAGGAAGCCCACCCGACAAGCACCATGATCGCCGACGTGGGGATGACAATCGGCAAGGTCGCCCGGCCGTTCCGATTCTGCCGTACGACGGTGAATACGTCTCCCACCGAAGGGCGGCATCGCACAAGCCTACGGGTCTGTCCAGTTAATGGCACCTCGCTGTGTTAAGCGGCGGCAAGCAGAGAGGTATCCAACTTGTTCGATCGGTTGCGTTGATCGCGGTCCGCAGCCAAGATCAACAAAGCCGTGGCCAGGATCGCCGAGTTACACCTGCCGCCCCCGGGCTGGCTCATTAACGGCGTACGTGCCGGCCACAGCCGCCGACGAGAGCGGCTCCAGAGAGATCTGCACCGCCGGAAGTTGGTTTGCCCTCCTGGCCGGTCTTCCCCCACCCGGACCTTCGAGGAGCACCATGACAGCCGTCTTCCGTCCAACTCGACACCGGCCAGGTCGTCATCGCCGTGGATCCGCACAAGGGCATCGTGGACCGCGGTGGCCGTTGATGCTCGAATGCAGCCCTTGGGCACTGTGCGCGTCCCGGTCAGCAAGGTCGGATACCGGCAGCTGCGGCGCTTCGCCGCCGCATGGCCGCAGGCTACCTGGGCCATCGAAGGCGCCCGTGGGCTAGGCGCGCCGCTCACCGCGCGGCTGACCGGCGAGAGCATCACCGTCCTCGATGTGGAGTCCACCGGGTTCGGTGAAGTCCGTGATGTGCCGACTTGTATTGGGTTCGGTTCGTGTTCGGGGTAGCTGCCCGTAGCGTGCCGTAGGACGCTGGGTGGGTTGGCTCGTGATGTGCCTGCCGAAGTTTGGCTCTCTCGGGGTGTGCCGCCC
>NZ_SMJX01000430.1 GCF_004348535.1 Actinomadura sp. KC216
GCCGAGACCGGCGAACAGCGGCAGCGGGGTGCGGGGCACGCCGCGCAGCGCCCTGGCCAGGTCGGCGGGGGACGCGAGCGGCTCGGCCTGCCCGATGCCGAGGCAGCGGCACACGATCGCGTCGATCGCGTGCGAGATCCCGGCCTGGACCTGGCGGGGCGCGTGCGGGACGCCCTCGCCGCCTGCGGTGGGCGCGGCGGGAAGGTCGGATAGGGCCTCGTCGCCTGGCCAGTGCGCGGTGAGGGCGGCGTACAGCATCCGGCCGAGGCCGCGGACGTCCTCGCCCGCGGGGTCGTCGGCGTACTTGTCGCCGAGGACGGCGTCGGTCGCGATGCCGAGGATCTTGACGGTGCCGCCGGTCGTCCAGACGAGGTCGCGGGGCGCGAGGCAGAGGTGGGCCAGCCCGGCGGCGTGCGCGGCGGCGATCGCCTCGGACGCCTCGTACAGCAGGGTCGCGGCGCGGCCGGGTTCGAGCGGCGCCTTGGCGAGCATCCCCTCCAGGGTCTCGCCGACGACCCATTCGCTGACGACGTAGGCGCTCTCGCCGCTGTCGTCGGCGTCGAACACCTGGGTGAGCCGCGGGTCGGTCAGCCGGCTGGCGGCGCGGGCGGACGTGACGACCTCGGCGATCCGGGGGAACTCGGGGTCGAAGGTGCGGACGGCGACGGCCCGCGCGAGGATCTCGTCGATGGCCTTCCAGAGCGACGATCCGCCCGAGTCGCTGATGCGCTTTTCGAGGCGGTAGCGACCGGCGAGACGGGTGCCGGGCTCGATGACTGACGTGCTCACGGCAACGTCCTGCACAGGTGGTCAGATCCCATGTTCGTGGCGTGGCAGCTTACGCCTCCGACCCTCCTCTTTGCGTTCCCCAGGGTGTCGCCCCGCAAGCCGTAGTCCCCCACATGGTAGTGGCTACTCCTTCCAGTGGCCTCCTTATCGGCGCGCGTCCTTTTTACTTTGTCTCTTTACTTCCCCTGGCCCGCACAGTGGGCGCGCGGGCTCAGCGGCCGGGGAGTTTGCGGGCGAAGGTGGCGATCACGGCCTGGACCTCGTCCACCCGCATCAGCTTGGCGAAGACGAGGTACAGCAGGCCGCCGCCGGCGGAGCCGACCACCAGGGTGAACAGCGCGGGCAGGAGCGTGCCGGTGTCGCCGACCGCGTCCGCGACGGTGTGCGTGGCGTAGGCGAACCCGACCAGCGGCCAGATCGCGACGAGCAGCTTCAGGTGCCCGCCGACGATGCGGCGGCCGTCGATGCCGCCGAGCTTGCGGCGCAGCACCAGCCAGCAGGTGAGGGCGCCGACCGTGTTCGTGACCGCGAAACCGGCCGCGATGCCGACCACGATCCACTTGACGCCGAGGACGCTGTAGGCGGTGAACGCCATGATGATGTTGGACGTGACGGACACGAGCCCGATCAGCGCGGGCGTCCGCGTGTCCCCGTGGGCGTAGAAGACCCGCAGCATCAGCTGGTACGTGGAGAACGGCACGAGCGCGATCGCGAACATCTGCATGACGCGCGCGATGACCAGGGCGTCCTCGGACGAGGTGTTCCCGTGCGCGAACAGCACCGTCGTGATCTCCGGGCCGAGCACCAGCATCAGCGCCGCCGCCGGCATGATGATCACCGAGGAGAGCCGGAGCCCGCTGGAGAACGCGGCGCGCACGTCGGCGGTCTTGCCCTCGGCCGCGAACCGGCTCATCCGCGGCAGCAGCGCGGTGATCACCGAGACGCCGACGATCGCGTAGGGCAGCTGGAAGAGCTGGTAGGCGTTGAAGTACGGCGTGTAGCCGTAGCCCTCGCCGAGCCCTTCGTCGACGGCGAGGTTCCCGGCCCGGTTGGCGAGCGCGGTGACGACGGCGAACCCGGCCTGGGTCGCGACGACGTAGAGGAGTGTCCAGCCGGCCATCCGGGCGACTTCGCCGATCTCGCCGCGCTGGAAGTCGAGGCGGGGCCGCCACCGGAACCCGGCGCGGCGCAGGGACGGCCACAGCGCCAGCGTCTGCAGGACGATCCCGCCGGTGGTGCCGATGGACAGCAGCATCATCTGGCCGTCGGAGATGTTGGACGGGTCGACCCGTCCCGTCGTGACCGCCAGGAACGCGCCGCCGACCGCGATCACGACGAGGTTGTTCAGCACCGGCGCCCACATCGGCGCGCCGAAGCTGCCGCGCGTGTTGAGGATCGCCCCGGCGAACGCGCCGACGCCGTAGAAGAAGATCTGCGGCAGGAAGAACTGCGCGAAGAGGATGGCGACCTTCCGCTGGTCGCCGGTGTAGCTGCCCGCGAGGACATCGATGAACAGCGGCGCGGCGAAGATCGCCAGGACGGTGAGCACGCCGAGGCCGATCACCGCGAGGGTGAACACGCGCTGCTCGTACCGCTCGCCGTAGGCGCGGTCGCGTTCCTTGGCGCGCACCAGCAGCGGGACGACGACGCTGGTCAGGATGCCGCCGAGCAGCAGGTCGTAGATCTGGTTCGGGATCGTGTTGGCGGTGTTGTAGGCGTTGGCGAGCAGGCCGGTGCCGAGCGCGGCGACGATGACCGCGGTGCGCAGGAAGCCGGTGACGCGGGACGCGAGCGTCCCCACCGCCATGATCGCGCCCGACCGCAGGATGCCGCCGGAACCCCCGGAGCCGCCAGAGGGGCCGCCTTTCTCGCCTGGGCTTTCGCCGGTGCCCGGGGCGGCGTCCACTACCGTTTCGGCGCCGCCGGGGCCCGGCCCGGCGACGGGCCGGGGGAAGGGGGCCGGTCCGCCGCCCGCGCCTGGTCCGCCGCCGGGTGCGGGGATGTCAATCGCCGTCTCGGCTGCGACGTTCCCAGCGCCAGGCGGACGGTTCCCCGCCGGTCCCGGTCCCGCCGCCGTTGGCCGTCCCGTCGGGGGCCTGTTCGGATGCCCCGCCGGTCCCGGTCCCGCCGCCGTTGGCCGTCCCGTCGGGGGCCTGTTCGGATGCCCCGCCGGGTTCTGCGGCGGCGGAGGACCCTGCGGCCCCCGTCCCGGATAGCCCTGGGGCGGTGGAGGGGTCTGGCCCGGGGGATATCCCCTGCCCTGGGGATAGCCCTGCGCCGGGTGACTCTGTGACGGGTAGTGGCCCCGTCCCTCCGGCTGAGGATTGCGTGGGGTCGGATAGCCCTGCCCGGGGGGGTTGCCCTGCCCCTGGGGTTGGCCCTGCGCCGGGTAGCCCGGTGCCTGGGGAGTGCCTTGGCCCTGAGGGCGGTTCTGTGTCGGGTAGCCCGGGCTCTGGGAACCCTGGTTCTGGGAACCCGGATGAGGGGCTCGGGAACCCGGTGGCGGGACCTGATGGCCCGGTGGCGGGACTTGAGAGCCCGGTGGCGGGGCCTGAGGGCCCGGAGCCGGGTTCTGCGTATCCGGACGCGGGGCCTGAGAATCCGGAGCCGGACCCTGGGAACCCGGGGCCGGCGTACCCGTTCCCTTGTTGCGCCGTCCCCAGCGATCCCGTCTCGGTCGACCCGTCACCGCCTGCCTCCGCTTTCCGGCGGCGCCTTGCTCTGATGGCCCGCACTCCGACGCCCACGAAGAGTACGGCAAGTCCGCCGCCGGTGATGAGCAGGGCGAGCCGCCCGTACCCGGTGGTCCGGACGGTGATGGTCTCGCCGTCCCCGAACGTCCGGCCGCCCGAGTCCGGGATCATCAGTTCCAGGCGCACATGGAAGTTGCCGTTCCCGGCCGCCTTCGCCGGGATCCAGCGCTGGGCGCGCTCCCCGGGCCGCAGGTTGATCACCGCCTCGTCGGGGTCGAGCGCCCCGAGCCGCAGCTTCGCGCGGCTTTCCGACGTCGGGACCGCGACGAGGCGGACCCTGACGGACTGGTTCTCCAGCGTGTTCTCGATGAGCACCGGCAGCTTGCCCGAGCTGCCGCCCATCAGCACCCGTTTGTTCTTGGTGGTGACGATGCGGACGCTGTCCATGTCGTCGTCGAGTTCTCGCGCGAGCTCCCGGCGGGCCGCCTTGGCGCGGCCGGGCATCGTCCGCCAGGCGACCGACTGGAGGCGCAGCAGGGAGCGCTCGTAGGAGATCGTGATCTCCCCCGTCATGATCGCCCGGAACCGCGCCGCCTCCTGGGCGATCTCCCGCGTCTGCCTGAGGTGCGCGTCGCTGAGTTCGAACGCCTCGTAGTCCTCCTTGTAGCCCTTGAAGAGCCTGCCCTGCGGCTGCGCGGACTCGATCTTGCTGAGCGGCACTTCCCGCAGCCAGGGCGCGTCCTTGGTGTAGGTCAGGAGCTTCTCGGCGAGGCCGGGTGCGGGGTTCCAGTTCCGCTCCGGCGCGACGACGACGGTGCGCCGCAGGTTCGGCGTCTCCGCCGCGATCATCGCGGTCTCGGCGAGGAAGCGCTGCTCGGCCAGGGCGGCCCCGGCCGCGGTCGACGTCCCCTTGCTGACGATCTGGTTGAGCTTGTCGTCGTACAGGAGGGCCGTGCGCTCGCCCTCGCTGGTCTGGAGTGTCGTGGTGGCGTTCGGCGGCGTCCAGGCCGTCGCCGGGTCCTCGAACTGCGAGCTCCTCATCAGGAACGACCCGCCGTCCTTCAGGGCGTGCTCGGCGAACTGCCCGAGCGTGCCGGGGCCCGCGGCGCCGTACGCCGGCCAGGCGATCTGCGCGTCCGCCGGGCGTCCGAGGACCTTCGGCACGATGCCGGTGTTCCGCTCGTCGTAGGCGACGCCGATGTCGCGCGTCGTCTTGTGCCGGACGAGCGCGACGACGTCCGGGTCGCCGTACGGGACGGTGAAGTAGGGGTCGCCCTTCGCGGCGCTCTTCAGCGCCGCCATCCAGGACGCCGCGACCGTGCTCTTCTCCTTCTTGGTCGCCTTCCCGCCGAACGGGCGCACTGTGTACTCGCCGGACGCCATCTGCTGGACGTCGTCCAGCAGCGCCGGGTCGATCGCCCACGTGATCGGTGTCGTGCCCGCGGCGGCGGCGTTGACGAGCTTGCCGAGCCGCCCGTCGCGCGACATCTCCTTGGTGAGCTGGTCGTCGAAGAACGTCCGGTCGCTGGTGCGGTGCATCCGGTCGATCAGCGGCCAGACCCAGCTGACCGCCACCGGCTGGAACCGCGGGTCCTTCGGCATGAAGGTCAGGAACGTCATCAGCCCGCCGACGACCTGCTGCGCGGAGTTCACCACCTCGACGCCCACCGGATAGACGCCGGGCGTCGCGCCCGGGGCGCGCAACTGCAGCGCCTTGGTGGTGGTCTTGAACGTCCAGGACTGCGTCTTGCCGGGCTGGACGATGCCCGTGAGCGGCAGCTGCTGCGGGGCGACGGCGGGCAGCAGGCCGGGCTGGCCGGACGAGAACTGGTCGAGCTGGCTGCGGCTGGTGACGGGCTGCGGGCTGTAGCGCAGCCGCATGGTCAGCCCGGCGAGCTGGTCGTCCGTGCGGTTCCTGGCGAGCCCCGAGATCTCGATCCGCGAGTTCGCCCGGACGGGCTTCGGGTCGATCTTGGAGAGCGCGAGCCCCACCGGGGCCTTCTGCTGCGCCAGCGCGGCGGCCCCGGGGGCCTGCCGTGCCTGCGCCGTGGCGGGAGACGCCAGGGTGGTGGGTGCCGCCATCGCGAAGCAGGGCAGCAGAGCGGCCAGCGCGACCGCGCGCTTCACCGTCCTCACGCCGTGCCCGACCCGGAGCCGCCCGGAGCCGCGCCGCCGATCACGGAACCGGCCGCCTGAGGACGGCGGGTGTCGTTTTCCCGCACCACGGCCCCGATGGTAGTCCGCGACGCGGGCCCATCAGACCGTCCCGTCCACGTGTGGCGCGTATTCGGCAACATGCCCGCCATCGCCGTCCCACCAGAGC
>NZ_SMJX01000431.1 GCF_004348535.1 Actinomadura sp. KC216
GGTGTGGGAAGGTCAGCGCAAGCCCGGGGGCGGGCGGGCAGGAACCGCGCTTCTAGACTTGCCGCATGCCCGATACGCAGTACGAAGACCTGCTGCGCCACGTGCTCGACACGGGCGCCCGCAAGCAGGACCGCACCGGCACGGGTACGCGGTCGATCTTCGGTCATCAGCTGCGCTACCGGCTGTCCGACGGCTTCCCGCTGATCACGACGAAGAAGGTCCATTTCCGCTCGATCGCCTACGAACTGCTGTGGTTCCTGCGCGGCGATGCGAACGTGGCGTGGCTGCGAGAGAACGGCGTCACGATCTGGGACGAGTGGGCGGGAACCGACGGTGATCTCGGCCCGGTCTATGGCGTGCAGTGGCGGTCATGGCCGACCCCGGACGGCGGGCACATCGACCAGATCAGCGAAGTGCTGCGCACGCTGCGCGAGGACCCCGACTCCCGGCGGATCATCGTGTCCGCGTGGAACGTCGCCGACATCCCGCGGATGGCGCTGCCGCCCTGCCACGCGTTCTTCCAGTTCTACGTCGCCGGCGGCGAGCTGTCCTGCCAGCTGTACCAGCGCAGCGCGGACCTGTTCCTCGGCGTGCCGTTCAACATCGCCGGCTACGCGCTGCTGACGCACATGATCTCCGAGCAGGTGGGCCTCGACGTCGGTGACTTCGTCTGGACCGGAGGCGACTGCCACATCTATGACAACCACCAGGACCAAGTCCGCATGCAGCTCGCACGCCAGGCCCGGCCTTTCCCGACCCTGACCCTCAAGCCGGCCGACAGCCTGTTCGACTACACCTACGATCACTTCACCCTCAACGGCTACGACCCCCACCCCGCCATCAAGGCACCGGTGGCGGTGTGATCGGGCTCATCTGGGCGCAATCGGCCAACGGCGTGATCGGCCGCGACGGCACACTGCCCTGGCACCTGCCCGAGGACCTGAAGCACTTCCGCTCCCTGACGACGGGGGCGACCGTACTCATGGGCCGCCGCACCTGGGAATCGCTGCCTCCGCGCTTCCGGCCACTGCCCAACAGACGCAACCTCGTGTTGTCACGCACCCCGCAGGAGGGCGTAGAGACCTTCCACGCCCTGCCACAGGCGTTCGCCGCGGCGGCCGGGGACGTATGGGTGATCGGCGGCGCGTCCGTGTACCGGGCGGCCCTGCCGTTCGCGGACCAGATCGTGGTCACCGAGATCCGCGAGTCCTTCACCGGAGACACCTACGCGCCGGACCCGGGACGCCCGCCACACTCCGTTGGGCCGTGGCAAGAATCGTCGACCGGGCTGCACTACCGATTCCTGACCTGGGACCGAAGTCAGCGACAGGCGCCCTGATGTGGCGGGCCTCCTGCGCAAGCCGCGGATAGCGCGGTCGATCCTCCTCACGGGTCCGTCCGGGAGTTCGTCCCCAAGGTCCACAGCCGATGTGACCCGTCCTGCAACTTCTGGTTATCGGTGCGGGTCGGCTGTTATCTGACGGGGAGGCCGGTGAGGGTGCGGCCGATGACCAGGCGCTGGATCTCCGAGGTGCCCTCGAAGGTGGTGAAGATCTTGGAAGGCAAGGCCATGACCTGTGTTTCTCTAGGTCACGGCCGAAACGGTCCCGTTCTCGGCGCACTCAATCCCCGTGCCCAAACGCCCGATACCGCATGATCGTCTCCCAGGCGTCTCCCAGCCACTCCCCCGGCGGTGACCTTCCGCGCCTTCTTCAACAGCCTCGAACTCCTCAAGCCCGGAGTCGTCCCCCTAACGCACTGGCGTCCCGACCCCACACCCCTGCCTCCCGACACCGTTGACGCCTACGGCGGCATCGCCCGCAAACTCTCCGACCAGAACCAGGCCGACGCATTCGCCCTGTCAGGACGGCGATCGCCTTGACGATGTGGCCTGCGTTGCTCGGCCTGCAGCGCTGCCTCCGCGGCGTTGGACCGCCGCCACGTGAACGGCTGAGCGCGGGCCCCGATGAGCGTCAATGAGCGCTGCTGACTTGCGGCATCTCGAGAGTGTGCAGTTCGAGAATTGATCTGCATCACCTTGACATGGTCAAGTATGAGCTGGATTCATTTCTCCGTGCCTCGAAGAACTTCGGCACGTCCGCGCAGGGACCACGCGATCTCGTCGCGATCGACGCGCGCGTCGATGAGCCAAGGGGAACCCTGCTGGAGGGCTGTGGCCAGAGCTTGGTCGAACTCCGGAAGTGTGGATACCATGGCCGCTCTCGCTCCTAGGCCGCGCGCCACCGCCGCGGCGTCCAAAGGCCGGGAGTACGACGAACCCGGCGCTTTGCGGAAGAGAAGTTCCTGGAGATTGGTGACCATCGCGTTGCCGCCGTTGTTCAGCACGATCCAGATCACGTCCAGGTCCCGCTCCACAGCGGTGTGAATCTCCATTCCGCCCATCGCGAATGCGGCGTCTCCAACGAGCGCGATCACCAGCCGCTCCGGTCGTGCCAGTTTCGCACCGACGGAGGCTGGGATGGCGTAGCCCATGCACCCCACGTTGACGGAGCAGAAGATCTGGCCAGGTGGCCGGGAAAGGTAATGCTCCCCGATCCAGCAGAGGGCGTTGCCGTTGTCGACGAAGATCAGCGCCTCGGGGGGCAGCGCATCGTTCAGCTGTGCGGTGACGGCCGAAGCCCGCAGGAGCCGGTGCCCTTTCTGAAGGTCATCAGGTCGGGCCGGCGCCGAACGGGCCGGGTCTCCGGGACGTGGAGTGTCCAGCGGGCGGACGATACCGAGCATGTCCTTGAGCGCGGACCGCACGTCGGCGACGACTGCGTGGTCGACAGGGAAGTTCCTGCCCAATTGCAAGGGGTCGGAGTCGATCTGGCACACCGTACGTCCGGCCGTGAGCCCGTCGTTCCAGCCGAAGGTCGAGACCTCCCCCAGGCTGCTGCCGAGAACCAGCAGGAGGTCGACGTCCTCGAACAGGATCGCGTTGTGGGTCTCGGGGCTCCCGCCGTAGTTGCCGAAAACGCCCAGGGACAGCGGGTGATCTTCAGGAAAGACACTTTTGCCCTTCACTGTCGTCGCGACCGGAATGCCACGACGTTCGGCGAGTGCGACCATCTCGGGGCCCGCACCGGCGACCTTCGCCCCCTGCCCCGCGAAGATCACCGGATGGCGGGCGGTGACGACGGCCTCCGACAGTGCCTCGATCTGGGCCCGATCAGCGCGCCTCGGCGGCGGTGCCGGCAGAACCCGCTGCTTCCCTCGCGGCGGGGCGGGAGCGCCCAGCACGTCGCTCGGTAGTCCGAGGTAGACAGCTCCGGGCAGATCGGATGTCGCTGTTCGGATGGCCCGGAGGGCAAGGTGAGGCAACTGCCCCGGTGTGGTGATGAGCGCTGAAAGCTTGACGGCCGAACGGAACATGGCGACCGAATCAATGCTCCAGTTCCCGCCGCTGCCATCTTGGAGTCCGCCGCGTCCGAACGTGCCCGTCGCGACCTGGCCCCCGAGCACGAGCACCGGGGCCCAATCGCTTGTGGCACTGGCCGCGGCCGTGACCGCGTGTGAGGTGCCGGGACCAGCGGTCACGCACGCGACACCGAGTTCGCCGGTCGCCTGCGCATGCCCCTCGGCCATGAACACCGCCCCCTCCTCATGCTTGGTCAGCACGAAGTCGATGCCCGGCCGCTCGGCCATGACGTCCAGCAGCGACAGCAAGGGCCCGCCCGGGACACCGAAGATCCGGGATACACCCGCTTCGGCGAGCAGATCGAGAAGCAGATGCGCCACCGTTCGACTATTCGTCATCTCCCCACCTCACAGGTGCCGGGGGCCTCTGGCCGGACGCATGGCGGCTCATGTGGCCACGGAAACTCGTCGTGGCGCGGACGTCATTTCGGTCATGCCGGAGCCCCCCGCGCCTCCTGCGGCGGCGGCACCGGAACCGATAGCGGTGAGTTCAGTGGAAGGAAATAGACGACGTGCACGATCAGCGGCGTCGCTTCCCGGTTGTCGCCGATGTGGACGTTGTCCGGCCCACCCGGTTCGACCACGCACATGCCGGAGGTGATGGCCTGGCCAGACAAATCCGCGAACGTATGGGTGAGGGTGCCGCAGGAGACGACGACCAGCAGCGGGCCCGGATGGTAATGCCAGCCGGTCGACCCGCCGGCAGGCACGGTCACTTTCCGCATGATGACGGTCGAGGCGTCCCGTCCGAGGTGCGGCAACGCTTCCGCGACGGTTCCCGCGGCAAGGATCACTCCCCTGGGCGAAGGACTTCCTTGCCGATTACGGCATGCTTCTTTTGGTGACTGCATATCCACGATCACCCGAACTATTGGTTCAGTACTTCATTAGAGGGATCATTGGCCGCGCGATACCCAGGACGTTGACGACCAAACTTAGGAAAATTTTCGGCCACCCGCGAGATGCGCAGAGATACGCTAGTGCCCAAAGTGGCCACAGTGGCACTTAAATGCCCGAACAAGGAGGTGGCGAGCCGCTTGGCGGAACGTGCTTTGTGATCAAGGACGTCCCAAAGTCGTCGGCGAGCGTCACGTATACAAGTGGCCGACCGAAACCGTGTCAGTTCCCGTTCATAACGTCTAGGATGATCGCGTTGTGTTGCGGTCCGGAAGTCGGAGACGCATGGAGCATGGTGAAGTGCGGGCTTTGGTTGGGTCCTGAGTTGGTGAGGAGTATCGAGAAGCTGTCGTATCCAACGAGTGGACAGCCGTCGAGGCTCTGGGTCTGGAAGCATGCGCTGTATAGCAGCGACCCGTGCAGGTCTCGGCGCTGGCGCTGAGACCTGCACGGGAGCCAGGCGATAACAACGGTGCTGCTGGATGTGCTGATCGGATCGCCTTCGGACCGTCCTTTCGAGGTCCACGACCGGGCCGTCACCTGCCCTGGCCACTCGGCCTCTGTAGCCGTGAACTCCTGCAGTCCGCGCGGCATCGTGAACCACATCCGAAGGCTGGATGGCGGTAACTCTGTCCGCCCCGGCTTCGTAAACGCTGTTGGCCGGTCGAGTTTTCCTCAACCCCGTAGAAGTCCCAGGGGGTTCAGGAGAACCGAAGCTTTCTCGAACTGAACCGAAGGGTCTTCAAGGTCTATGGGTGGAATTGACCCTTGGGTTCGTCTGGACTGGCGGGTCTTGTTCCGCGGCGGCGGATGCAAGAGGACGCGATCTCCGCACCGGCCTTGTTCGTCGAGATGATCAACGGTCTTTCCGGTCGGGGACTTGTCTTCGGCGTGAGCCTGGCCGAACTGGTGACGACCGCGGATGTTCTGCCGACATTCGGTGTTCGAAGGCCTCGCTGTATCCGTGCCGGTCACGCGAATCCGGAACGAACGTTGATTTGCCAGGTTGACGAGAGTCCACATATTTGCGATGTTGGATTGACTCGGAGTATCCGACGGATTGGCCGAAATTGGGTATGAATGGCGTGCCCCGAGGGGGCTCTAATGATCTACTGCGCGCTCTGCTTGCCGAAGCGGAATGGACGGGCCAGGATCTGGCCCGGGCGGTCAATGTCGTTGGAGCCGAGGCCGGGCTCGCGTTGAGATATGGCCGCGCGTCGGTCGCCCAGTGGACGTCGGGCACGCGTCCCCGCGACCCGGGTCCTGCCCTGGTCGCCGAGGCGCTCTCCCGGCGCCTGGGCAGATCGGTGACCGCTGCCGAGTCCGGGTTCGCGGGCGAGCCAGATTTGTGGTGGAGCAGGAGCCTGCCCGCCCAGTTGGCGGAGCTGGCCGCGGCCGCAGGCGCGGACCGGCGGGCCGCGCGGCGTGTGTGCGTCTACCGGCTGGCCGCATGCGAGGCTCCGGCTTGGCG
>NZ_SMJX01000432.1 GCF_004348535.1 Actinomadura sp. KC216
GGACGAGACCGCGGGCGGCGGGGTGAGCACGACGGGCTCGCCGCCGGGCTCCGGGACGGTGAACTCCTCGACCGGCACCAGGTACGGCGCGACCGGCCGCTTCACGAACTCCATCGCGCCGTCGTCCCGGCGGCGCAGGTTGAGGTGGTACATCCAGGCCGTGTCGTCGCGTTCGGGCAGGTCGGCGCGGTCGTGGTAGAGGCCCCAGCGGCTCTCGGTGCGGGTCAGGGACGAGCGGGCGGCCATCTCCGCGCAGTCGCGGATGAACGTCACCTCGGCGCAGCGCATCAGCTCGTGCGGGGTCCGCGCGCCCATGCCCGCGATCTCCGCCTCCATGCGGGCGAACGTCTCGACGGCGATGTCGAGCTTCGCGCGCGTCTTGGGCGGCGCGACGTAGTCGTTGACGAACCGGCGGAGCTTGTACTCGACCTGCGGCTGCGGCGGCCCGTCCGGGTTGCGCAGCGGGCGGTAGATCAGCTCGTGCGCCGCCCGGATCTGGTCCTCGGGCAGCGCCGCCGCCCCGCCCAGGTGGGCGGACGCGTGCGCGCCCGCCAGGTCCCCGAAGACGAACGCGCCGATCATGTAGTTGTGCGGGACGCAGGCCAGGTCGCCCGCCGCGTACAGGCCGGGCACGGTGGTGCGGGCGTGCTCGTCCACCCACACGCCGGACGCGGAATGCCCGCCGCACAGCCCGATCTCGGAGATGTGCATCTCCACGTCGTGGGTGCGGTAGTCGTGGCCGCGTCCCGCGTGGAAGGTGCCGCGCGTCGGCCGCTCGGTGGTGTGCAGGATGCCTTCGAGCGCGGTCAGGGTCTCGTCCGGCAGGTGGGTGAGCTTCAGGTAGATGGGGCCGCGCGCGGAGTCGATCTCCCGCTTGACCTCCGCCATCATCTGGCCGGACCAGTAGTCGCAGTCGACGAACCGCGTCCCGGCGGCGTTGACCTGGTAGCCGCCGAACGGGTTGGCGACGTAGGCGCACGCGGGCCCGTTGTAATCCTTGATGAGCGGGTTGATCTGGAAGCATTCGATGCCGCTGAGCTCGGCGCCCGCGTGGTAGGCCATGGCGTGGCCGTCGCCCGCGTTCGTGGGGTTCTCGTACGTCCCGTACAGGTAGCCGGACGCGGGCAGTCCCAGGCGGCCGGACGCGCCCGTCGCCAGGATCACGGCCCCGGCGGAGACGGTGACGAACTCGCCGCTGCGGGTGTCGAAGCCCACGGCCCCTACGGCGCGCCCGTCCTCCTCCGACGTCAGTACGCGCACGGGCATGACGCGGTTCTCGATCTGCACCTTCTCCCGGATGGAACGCTGCCTCAGCACCCGGTAGAGCACCTTCTTGACGTCCTTGCCCTCCGGCATGGGCAGGACGTACGAACCCGACCGGTGAACCCTGCGGACCGCGTACTCGCCGTGCTCGTCCTTCTCGAACTTCACGCCGTACCGTTCGAGCCGCTTCACCATGGCGAAGCCGCGCGTGGCCGTCTGGTGGACGGTCCGCTGGTTCACGATGCCGTCGTTGGCGCGGGTGATCTCGGCGACGTAGTCCTCGGGCGTGGCCTTGCCGGGGATGACGGCGTTGTTGACGCCGTCCATGCCCATGGCGAGCGCGCCCGAGTGCCGGACGTGCGCCTTCTCCAGCAGCAGCACGGACGCGCCGTGCTCGGCGGCGGTGATGGCGGCCATCGTCCCGGCGGTGCCGCCCCCGATCACCAGGACGTCGCAGCTCAGCTCGCGGCGATCCGCGACCGGCGGGATCTCCATCAGACGGCCTCCTTCACCTGGTCGCCGGCGCCGAGCGCGGTGAGCACGTCGTCGCGGGACGCGGGGACGGCGAACTCCGCGGCGACCCCGTCCTGGCCGAGGACGACGACGCGGCGGCCGAGCAGCAGCGCCTCGTCCACGTCGTGGGTGACGAACACGACCGTCGCGGGGGCGTCGGCCAGGACGTCCAGGAGGAGCCGCTGCATGGACGCGCGCGTCTGCGCGTCCAGGGCGCCGAACGGCTCGTCCATGAGGATCGCGCGGGGTCCGGCGGCGAGCGTCCTGGCGAGCTGGACGCGCTGCCGCATCCCGCCCGACAGCTCGCGCGGCAGCCGCCCGGCGTCGTCGCCGAGCCCCACCCGGCCGAGCCAGCGCTCCGCCGCCGCGCGGCGCTCCCGGCGCGGGACGCCCCGCAGCGCCAGGGCCAGCTCGACGTTGCGGCGGGCGGTCCGCCACGGCAGGAGCGCGTCGTCCTGGAACATCAGCGCCCGGTCGGCGGACGCCCCGGTGACCGGCTCGCCGTCCGCGAGGACGCGTCCCGACACGGCCGGGAGGAGCCCGGCGAACGCGCGCAGCAGCGTGGACTTCCCGCACCCGGACGGTCCGACGACGACGAGGATCTCGCCCGCCGCCACGTCCAGGTCGAGCCCGCGGACGACCGCCCGCCCGCCGTACCCGAGCGTCACCCGCTCGGCCCGCAGCGAAAGCCCCGTCATGCCTGTCCCTCCCTCGGAAGCCACCGGGTGAGGCGGCGTCCGGCCAGCTCCACCGACGCGGAGGTGAGCCAGCCGAGCAGCCCGATGGTGGCCATCCCGACGAGCACGCCGGGGTAGTCGACGATCGTGTACGCCTGCCAGGTCCGGTAGCCGACGCCGAAGTCGCCGGAGATCATCTCGGCGGAGATGACGCAGATCCACGCCACGCCCATGCCGATGGACAGCCCGCCGAACACGCCCGGCAGCACCCCCGGCAGGACGACCCGGGCCAGGACCCGCCACCGCCCGCCGCCCAACGTGCGCACCGCGTCCTCCCAGACGACCGGGAGCGCCTTCACCGCGTGCCGGGTGCTGACCAGGACGGGGAAGAACGCCGCCGCGAACGTGATGAACACGATCCCCTGCTCGTTCGCCGGGAACAGCAGGATCGCGACCGGGACCAGCGCGATCGCGGGGATCGGGCGGGCCACCTCGAACAGCGGCTGCAGCAGGTCCCCCGCCCACCGGGACCGGGCGGTGGCGAGGCCGAGCGCGACGCCCAGCACGGCGGCGAGCGCGAACCCGGTCAGGATCCGGACGAGGCTCTGCGCGACGTCCTGCCAGTACCGCCCCTGCTCGACCTGGCGGCCGAACTCCGCGACGACGTCCACCGGGCCGGGGAACCGGTCGAACCGGACCCAGAGCCGCAGGTCGGCTGCCGTCACCAGATGCCAGACCGCGACGGCGGCCAGCAGCGACGCCACCCTGACGGGCCAGCGGTGCAGGCCGTTCATGCGCGCCGCACCGCCTCGCCGTACGGGACGACCTTCGCACCGGAGTGCGCGGAGACGTACTTCTGCGCGCCCTCCGGAGTGGCGAACGGCTTGAACCTCTCCGCGGCCTTCGCGGACGGGTCCTCGACCCAGATGTCCTTGTCTGCGAACCACCGCGTCCCGGCGGCGGTGTCCGGGATGTACACGGCCCTGATCTGCTTGCCCTCGCCCTGAAGCGCGCGCACGTTCTTCAGAAGGCAGACGGGGTCGGCGACAGGACGCGTCTTGGGCTCGCCCTTGACCCACACCTCGCCCGCGGTCTTGGGATCGCCCACCGGCTTCTTGCAGACCGCGTCGCTCCCGGTGATGGCGGCAGGGTTCGCCGTGGAGGCGGCCTGCCGCTCGTAGGACGTGCCGACCGCCCTCCTTATGTGGGTGTCGTTGACGAACGGGTCCACCTTCAGCGGCGCCTGGATGACGCCGATGGACTTGAGGAACGGCACGTCCTGCACGAACGCGTCGCGCAGCTCCTTCTTGATGGTGGGGTCGAACGTGGCGACGCCACCGGCGCCGTTGTAGAGGTACACGGTCTCCACCGGCAGACCCGTCGTCGCCGCCACCGATTCCGCAGCCTCCAGCGGGTGCGCGTGCAGGTAGTTGGTCGCGTCGATCTGCGCGCGAAGGAACGCCTGGAGGATCTCGGTCTTCTCCTCGGCGTACTGCTTGCGGACGACCACGCCGTGAAAGGTCGGCACGTTCAGGTCGCCGCCGTCGTACAGCAGCTTGGCCTGGCCCTTGTGCACCAGCAGCCCGGGCCACGCGACGAACTGCGCGAAGGCCGCGGCGGCGCCCGACTGGAGCGCGGACGCGCCGACGGTCGGCTGCTGGTTCTCGACCTTCACGTCCTTCGCCGGGTCGAGCCCGTACCGGCGCGCCGCCTGGACGAGCGTCCCGTGCCCGGCGGAACCGACGCTCGCCGACACGGTCTCGCCCTTCAGGTCGCGCAGCGTCCTCGCCTTCGAGCCGGGGGCGACGACCACGCTGTTCAGCGATCCGCGCAGGTTGTAGCCGGTCACCGACACCCACTGGGTCTCGGCGTCGCCGCCCTGCGCCTGCGCCCGCGAGCCGTTGATCAGCAGCGGGTAGTCGCCCATCGAGCCGATGTCGATCTTCCCGGCGAGCATCTGCGCGGTGATCGGCGCGCCGGTGTCGTAGTCGCGCCAGACGACGGAGTGCTTGCCGTCCAGTTCCTTCAGGCGCTTCTCGAAGAAGCCGAGCGAGCGCAGGAGCGTCCCGGCGGTGACGGTGTTGATGGTCTTCGACTGGTAGCCCACGACGATCTGGCCGGACCCGCCGCCCGCGGACGCGTTCCCGGCGACGGTGCAGCCGGCGAGCAGCGGTACGAGACCGAAAGCAAGAATCCTTCTCATGGGGGGCGTCCTTCAGCGCAGGAGGTACGGCATGTTGACGGTCACGGCTCCGGTGGGACAGCGGTCGGCGCAGGGGCCGCAGTACCAGCACTCGTCGACGTGCATGTATGCCTTGCCGGTCTCGGGGTGGACGGCGAGCGCGTCCAGCGGGCAGACGTCGATGCACAGCGTGCAGCCGTCGATGCAGAGGGCCTCGTCCACCGTCACAGGGACGTCGGTGCGGTGCTCCACCAGGGACATGGCTTCTCCTGTCAGGGGTGAGTGCGGCGCAGGGTGCCGCTCATCGCGATGCGGTCGCCGCGGAACCGGATGAACTCCAGGTCGACCGGGCGGCCGTCGGCGAGGTGGGTGAGGCGTTCGAGCATCAGCAGGGCGGCGCCCCGCGGGGCGTCCAGGGTCGCGGCCGAGTGCGGGTCGGCGCTGACGGCCTCCAGGGTGACCTCGGCGAGCCCGAGCGGCTGCCCGGCGATCCGTTCGAGCAGCACGAAGATGTCGTTGCGGGCGAGGTCCTCGGCGAGCAGCGGCTCCCCCAGGTCGCGGGCGATGTAGGTGAGGTCGAGGGAGAGCGGCAGCCCGTTCAGCCGCCGGAGCCGCTCGATGTAGACGACCGGTTCGCCCGGCGGCCGCCGCAGCCGGGCGGAGACCTCGCGGGACGGCGTGATCAGCCCGGTCGTGCGGACCTCGTTGGCGACCTCGCCGTGCTCGCGCAGCGTCTCGGCGAGCCCGAGGAGCCGTTCGAGCCCGTGCGGGTACTTCTCGGCGACGGCGAGGGTGCCGACGCCGGGGCAGCGCTCGATGAGGCCCTCGGCGCGCAGCAGGTCCAGCGCCTCCCGGACGGTGTTGCGGGACGCGCCGAACTCCCGGACGAGCTCCGCCTCGGCGGGCAGGGCGGCGCCGCCGCGGAACTCGCCGTAGAGCACCTGGCGGCGCAGCACGTCCGCCACCTGCCGCGCGCGGTCGGCGCGCAGCCGCCGGGCGTCGGCGAGCATGAGGGCTCCGGCGGTGAAGTCGCTCCTGGTCACGGCCATAACCTACTAAATCAATCGGAATAGGTGAATAGCCGCCGGGCTCCGCCACCTGGGGTTTCGCGGACACCCCGCCTGACC
>NZ_SMJX01000433.1 GCF_004348535.1 Actinomadura sp. KC216
CCGGGGAAGCGGCGGGCGGGGAGGTGCGAGGTGTCGATGGACATGGGCTCGCCGTCGGCGAGGCGGAGCCGGTGGACGCGCAGTACCCGGCCGCCCGGGCGGATGCAGAGGAGGGTGGCGAGGCGTTCGTCGGCGCTGACGTAGCCCGCCTCCAGGATGCGGGTCTCGGGGCGCAGGCCGTGGTGCCGCATGTCCTCGGTGTAGCTGACGAGCTGGAGCTCCTGGGAGACCTTCGGCTTGGCGACGAACGTGCCCTTGCCCTGGATGCGCTGCAGGCGTCCCTCGACGACGAGTTCGGCGAGGGCCTGCCGGACGGTGGTGCGGGACGTCTCGTACTTCTCGGCGAGGGTCCGCTCAGGGGGCAGCGGGCTGCCGGGGGGCAGGGACTGGATCAGCTCGACGAGGAGTTCCTTGAGCTTGTAGTACTTGGGGATGCGGGGCGCCTGGTTCGGGTGGCGCTTGCCGATGTCGCCCAGTGAGGCGCGGTCGAAGCCGTCGAATCCACCCCCGTGCCGGGGCCCGCCCCTGACCTCCGTCACGGCATCTCCTCACGTTCATCACCGGTTTTCCCCGATGTTATGTGTGAAGACTACGGCCGGTAGAACAGGCGATCTTCGCCAGGGCCTCTTCCAGAAGGGTGAGATCCGGGTCCTTCAGCGTGGCTCGCGCGGTGAGGCGGAGGCAGGCCCGGCCCTCGGGGACGGACGGCGGCCGGAAGCACCCCACGCGGAGCCCGTGCTCGGCGCAGACCTCGGCGGCCCGGACGGCGGCGTGCGGTTCGCCGAGGACCACCGGGACGACGGCGGCGGCCGGGGACGCGGTCTCCAGGCCGGAACCGGCCGCGAGGGCCGCGATGCGGCGGGCGCGGTCGCGGGCGCGTCCGGGCAGGGTGGGGTCGGTTTCCAGGACGTCGAGCGCGGCGAGCGCGGCCCCGGCGGCGGGCGGGTTCAGGCCGGTGTCGAAGATGAACGACCGGCCGGTGTCGATCACGGTGTCGATGACCTCGGGGGCGCCGAGGACCGCGCCGCCCTGGGACGCGAGGGATTTCGACAGCGTCACGGTGAGGATCACGTCCGGTTCGCCCGCGAGGCCGGCGGCGTGCGCGGCGCCGCGGCCGTGGTCGCCGACGACGCCGAGCGCGTGCGCCTCGTCGATCACCAGCAGCGCGCCGTGGGTCCGGACGGCGTTGTGCAGGGCCTTCAGGGGCGCCAGGTCTCCGTCCACGGAGAAGACGGCGTCGGTGACGACGATCGCGTGGTCCTCGCTGCGGCCGGCCAGGGCGTGCTCGACGGCGGCGACGTCGCGGTGCGGGGCGATCACCACGCGGGAGCGGGAGAGGCGGCACGCGTCCACGATCGAGGCATGGTTGACCCGGTCGGACACGACGAGCGTGCCGGGGCCGGACAGTGCGGTGACGGCGCCGAGGTTGGCGAGGAAGCCGGAGGAGAAGGCGAGCCCGGCGGCGGTGCCGGTGAACGCGGCGAGCCGCCGGTCCAGCTCGGCGTGCAGCTCCGTCGTCCCGGTGACGAGGCGGGAGCCGGTGGAGCCGGTGCCCCACTCGCGGGCGGCGGCGACGGCGCCCTCGACCAGTCGCGGGTCGCCCGCCAGCCCGAGATAGTCGTTGGACGCCAGGTCGACGAGCCCGCCGGAGCCGGGCGGGCGGGGACGGAGCGTCCGGTGCAACCCGGCGTCCTCGCGGAGGGCCGCCGCGTCGCGGAGCCTGGCCAGAGGGTCTCGTACCGGGGTCATGCGGGGCATCCTGCCAGGTCGCGCGCCGGGTGGGGGACCCGCCCGGGTACCAAAGCCCATCGGCGATGATGGTGGCGTGCCTACCTTGACCGATCTCGTCCGCGATCACAGCGACCTCACCGAGGACGATCTGGAGTGGCTGCACGCGCTGGTGTCCGACTGGCAGCTCCTCGCCGACCTGTCGTTCGCCGACCTGCTGCTCTGGGTGCCGCTCCGGTCGGCGGACGCGCTGCCCGCCGACCGCGGCCGCCGCGCGCTGCCGGACACCGGCGCCACCGTCCCGGGCTGGGTGGCGATCGCGCAGATGCGGCCGACGACCGGGCCGACCGCCTACCCGGAGGACCTGGTCGGCAAGGTCGTCCGGACGGGACGCCGCGGGCTGATCGACGTGGCGTGGCGGGAACGCCGGATCGTCCGGGAGGGCGACCCGGAGTGGGGCAGCGGCATCCCCGTCCGGGAGGAGTCGATCCCGGTGCGGCGCGGCCCCAAGGTCCTCGGCGTGATCCAGCGGAGCACGAACCTCAGCTCGGCCCGGACGCCGAGCCGCCTGGAGCTGACCTACCTGCAGAGCGCCAGCGACCTCGCCACGATGATCTGCGAGGGAACGTTCCCGGCGCCGGGCGAGGAGCCCAACATGGTCCGCTCGCCGCGTGTCGGCGACGGGCTGATGCGGCTGGACCGAACCGGCCGGGTCACCTACGCCAGCCCCAACGCGCAGTCGGCGTACCGGCGGCTCGGCTACCCGGCCGACCTGGTCGGCGAGTCGCTCGGGCAGATCACCGCCGAGCTGTGCGACACGGGCGAGCCGATGGAGGAGGCGCTGAGCGTCGTCCTGTCCGGCCGGGCGCCCCGCGAGGCGGAGGTGGAGTCATCCGGGTCGATCATGCAGCTCCGGGTGATCCCGCTGGTCGTCAGCGGGACGCGGATCGCCGCGATCGTCCTGTGCCGGGACGTCACCGAGCTGCGCTGGCGCGACCGGGAGCTGCTGACCAAGGACGCCACCATCCGGGAGATCCACCACCGGGTGAAGAACAACCTGCAGACGGTCGCGGCGCTGCTGCGGCTCCAGGCGCGGCGGCTGCAGATCCCGGAGGGGCGGGCGGCGCTGGACGAGGCCGTCCGCCGCGTCGGGTCGATCGCGATCGTCCACGAGACGCTGTCGCACACCCCCGACGAGCTGATCGACTTCGACGACATCGCGGACCGCGTGATCACGATGGCGGGGGAGGTGTCGACGCCGGAGACCAAGGTCACGCCGAAACGGACCGGGAGCTTCGGCGTCCTGCCCGCCGAGGTCGCCACGCCGCTGGCGATGGCGCTCACCGAGCTGCTCCAGAACGCCCTGGAGCACGGCCTGACGAACCGCTTCGGGACGCTGGAGGTCGTCGCGCACCGCTACGGCGACGGCGAGGCGCCCCGCGATCCGGGCGGCGTCTCCGTATGGGGCGACTGGCCGGGGGCGGACGAGCACGCGCGCGTCGTCCCGGATGCGGGCCCGGCCTCGGGACGCCGTCTCGTCACGGTCGTCACCGACGACGGCATCGGCCTCCCCGAGGACTTCGACGTCGAGAGCAGCAACAGCCTGGGGCTCCAGATCGTCCGGACGCTGATCGTCGGGGAACTGGGCGGCCACCTGGACTTCCGCCCCCGCGAGGGTGGCGGCACCGAGGTGGTCGTCGACATTCCCCTGGGCGACGCCCAGTCCTCACGGCGTCAACCGCCCCGAACCACGTGAGGGACGGGCCCGCTACAGGCCCGCGCGGGCCCTGGCGCGGGAGGCGCGGCGCTTCAGGGCGCGGCGCTCGTCCTCGCCCATGCCGCCCCATACGCCCGAGTCCTGGCCGGACTCCAGCGCCCAGCGCAGGCAGGCGTCGGACACGTCGCAGCGGCGGCACACCTGCTTGGCCTCTTCGATCTGCAGGATCGCGGGTCCGGTGTTGCCGATCGGGAAGAACAGCTCGGGGTCCACGTCACGGCAGGCTGCGCGGTGGCGCCAGTCCATGCGGTCCACTCCTTCGTCAGGTGGTGGAGATGCTCCACTCTTGTGAACGGTTTCACATGTCGCGAACGCCCGGGTGGCTGTAGCCATCTCCAGGGGTGAATGTTCGGCGGCGCTGCGAGACGGGGACCGGCGTCGTCGGGGTCCCTATGTCGGCAAGCGCACTTTGAGCGTGTCAGGGGGGTACGGGCAGACGCAAGACCTTTGAGAAAGGATTCTCAAAGTATGGATGTCGCATGTGTCACACCCGCGGGACGGGCGTGTTACTTGGCTCTCACCTGGCAGCCCTAACAGCCTCAAATGACGATGCGTATTGCCTTCGGGACCGATCGGAACGTCACGCTGTGCTGTTCGCCAAGGTAGTCGCCGTCCAGCTGAAAGGCCATGGGCCGCTCCGCGCGCAATGTGACCTCCGCCGCATCGTGCACGTTCACCACGTGCCGTCCCTGCACCGGGCGGGCACGCGCGGTGAGCATCTGCGCCACCGCCCCGAGCGCCGGGCCGACGTCCAGCGAGCGCATGCCGAACACGTCCAGGCCGCGCGAGAAGTTCGCCTTCGGACTCGGATTGACCGGCAGCCGTCCCATGAAAGTCCAGGGCGATGTATTGGAGATGAACGCGAGGAACAGTCCGGTTTTCGGCGGGCGTCCGGGCTGTTCCAAAGTGAGGGCCGGATGCCGCCTGTCGGTGCCGGAGAAGAAATGCCGGAGCGCCGTCTGGACGTACAGCGAGTTGTAGGCGGTGGCCCCGGCGGCGCGCCTGCGCTCGACCTCCCGCACGACCTCGGCGTCCAGCCCGACGCCCGCGCAGAACGTGAAGTAGCGCTCCGGGCCGCCCTCGTGGGAGGCCGTGCCGAGCCCGATCGTGCGGTGCCGCCCGGCGCGCAGCGCGTCCAGGACCGCCTTCGTCGCGCCGATCGGGTCGCCGGGCAGGCCGAGCGTGCGCGCGAAGACGTTCGTGCTGCCGGACGGCAGGACCGCCAGCGCGGGCAAGGCGGAGGACGGGCCATGGGCCAGCAGCCCGTTGACGGCCTCATTCACCGTCCCGTCGCCGCCGAGCGTGATCACGACGTCGTAGCCGTCCACGGCCGCCTGCCGGGACAGCTCGGTGGCGTGGCCGCGATGGCCGGTCTCGGCGAGGACCAGGTCGAGGTCGCCGGTGAAGGCCCGCATCAGGATGTCGCGGGCCCGCCGGGAGGTCGAGGTCGCCTTGGGGTTGGCGATGAGCATGGCGCGCACGGCGTCAGGGTATCGATCGTTCCGGATGCGTTCGCCCGGTGTTCCCCCGCCGCCCTGGCAGGCCGCCGGAAACCGCCCTCGGGCGGGATCGCCGGGCGGGGCGAGTAGGGTTTTCGATTGTGTCCAAGCGTCCCATCACCGTGCAGGCCGCCGCCGCCCTCGAGGCCGTGGAGGGCGCCGCCGCCGTCGGCTTCGGCGTGTACACCGGCGTGGAGACCGCCACCGGCGCCGCCGTCGACCCGGCCAGCGCGATCGGGGTCACCGTCCTCGCGCTCGCGGGCGGCCTCGGGATGCTCGCGTGCGCTCGCGGGCTGTGGCGCGCCGACCAGTGGAGCCGCGCCCCCGCGGTGCTGACGCAGCTGTTCGCGCTGCCGGTGGCATGGTCGCTGTGGCAGAGCGACCGCCCGGCGATCGCGATCCCGATGGCGGCCGTTGCCGTCCTCGCGCTGATCACCGTGCTCAGCCCGCCGAGCACGGCCTGGCTGATCACCGATCACGATGAGGACGGCGACACCCGCGAGGACGACGACCGAGGCGACCAAGGCGCCCAGGAAGAGGCCGAGCCCGTGCGGAGCCCCGGTGAACCGCGGTCTCTGGGGCAGCGCCTCAAGGACCGCCTGAAGGAACAGCCCACCAAGGACTAACCGTCCTCCAGCCCCCACCCACCGCCATTCAACGGACGAGCTCCGCTCGGCGCCCGTCCTCCAGCCC
>NZ_SMJX01000434.1 GCF_004348535.1 Actinomadura sp. KC216
CCTACCCCGACCCGCGCCCCGCCCGCCGCGCGGTGGCCCGGCGGCACGGCAGGGCCGTCGGCGAGGTGCTGCTCACGGCCGGTGCGGCGGAGGCGTTCGTCCTGCTGGCGCGGGTCCTCGCGCCGCGCAAGGCGGTCGTCGTGCACCCGCAGTTCACCGAGCCCGAGGCCGCGCTGCGGGCCGCCGGCCACCCGGTGGAACGGGTGGTCCTGGGCAAGGACTTCACCCTCGGCCCCGCCGCGATCCCGGACGGCGCCGACCTCGTCGTGATCGGCAACCCGACGAACCCGACCTCCGTGCTCCACCCCGCCTCCGCCGTCGCCGCACTGGCCGCGCCCGGCCGGACGGTCGTCGTCGACGAGGCGTTCATGGACTGCGTCCCCGGGGAGCCCGAGAGCCTGTCCGGCAGGCTGCCCACCGGCGTCGCCGTCATCCGCTCCCTCACCAAGACCTGGGGCCTCGCGGGCCTGCGCGCCGGATACGTCCTGGCCGATCCCCACCTGATCGGACGGCTCGCGGAGGCGCAGCCGCTCTGGGCCGTGTCCACGCCTTCGCTCGTCGCCATAGAGGCGTGCTCCACCCCGGAAGCCGTCGCCGAGGCCGAAGCCTGGGCCGTGGCACTCGCCGCTGAACGCGACCGGCTGGCAGGCGAACTCACCGCACGCGGCCTCTATGTCGTCCCTGGAGCGCGAGCGTCCTTCCTATGTCTGCGCGTGCCGGACGCCCTCGGCATCAGAGCATTGCTAAGGCAGCGCGGCTACGCCGTAAGGCGCGGAGACACATTCCCAGGGCTCGGCTCCGACTGGTTGCGCATCGCCGTGCGCGACCGGTCCTCCAACGACGCCCTTCTAGACGTGCTCGGCGAACTCGGCATTTAAGGGATCGGCACCTAGGGAGAGGACACCGTGAACCTGATCGAGGAGACCATCGCCGCCATCGCGCCCCTGGACGAGGCCGCCATGCGGGACGCCCGCGACCACCAGGCCCGCCTCACCAAGCCGCCCGGGTCGCTCGGCGTCCTGGAAGAGCTGTCGGTGAGGCTCGCGGGGCTGGCCGGACGGTGCCCGCCGCCGCTGCCCGAGCCCGCCGCCGTCGCCGTGTTCGCCGCCGACCACGGCGTCCACGCGCAGGGCGTCAGCCCGTGGCCGCAGGAGGTCACCGCGCAGATGGTGGCCAACTTCCTGGCGGGCGGCGCCGTCGTCAACGCGTTCGCCGCCCAGGTCGGCGCCGAGGTCAGCGTCGTCGACATCGGCGTCGCCGCCGACCTCGAAGCGGCCCCCGGCCTGCTCCAGCGCAAGATCGCCCCCGGCACCGCCGACATGACGCTCGGCCCCGCGATGACCGCCGACGAGGCCCGCCGCGCCGTCGCCACCGGCATCGAGGTGGCCCGCGACCTGGTGACCAGCGGGGCCCGCTGCCTGATCACCGGGGACATGGGGATCGCCAACACCACCGCGTCCGCCGCGCTGATCGCCGCGTTCACCGGGCGGCCGCCCGAACAGGTCACCGGCCGGGGCACCGGGATCGACGACGCCACCCACGCCCGCAAGGTCGAGATCGTCCGCACCGCCCTCGCCCGCCACGGCCTGCCCGACGAGGCCGCCGCGCCGCTGGACGTGCTGGCCGCGGTCGGCGGGCTGGAACATGCCGCGATCGCCGGGTTCGTCCTCGGCGCGGCGGCCCTGCGCGTGCCCGTCGTCCTGGACGGGGTGATCGCCGGAGCCGCCGCCCTCGCGGCCGCCGCGCTCAGCCCCGACGCCATCGGCGCCTGCGCCGCCGGGCACCGCTCGGCGGAGCCCGGCCACGCCGCCGCCCTCACCGCGCTCGGCCTGCGCCCGCTCGTCGACCTGGAGCTCAGGCTGGGCGAGGGAACGGGCGCCCTGCTGGCATTGCCGCTGGTCCAGGGCTCGGTGCGGGTCCTGCACGAGGTCGCCACCTTCGACTCCGCCGGGGTCAGCGAGAAGGACGCCCGACCGCGTAACTAAACGATCACGGAATGAGTCACCTTCGGCTATCGACTGGACGGAGGCACTCTCCATGCACTCCTCAACCCGAGTACCTTTGTTCCACAAGGCCACTAGTCCCTTACCGGAGTCCGCGAGCTGATCCGCACATCCGATCGAGAGAATCACCACGTGCCCCCGTACCTGCTAGGACTGCGACTCGGCGGCCGGCGCGTCCTCGTCGTCGGCGGGGGCCGGGTCGCCCAGCGGCGCGTGCCCGCGCTGCTGGACGCGGGCGCCGACGTGGTGCTGGTCTCGCCGAGCGTGACCACCTCCCTGCAGGGCCTCGCCGAGCGCGGAAGGATCACCTGGCACCGGCGGGGCTTCCGGAGCGGCGACTGCGCGGGCGCCTGGCTGGTCCAGGCCGTCACCGACGACGCCAAGGTCAACGCCGACGTCGTCGCCGAGGCGGAGGACGCCCGCATCTGGGCCGTCCGGGCCGACGACGCCGAGTCCTCGCCCGCCTGGACGCCCGCGAGCGGCCACGCGGGCGACGCGACCGTCGGCGTCCTGCTCGGCGGCGACCCGCGGCGCGCCGCCGGCATCCGCGACGCCGTCGTGGACGGCCTGCGCGCCGGCGCCCTCGAAGCCCGGCATTCCCGGCGCAAGCCCGCCGGCGTCGCCCTGGTCGGCGGCGGTCCCGGCGACCCGGGGCTGATCACCGTCCGCGGCCGGCAGCTCCTCGCGATGGCGGACGTCGTCGTCACCGACCGGCTCGCCCCCGGCGGCCTCCTGGACGAGCTCGCCCCCGATGTCGAGGTGATCGACGCCGCCAAGATCCCCTACGGCCGGACCGTCACGCAGGACCGCATCAACGAGTACCTCGTCGAGCACGCCAGGCAGGGGCGCTTCGTCGTCCGGCTCAAGGGCGGCGACCCGTTCGTGTTCGGCCGCGGCGGTGAGGAGGCGCTCCACTGCGCCCGGCACGGCGTGCCCGTCACGGTCGTCCCCGGCATCACCAGCGCCGTCGCCGTCCCGTCCGCCGCGGGCATCCCGGTCACCCACCGGGGCGTCGCGCAGGAGTTCCACGTCGTCTCCGCGCACGTCCCTCCCGGGCACCCCGACTCGGCCGTCGACTGGGCCGCGCTGGGCCAGGGGAACGGCACGATCGTCCTGCTCATGGCCGTGGAACGGATGACGCTGATCGCACCGGCCCTCATGCGCTATGGTCGGTCGTCCGGCACGCCGGTCGCCGTGATCCAGGACGGCACCCTCCCCGGCCAGCGGACGCTGACGGCGACGCTGGGCACGGTGGCCGACGCGATGGCCGCGGGCGACATCCGGCCCCCGGCGATCGTGGTCGTGGGCGACGTGGTCAACGTGGCACGAGAGATCGACATGATTCGAGCGGACATGGGACGGGATCCGTGACACCCCCGGCAGAGCAGAGCGCGGTCCACGACGAGGAGGCCGGCGCCGGCCCGGGACGCGGGATCGAGGACACCGCGACTCCCGGGAACGACGCCGCGCCCGCGACGGGCCGGCGCGCCGAGACCGCCCGCCCCGAGGGCCAGGCGGACGGCGAGGACGAGACGCGCCAGGGAACATCCGGTAAAGATCGTCCGACCGCCGAAGCCGCCGAGATCACCGAGACGGCCGAGCACGCCGAGGGCGCCGAGCCTGCCGAGCACGCGCCGGACGACGACGCCGGAACGACCGAGCCCACGAGCGCGGAGCCCGCCAAGGAGACCAGGCGAGGCCGCTACGCCCGCCGCAAGGAGTCCCAGGCGGGCACGGGCAAGCACGCGAGATCCGCCGCCGAACCCCCGTCCGGCCGGGAACCGAAACCCGCCAAGGAAGACGAGCCCGGCAAGGACGAGCCGGCAGTCAAGCCGGACAAGGCGGCCCAGCGTGCCAAGGAAGACAAGCCCAGAAGCACCGGACGGCGCCGCGCCGCCAGGCCCACCACCCCCAACACGGTGCGCCAGGGCGAGCTGACCAGGGCCGTCACCAGCCTGCGCGACCAGCTCGGCGCGTTCAACTTCCTCCTCGACGTCCCCGGCGTGCAGGAGGCCCGCGAGGCCCGCGACGAGCTGCGCGACCAGCTCCAGGACTACGTCCTCCCGCGCATCCAGGCGGCCGGCGCGCCCATGCTGGTGGTCCTCGGCGGCTCGACGGGCGCGGGCAAGTCCACGCTGGTCAACACGCTCGTCGGGGCCCGCGTGAGCGCCACCGGCGTGCTGCGCCCGACCACCAGCAGCCCGATCCTCGTCTGCCACCCCGACCACGCGCAGTGGTTCCTGGAGGGCCCGCTGCTGCCGGGCATGGGACGCGTCCGCGGCCCGGCCCCCGACGCCATCGCCGGTGACCAGCTGGTCATCATCACCAGCGACGTCCTCCCGCCCGGCCTCGCGCTCCTCGACAGCCCCGACTTCGACTCCGTCTTCGAGGACCACTACGAGTTCGCCACCAAGCTGATGGCCGCCGCCGACCTGTGGCTGTGCGTCACCACCGCCGCCCGGTACGCCGACGCGCAGGTGTGGCAGATGCTCCAGCGCGCCAGGGAGAACGGCGCCACGATCGGCGTCGTGCTGTCCCGGGTCCCGCAGGGCGCCGGGCCGCAGGGCGCCGAGATCGTCGAGCACTTCGGCGAGATGCTGGACGAGAACGAGGTCGGCGAGGCGCGCCGCTTCACCGTCCCCGAGACCCGGATCGAGGACAGCCGCCTCCCCGAGGAGACCGTCGAGGACATCCGCGAGTGGCTCACCGGCGTCGCGGAGGACGCCGAGGACCGCGAGATCGTCATCAGCGACACCCTCGCCGCCGTCCTCGACAGCTTCCGCACCCGCGTCCCCGAGCTCGCCCGCCAGGTCGAGGCGCAGGTCGAGCAGCGCACCGAGCTGTCCGCCGAGGTCGCGGCCGGGTACGGCACCGCGCTCGCCGAGCTCGACGAGGCCACCCGCAACGGGTCCCTGCTGCGCGGCGAGGTCCTCGCCCGCTGGCAGGACTTCGCCGGCACCGGCGACCTGCTGCGGTCCCTGCACACCCAGCGCTCCCGGCGCGGCCGGTCCGCGCGGCGGCGGGGCCGCAGCCCGGCCCGGGTCCGCGCGCTGAAGGCGGCGCTGCGCAGCGGCCTCGAATCGCTGATCATGGCGTCCGCCGAGCACGGCGCCGAGCAGGTCATCGCCCGCTGGCGGGACCACCCGGCCGGACGGCAGGTCCTCGCCGCGGCGGACGCCGAGCTCGGGCACGTCTCCCCGGAGCTGTCGCGCCGCGTCACCCGGGCCGTCAGCTCCTGGCAGGACCACGTCCAGGAGCTGATCCGCACCGAGGGCGTCACCAAGCGCTCGGTCGCGAAGCTGGTGTCGTTCGACACCGAGGCGGTCTCGCTCGTCCTGATGATCGGGCTGCTCGGGTACGGCACGTCCGACGTGGCCGTCGAGGGCGGCAACAGCGCCGTCCCGCAGCGGCTGCTGAAGGCGCTGTTCGGCGCCGAGTCGCTGCGCGGCATGGGCGCCAAGGCCCGCGCCGACCTGCGCAGCCGCATCGGGATGCTGTTCGACGAGGAGTCCATCCGGTTCGAGCAGGTGCTCGACTCCGCCGGCATCCCGGACGAGACCGTCCCCGTCCAGCTGTACCAGGCCACCTACAACCTCGAGGTCGCCCGATGACCACCTCGGCCATCCCCACGAACTCGCCGCCGGGGATCCCGCTCCCCGACGCCACCGCCC
>NZ_SMJX01000435.1 GCF_004348535.1 Actinomadura sp. KC216
CCCACCGCCATTCAACCGACGAGCTCCGCTCGACGCTCTTCTCCAGCCCCCACCCACCGCCATTCAACCGACGAGCTCCGCTCGACGCTCCTGTCCGTCCGCGTCGCCCGAGGCCCGTTCCGTCCCAGGTGGGACTGCACATCGTACTGGCAGGTACGGGTACCGTCCCGCGCGGCGGGGCGCGGCGGGACCCGATGTGATCGCGGCGACCGATCTTTGGGTAGGGTTTGTCCTGGACATGCCGTCGACCCTGTGCGGGAGAGATCCCACGCAGCCAGCGTGGGGCGCCGAAGGGGCAACCTCCCCGGAACCTCTCAGGCAAAAGGACCGCTCGGGCGAGGCACCTCTGGAAAGCAGGCGTCGAATCCCGCAGCGCGGGAAGGCGGCTCACCGAAGGGGAAACCCCGCGGCGCGGGCGAAGCTCTCAGGTGCCCATGACAGAGGGGGAGATGGCCGCCCGGCCCGCGCGCCAGGCGGTGCACCTGAGCGACCGCAGCAGCCAGGAGGCCCTCCATGACCGCCCAGTTCTTCGCCCCCGTGGCCGCGCCGCAGCACCCGCGGGCCGCGTTCGCCGACCGGCACATCGGCCCGTCGCCCGACGACCAGGCGCGGATGCTCGCCGCCATCGGCTACTCGGGCGTCGAGGCGCTGATCGACGACGCCGTCCCGGCCGCGATCCGCACGTCCCGGCCGCTGGACCTGCCGCCCGCGCTGAGCGAGTCCGCCGCGCTGGACCGGCTGCGCGAGCTCGCCGCCCGCAACTCCGTCCGCACGTCCATGATCGGCCTCGGCTACCACGGGACGATCACCCCGGGCGTGATCATGCGGAACGTGCTGGAGAACCCCGGCTGGTACACCGCCTACACCCCCTACCAGCCGGAGATATCCCAGGGGCGCCTTGAGGCCCTGCTGAACTTCCAGACGGCCGTCGCCGACCTGACCGGGCTGCCGGTCGCGAACGCGTCCATGCTGGACGAGGCGACCGCCGCCGCCGAGGCCATGGCCCTCGCCAACCGCGTCGCGAAGCGGAAGGAACCGGGCACGTTCCTTATCGACGCGGACGTGCTGCCGCAGACGATCGAGGTCGTCCGGACGCGGGCGGTCCCGCTCGGCATCGACGTCGTCGTCGCCGACCTGTCCGGCGGGCTGCCCGAGGGCGACGTGTTCGGCGTGCTGCTGCAGTACCCGGGCGCGTCGGGCGCCGTCCGCGACCTGGAGCCCGTCATCGCGCAGGCGCACGAGCGCGGCGCGCAGGCGGTCGTCGCCGCCGACCTGCTCGCGCTGACGCTGCTGCGCCCGCCCGCCGAGTGCGGCGCCGACATCGCCGTGGGCTCGGCGCAGCGGTTCGGCGTGCCGTTCGGGTTCGGCGGCCCGCACGCCGGCTACATGGCGGTCCGCGAGGGCATCCAGCGGCAGCTCCCCGGACGGCTCGTCGGCGTGTCCGTCGACGCCGACGGCGCGCCCGCGCACCGGCTGGCGCTCCAGACCCGCGAGCAGCACATCCGGCGCGAGAAGGCCACCAGCAACATCTGCACGGCGCAGGTGCTCCTCGCCGTCATGGCGAGCATGTACGCGGTCTACCACGGGCCGGAGGGGCTCGCCGCGATCGCGCAGCGGGCGCACCGCCGCGCCGCCGAGATCGCCGCCGGGCTGCGCGAGAGCGGCGTGGAGGTCGTGCACGGCGCGTTCTTCGACACCGTCCTGGCCCGGGTGCCCGGACGCGCCGCCGAGGTGGTGGCCGCGGCCCTGGAACGCGGCATCAACCTGCGCCCCGTGGACGCCGACCACGTCGGCATCGCCTGCGACGAGACGACCCTTCCCGCGCACGTCACCGCCGTCCTGGAGGCGTTCGGCGCCGCCGAGGCCGGCGAGGTGGCCGAGGCGCTCCCGGAGACGCTGCGCCGCGAGAGCCCCTACCTGACCCACCCCGTCTTCCAGGCGCACCGCTCCGAGACCGCGATGCTGCGCTACCTGCGCAAGCTCCAGGACAAGGACGTCGCGCTCGACCGCTCGATGATCCCGCTCGGGTCCTGCACGATGAAGCTGAACGCGACCGCCGAGATGGAGCCGATCACCTGGCCGGAGTTCGCGAACATCCACCCGTTCGCGCCGGTCGACCAGGCCGCCGGGTACGTCGAGCTGATCGGCGAGCTGGAGTCCGCGCTCGCCGAGATCACCGGGTACGCGAAGGTGTCGGTCCAGCCGAACGCGGGCTCCCAGGGCGAGCTGGCCGGGCTGCTCGCGATCCGCGGCTACCACGCCTCCCGCGGGGAGGGGCACCGGGACGTGTGCCTGATCCCGTCGTCCGCGCACGGCACCAACGCCGCCAGCGCCGTCATGGCCGGGATGCGCGTCGTCGTCGTGAAGTGCGACGACGGCGGCAACGTCGACCTCGACGACCTGCACGCCAAGATCGGCAAGCACGGCGAGCGGCTCGCCGCGATCATGGTGACGTACCCGTCCACGCACGGCGTGTTCGAGGAGACGATCACCGACGTGTGCGCGGCCGTGCACGACGCGGGCGGCCAGGTCTACGTCGACGGCGCCAACCTCAACGCGCTCGTCGGCCTGGCCCGTCCCGGCGAGTTCGGCTCGGACGTCTCGCACCTCAACCTGCACAAGACGTTCTGCATCCCGCACGGCGGCGGCGGGCCCGGCGTCGGCCCGATCGGCGTCCGCGAGCACCTCGCCCCGTTCCTGCCGAACCACCCGCTGCGCGCCGAGGCCGGGCCCGAGAGCGGCGTCGGCCCGATCTCCGCCGCCCCGTGGGGCTCGGCGGGCATCCTGCCGATCTCGTGGGCGTACATCGCGATGATGGGCCCGGACGGCCTGACCGCCGCCACCGAGGGCGCCATCGTCGCCGCCAACTACCTCGCCGCGCGCCTCGGCCCGCACTACCCGATCCTCTACACCGGCCGCAACGGCCTCGTCGCGCACGAGTGCATCGCCGACCTCCGCAAGATCACCAAGGAGACCGGGATCACCGCCGAGGACGTCGCCAAGCGCCTCATCGACTACGGCTTCCACGCCCCGACCCTGTCCTTCCCCGTCGCCGGGACGCTGATGATCGAGCCGACCGAGTCCGAGGACCTCGCCGAGCTCGACCGGTTCTGCGACGCCATGATCGAGATCCGCCGGGAGATCCAGCGGGTCGCCGACGGCGGCTACGACCGCGAGGACAACCCGCTCAAGCACGCCCCGCACACCGCCGCGTGCCTGATCTCCGACGACTGGAAGCACGCCTACAGCCGCGACGAGGCCGCCTACCCCGTCCCGGCGCTCCGCGAGGACAAGTACTGGCCGCCGGTCCGCCGCATCGACCAGGCCTACGGCGACCGCAACCTCCTCTGCTCCTGCCCGCCCCCGGAGGTGTTCGAGGACTGACAGGGCGTTCGATCCTCGAAGGCCGCGGGGCCTTCGAGGATCGAACGGCGGCGTCGCGAGACGCGGGCCCGGGGGATCGCTAGGCTCTCTGCGGACCCCCGACCTCAGAGGGCAGAGACTGATGAGTCCCGTTACCGATGACCCGGCGCGGATGTGCGAGGAGGCGCGGAGTCTCGCGGAGAACGGTGAGGCCGGGCGCGCGGCGCGGCTGTTCGAGAAGGTGCTGGAGCTCGGCGAGACGTCCTGCCGGGCGCAGGCCGCGCTCGGGCTGGCGGTCGTCCTCGACGACGCCGGGGAGGTCGAGCGGGCCCGCGACGCCGACCGGGCGGCGATCGCCACCGGCGACCCCGAGTACGGTCCGCGCGCCGCCTACCACCTGGCGCTCACGCACGAGCGCGCCGGCGAGCACGCCGAGGCGGCGCCCGCGTGGCGCACGGTGGTCGGCTTCGGCAACCCGGCCTACCTGCCGCCCGCCCATCTCGCGCTCGCCCGGATCGCCGACGGCGCCGGCGAGTTCGACGAGGCGCGCGGCCACTGGGAGGCGGTGCTCGCGACGGGCGACGCCGAGTACGGGCCGCCCGCCGCGCACGACCTCGCGCAGCGGCATCTGGAGCGCGGCGAGCCCGCGCGGGCGCAGCGGGTCCTGGCGGCCGGGCTCAAGCTGATCGACCGCGGCACCGCCCCATACGCGTACGGGCGGCTCGCCGTCGCGCTCGGCATCGCCTACCTCGACCAGGCGATCGGGTCGTTCGGCGCGGCGCTGGGGGAGGAGCCGTCCGACCCGGAGGTCGGGCCGCTCGCCACCGAGCTGCTGGCGCGGACGCTGCCGCTGCGGGGACGGGCCGGTGAGGCGGCGGAGGTGTGGCGGCGGGGGCTGTCGGACCCGTCGACCGCGGGCCAGGTCCGGGCGCGGCTCCGCCGCGACTTCGGCGGCGACGAGGACGACGCCGACCCGGCCGACCTGTGGTGGGAGCCGGTCGTCGAGCAGGCGGTGTCGGACGGGACGCTCCCGGCCCTCACCGGCGAGGCGTTCGGGGCCCTCGACCACATGTACGCGCTGCTGGCCGTCCGCCACGCGGACGCCCCGGAGGACCGGCGCGCGGGCGAGGCGCACGACGCGCTGGACAAGGCGGTGCAGGTGCCCGGCGACTACGTGTGGGGCCCGCTGCTGCAGGAGAGCTTCGCGGAGCGGCTCCGCCTCGCCATGGGCCCCGCCGACCGGTCCGAGCGCTAGTCGGCGATGCCGCGTTCGGCGACGACCCGGGTGATCCGGGCGCGGACGAGGTACTCGGTGGGGACGGCGTTGCGCGCCCCGAACTCCTCGGCTCGGTCGGCGCCCATGTACCGGGCGCCGATGACGGTGGCCCAGCGGCGCATCTCGCCGAGGTCCTCGATGAGGGACGCCTCGGCCTGGAGCATCACGTAGGAGTACGGCGGGGTCTGGTCGTCCACGCAGATGGAGATCCGCGGGTCGCGGGCGAGGACGCGGCCCTTGAGGCTGGTGCGGGCCGTGTTGAACAGCACGTCGTCGCCGTCGAGGACGAACCAGATCGGCGTCACGTGCGGTGCGCCGTCCTTGCGGGTGACGGCCGCCTTGCCGGTCCGGGTGCCCGCCGAGACGAACGCGCGCCATTCGAGGTCGGTCATGTGCTCCATCCGCCCAGTCTGCCGCAATGATCGTTTCGGGGGCGGGCTACGGTGGGCGGATGGAGGTCGTGACGGCGCACGGGCCGGCGAGGGTGGCGCTGGACGAGGTGGACGCCCCCGCGTTCCTGCTGGTCCTGACGCACGGGTCGAACGGGAGCGTCGACGCGCCCGACCTGCTGGCCGTCCGGGAGACCGCGCTCGGGCTCGGCGGCGCGGTGGCGCGGGTGACGCAGCCGTTCCGGCTCGCGGGACGCCGCGCGCCCGGCCCCGCGGCCAAGCAGGACGAGGCGTGGCTGGAGATCGTCGGCCTGCTGAGGGACAGGGCCGGGAACGTTCCGCTCGTGCAGGGAGGCCGGAGCAACGGCGCCAGGGTGGCGTGCCGGACGGCGACGGCCGCGGGCGCGGCGGGCGTCCTCGCGCTGGCTTTCCCGCTGCACCCTCCCGGCAGGCCGGAGAAGACGCGGGTGGACGAGCTGCGTTCCGCGGGGGTGGAGGTTCTCGTCGTCAACGGCGACCGCGACCCGTTCGGCGTGCCGGAGAAGGCGGACGCGGCGGAGGTGACGGTGCTGGCGGGGGAGCGCCACGATCTGAACCGGGATCCCGCCGCGGTCGGGAGGGCGGCGGAGCCGTGGC
>NZ_SMJX01000436.1 GCF_004348535.1 Actinomadura sp. KC216
GTCCCGAACTGCTCCGCGACCACCATCGGCGCGTGGTTCGGCAGCATCACCCCGCCCGACCCGACCCGCATCGTGGACGTCGCCGCCGCGACCTGCCCGATCAGCACCGCCGTCGCCGAGCTGGCGATGCCGGGCATCGCGTGGTGCTCGGCCAGCCAGTACCGGTGGAAGCCGAGCCGCTCGGCGTGCCGGGCCAGATCGAGGGTGTTGCGCAGCGCCTGGCCGGACGTGGAGCCGCTGACGACGGGCGCGAGGTCAAGGACGGAGAAGGGAACGCTCATAACGAGCGACAACCCCCGGCGCCCCTGTCCTCTTCCCGCTACCCGAGCAGCAGGTTGACAACGACAAAGGTCAGGACGGGTATGGCGATCACCGAGGGGACCCCGATGCTCACCCACGACCAGTTCACCAGCCTCCGCGCCCGCGCGGGGTCTTCGGCGAACACGGTCTCCGACTTCGTGTAGAGCATCGCGGCGACCACGAGCAGCGGCAGGAACGCGAACATCGTGAGGACGCCGCCGACGAACGCGGCCACCTGGCCGAGCCGGGTGTAGGTCCCGTCGGCGCCGATGCCGAACGCGGTACCGGGGGCGGGCGCGGGGACGGAGGCGGCGGAAACTGCTTCTGTCATGCGAGCACACCGATCACTAGCGAAAGTGATGTAGATCATACGCTTCGTGACGGCCGCGCGCGAGGGGCCGGTCGCCCTTTCTTGGACGACCGGCCAACAGATTCAGCGCAGCCGCAGCCCCAGCAGGACAGGGTCATGGTCGGACGAGCGGAACGCGTCCGCCTTGTAGAACCGCGGCGGGTTGAACTCGGTGTTGTAGTCGAGGAACACCGGCTCGTCGCTGTTGATGTGCCAGATCGTCGCGCCGGTCACGCGCCGCGAGAGGGACCGTCCGGCCAGCACGTGATCCAGCTCGCCCGCCTGCCCCTCGAACACGTAGCTGTACCGCTCGCCCGGACGGACGAACCGCTCCGTCTGCCCGACGAGACCGGCGCCTCTGAGCACGTCCACCGGGTCCTCGGACGCGTAGGCGTTGAGATCGCCGACGACCAGCGGGTTCTGCGCGCCGGCCGCGATCGCGCTGATCGCCTTGGCCTGCGCGACGCGGCGGGCGTTGTAGCAGCCCTGCCCGTCGCCCTGGTCCTTGTCCGGGCCCTGGGCGCCGTCGCAGCCCTTGGACTTGAAATGGTTCACGATCATCGTGAAGGGCATCGAGCCGCGCACCGGGCGGAACGTCTGCACCAGCGGGGGCCGGTCGAAGATCGGTTCTTCCGAGGAGCGCGCCGCACCGGACGGCGTCACCTTCGCGGGCCTGTAGATGAGCGCGACATGGATCTCGTCCGTCCCCGGGTACGGGTGCCGCACCCAGGCGTACGTCCCGGCGCCACCTCTCTTTTCACGTGCACTCGCCTGGTTCAGGCGGTCGACGAGGGCCTTGACCGCGGTGTCGCCGTTGTTCTCGACCTCCATCAGCCCGACGACGTCGGCGTCCAGGCCCTTCAGCGCGGCGGTCAGCTTGGCGAGCTGCCGTTCCTGCTCCTCCGGCGTGTCGGCGCCCCGCCGGTTCAGCGTCGTGAACCAGTTGAGCGTGTTGAAGCTCGCGACGCGCACGTCGCCGCCGACGTGCCGCGGCCGCACCGGGCGCGGGTTGGTGCGGGCGAAACGCGCCGTCCGGGTCGGCTCCAGCCGGTACTTGCCGAACCCGTAGTTCAGGACGCCGGTCAGCCCGTGCGCCGAGTCGCCGAGCCGCAGTACGTGCGGGTCGGTGTACGGGATCGTGTCCGGGTTCTGGACGTTCGACGCGTCGTCCACGAGCAGCCGCAGCGCGTCGTTGCGCTCCTGCGTCGAGCCGTGCCCGTCGGTCGGCTGGAAGAGGCGGCCGCCGGCGGAGACGGTGACCTCGCCGTACCGTCCGAGCGTGTAGGTCTCGGTCGCGGTGAGCCGCTGGTCGAAGCGCAGCAGCATGCCCTCGTACCGCTCCAGCGTCGCGCCGTCCCGCAGCGGGAGCCGGACGCGCGCCGGAGCGATCCGGCCCCCGGTGCCGCACACGTCCACGGCGGACACGGGCGACAGCTCGGTGAGCCCGTTGTACTCGACGGCCTTGCCCGTCACGAGAACCCGGTCGCCCGCCGCGACCTCCTGCGTCGAGTACACGAAGATGCCGTCGGAGGTCCGCGGGTCCCGGTCGGGCGCCGGGTCCTGGACGAAGAAGCCCTTGAGCTGGTCGGAGCGCTGGAAGTCCGCGGTGACGACGCCCTCGACCCGGACGGTCGTGCCGGCCACGGGGCTCGCGTCGCCGCTGCCCTGGACGTCGGCGATCCGGTGGTCGGCGGGCGTGCCGCACGCGGACGGCTCCGCCGCGGCGGCCGCCGGCACCCCGGCCGCGAGGCCGGCGCTGGTCAGGACGGCCGCGAGTGCTGCTGCTGTTCGGCGCATGGCGGGAGGCTACGGTCGCGTCCCCGGCGATCCGCGAACCATTAATGAAGACTCCACCAATTTGCAATGGATTGTCGGATTCTTGGGGAGCGCTTGATCAGGACGTGAAGAAACACTGACCGGCGCCTCCTCGATATCCGGCAGGAACCGCTCGCACAAGAGAACACCAGGGGGAGAGAGCCAGTGGCGGAGTCGCCGGTCGGATCCGAGTACGCCCGCACCCGCGACATCGTGGCCGTGTTCACCGTGATCATGGTGCTCACGGCCGTGCTGGTGATCGTCCTCGTCCAGGCGTGGCCGCCGGGGCCGCAGATCGGGCCCGACGGGCGCACCGAGATCGCGCCGACGTCCAAGACCCTGCACCTGGCGGGGTGGTCGGCGGCCATGTCCCGCGAGACGAGCCTGTTCGTGGTCGTCATGGCGGCGGGCGCGCTCGGCTCGATCGCGCACGTGCTGCGGTCGTTCTACTGGTACGTCGGGAACCGCGCGCTGCGCCGGAGCTGGCTGATGATGTACCTGCTCCTGCCGTTCATCGGGGCGCTGTTCGGGCTGGTCGTCTACCTCGTCGTGCGCGGCGGGCTGACCTCGCCGCTGGGCGGGCCGTCCGACGTCAACCCGTACGGGGTCGCGGCCATCGCCGCGCTCGTCGGGCAGTTCTCGCGCGAGACGGCGGAGAAGTTCCGCGCCGTGTTCGCGACCCTGCTGGCGCCCGCGCGGCCGGGCCGCGACCACGCGCCCGCGCCGGCGATCAGCAGGATGGAGCCGGTCAGCGGGCCGGTCGGCGCCGCGGTCACCCTGCACGGCACCGGCCTCGGGTCGGCGACGGACGTCCGGTTCGGCGGGGTGCGGGCGTCGGTCACCGACGCGACGGACACGCTCGTCCGGGCGACGGTCCCCGCGGGCGCGACCTCGGGGCCCCCGGTCGTGAACACCCCGGACGGCACCGCCACCAGCCCGGAGCCGTTCACCGTCGAGTGAGCCGCCCGCCGGTCGACGCCTACTTCGGGTCCCGCCAGTGGTCGTGCCAGGCGTCGTACGCCGCGCCCGGGAAGACGCGGGGCAGCTCGGACGTGGGCAGCCGCCCGAGTTCGGCGCCCGTCCTGGCCACGCCGAACTGGCGCTCGGTCACGTAAGCGGTGCGGCGCAGCGTCTTCGGCCCGGAGACGAGGCAGGTGTAGCGGGTGCCGGGGAGCTCGTCGTCGGGGATGGCCGCGCCGACCGCGAGGCTGTTGGACACCGCCACCCACGTGCCGAGGCCCGCGACCTGCCGCTCGGCGCCCTGGTCCTCCCAGCGATGCTCCAGGATCGGCTTGGAGAAGATCGGGACGAGCAGGTGCGACACCCCGCACGCCTCGAACTCGCGCTCCCAGCCGATCGAACGCCCGAGGTCCTCGCAGATCAGCACCGCGAGGCGGCCGAGCGAGGAGTCGAGCACGCCGATCCGCGTGCCGGGCCTGGCGTACTCCACGGCCGTGCCGGACGGCGGCGCGTCCGGCAGCCGCCACAGCCGCATCTGGTCGGCGGTCAGCGTGAACCCGGACAGCTTGTCCTGGACGAGCAGTTCCTGCCCCGTCCAGCGGTCGAGCAGGACCGCGCGGTTCGGCGGCGGGTCCTCCCCGCCGAGCGGGCCGCTGCCGAGCAGCAGGAACCGCAGCGGGCGCCGGTCCCGGTCGCGTCCGGCGGTGTCGAACGCGACCTCCTTCCACAGTTCGAGCAGCGAGTCCGACAGCGACGCCTCCGGCATCACGGCGAGCTGCGCGCCCGACTCGTCGAGCCGCCGGACGATCGCCTTGACACGGCTGCGGATCCCGGAGGAGTCCATCGGCCGGAGCCGGTACACGGTCATCCCGTGCCGCTCCTCGAACTCGATGTCGACGTCGTCGAAGGTCTCCAGCACCGGCGCGCACCCGACCGCGACCGGCTCGTCCCGGCCGAAGTGCGGGTCGTTCACCGCGGGCAGCACGCGATGGTCGATCCTGTCCCACATCGCCTGCGGGATGCGGTGGACGCCGAAGAACTCCGCCTTGGTGCGCAGCCCGCGGGGCCGTCCGGGGAACGCGCAGCGGGGGAGCAGCGCGCCGGTCGTGCCCTGCCCGTTCAGCTTCCCCTCGGTCAGGTAGTTGACCAGCACCGGCGCCAGCGCCGGGGTGCCGTGGTAGGGGCCGTACGGGCTGGCGTGGGCGAGCGCGATGTCGAGCCCGAGCATGATCGTGAACCGGCCGAGGTCGCCGTCCGCCGCGATGATCTCCGCCGTGGCGGCGGGGTCGAGGACGCCGTCGTCCAGGACGATGTCGGCGATCTCGCCGGCCCGCCGGCGGACCCGCTCGTCGGCGTACCAGCGCGCGGCCGTCCAGTCCTGGAAGACGCCGTCCGCGATCGAGTCGTAGAGCCGGACGAAGAGATCAGCTGGTTCGGCCGGGTGGCCGGCTGCGGCCAACTGATCCGTCATAAGCGCCCCCGGGGGTCTGACACGCGCGGTTACAGGTGGTGGATCGATGCTAACTCCCGCGCGGAGACGTTTCAGTGTCGTCGGCAACAGAGCCCGGCGGTCTCGTCACTTGACATTCACTTGGCACACGCTCATGCTGGAGGGATCCCGGCGGTGCTCGTCGACCTTTTGGAGAGTGACCATGAGCGCTGTTCCCGCCTCTGCCCGTGACCGCCGGACGGAGGTCCGGCGCCTCATCGACTCGATGGAACACGCCAAGGTCATCAGCGACGGCCATTTCAGCGCCCTCGGCATGCTGATCACCGACGCCTCGCTCAGCGCCGACGAGCCCGCCCTGGTGGAATGCCAGGACGGGCTCCAGTGGCTGCACCGCCACTACCTCGACCACGACGCCCTCGACGGCCCGCAGCGCGAGCAGCGCGGACGCATCCTCGGGCTGATCGACGTCGTCCACTGGGCGCTCAAGCGGCTCCCGTCCGGGCTCCAGCTCGCGCTGCAGCCCGACAGCTACGCCGCGCGCTTCCTCCTCGCCGTGTACCGCCGCCAGGGCCTGTCCAACAAGGACCTCGCCGCCGAGCTCCACACCGACGAGACGGAGATCAGCCGCGTGGGCCGCAAGCTGCTCTCCGCGGGCGTCGTGTGGCGCAGGAAGGAGTGGCGCCACAACGCATGGGACCTGACGCCCCGCGGCCGCCAGTACCTGGAGACCTCCGGCCTCCTCGCCGGAGACCTCGACCTCGCCGAGGAC
>NZ_SMJX01000437.1 GCF_004348535.1 Actinomadura sp. KC216
CTCCAGGCCCAAGCCTCCATCGTCCCGCCCCCCGTCTTCCGACCCTCCGTCGTCCAAGCCGCCGTCGTCCCCAGAGCCGTCGCCCTCTGGGCCACCGCCGTCCGACGGCGGACCGGACCCGTCTCCGGACGCGCCTCCCTCAACAGAGCCGTCCTCATCGACCCGGTCTACCGCTCCCAGTACGAGCACAACGTCCAGTCCCTGATCGGCGGCGTGGGCGGACGTACCTGTGATTGCCCGAATCAACTACTCTCCGTAGGAGATTGTTTGCGCTAAGCAGTCCTTGCCAGGGGGAGGACGTGCGCATGGCACCTGGCGCAACAAAGGCCCGTCGCGCGATCCCGTCGCCCCTTCGCGGTGTGTCCTCCCTCCGCGGTGCGGTGCTGCCGCTGATCGCCTTCTCCGCGAGTCTCGCGCTCGGTATGAGCATGCAGTCGTCTGCCGCGTCCGCGCATCCCACCGCCGCCGACCCAGGCCCCAGCGCGCGCGACGTTAAACGGAGCCAGGACCGGGTCAGGGAACGGGCCGCCGAGGTAGGACGGACGAAGGCCAAGCTCGCCCAAGCGGACGGCGAACTGGACCGGCTCGCGGTCGCCGCAGAGACCGCCATAGAGCGCTACAACGGCGAGCGGCTCAAACTGCAGCGGTCGCAGCAGGCGCATAGGGACACCCTGGTGCGACTGGCCGAGGCCGACCGAAGGCTAGAGGCGACGCGGGCCGAACTGGCGTCGTTCGCCGCACAGGCCTACCGCTACAACACCGGCTACAACCAGATGCCACTGGCTCTCACCGGCAACGGCGGCCCCCAAGGCTCCATGGATCGCGCCGCGACGGTCGAGATGCTCGCCGAACGACGAGCCGCGATGGTCGAACGGGTAGAAGCGGCAAGGAACGTCGCCGACGTGTTCCGCCGCCAGGCACAGGCGGCATCCGCCGAGCAGAGCACGGCGACGAAACGGGCCGACGAGGCCCGCCGGGCTACACAGGCCGCGGTTGCCGCCCAGCAAGCGTCAGTACAGCGCATCGAGGCGGAAAAGCGCCGGCTTGAGCGTCGGCTCGGAAGCGCAGAGGCGCATGCTGCCCGGGTCAAACGCGCGCGGGAACGGGCACTCCAAAAAGTCGAGTCACGCAAGGTTCGTTCCAAATTCACCGGTACGAAACGACCTGTCGCGGGCCTGCCCACGACGGCGGCGCGGGGTGCCGTCGCGGTGCGAGCGGCACTCAGATGGCTCGGCACCCCGTACTCGTGGGGCGGCGGCACCGTGGACGGGCCGAGCTACGGCGTGGGACAGGGGGCGAGAACCATCGGTTTCGACTGCTCCGGCTTGGCGATATACGCATGGCACAAGGCCGGTGTACGGCTCGACCACTGGACGGGCACGCAGTGGACGTCCGGGCCCCACGTCCCCCTCGACGAGTTGCGCCCCGGTGACCTCGTCTTCTTCGCGACCGACACGTCCGATCCCGGCACCATTCACCATGTGGGCATCTACGTCGGCAAGGGGCGGATGGCCGAGGCGCCTTACACCGGCGCACGGGTCCGCATATCCAGCGTCCACCGAGACGACCTGATCGGTGCGACGCGTCCCGCCCTCTGAGGCCGCGCACGTCCGCGCGAAGACGAGGACCCTTCCGCAGGGATTCCGTGCGGAAGGGTCCTTCGCAGTGTCACATCGGCGCGGGAGCGGATTCGGCACCGTTGACCACGTCCGGCTTGGCGCAGCCGGGTCGGCCCAGGAGAACGGGAGGCGGTACGTCGGCCGGTGAGGGCGACGTTCAGTGGCCGCCCTGGTCTGCCGCGCGCTTGAGGGAACGCTCGATCTCCTGCTCGGCCTCGACGCGTCCCACCCAGCTGGCGCCCTCGACGGACTTGCCGGGCTCCAGGTCCTTGTAGACCTCGAAGAAGTGCTGGATCTCCAGGCGGTCGAACTCGGCGACGTGGTGGATGTCGCGCAGGTGCTCCATGCGGGGGTCGGTCGCGGGGACGCAGAGGACCTTGTCGTCACCACCGGCCTCGTCGGTCATCCGGAACATGCCCACCGCGCGGCAGCGGATGAGGCAGCCGGGGAACGTCGGCTCCTGCAGCAGCACCAGCGCGTCCAGGGGATCGCCGTCCTCGCCGAGGGTGTGCTCGATGAACCCGTAGTCGGCCGGATACTGCGTCGAGGTGAACAGCATGCGGTCGAGCCGGATGCGCCCGGTCTCGTGGTCAACCTCGTACTTGTTCCGCTGGCCCTTCGGGATCTCAATGGTGACGTCGAAATCCAAGATGTCCTCCGCTCCCTGCGCGCGCGCAGTGAATAGTCTTTCGGGAGCCCGTGGGCGAGGCCGTCCCCACAGGTGAGTGTTTCCCTTATATAAGGATGTCGCACGTTGGTGAGTGCTGAGTGGGAGAGGGGCGGTCACGTGCCTGGACGGGCCCGTGCCCTCGCAGTCCTGTCGCTGTGCCTCCTTAACGTTTTCGTCATCGCCGCCGGGGCGGCAGTGGTGAAACTCACACCCGACCGCCGTCTGACTCCGCAGCCGCCCAGCGTGGCCTTTCGCGACCCCGTGCGGGCGCCCGCGTCCGCGGCGCTCCCTGCGGCCGATCCCGCGGACGGACGGCCGCCGAACGCGTCCGTCCTGGCCGGACGGCTCTCCGCGCTGATCGGCGGTCCGCGCGCGAAGATGAACGCCGTGGTCATCGATGTGGCGACCCGCCGGCCACTGTTCGAGTGGCGCGCCGACCGGCCGGCGACACCGGCCTCGACCACGAAACTGGTCACGTCGGTGGCCGCACTGGCCTCGGTGGGGCCCGCGCACAGGATCACCACGCAGGTCGTGCAGGGTGCCGGTGGCGGGATAGTACTGGTCGGCGGCGGGGACCCGACATTGACTGCCCTCCCTGCACGCCCTGACGCGGGCCATCCGCCCTATGCGTCCCTCTCAGACCTGGCCAGGCAGACGGCCACTGCGTTGAAGACGTCCGGTATAGGACGGGTGCGCGTTGACTACGACACGTCCGCCTACCAGGGGCCTCGTATTGCAGCCGGATGGAAACCCAACTATGTGCCTGACGGGGAGGTCGCTCCGGTCACTGCGCTAGCGGTTGACGAAGGACGGGTGGCTCCATCTGACCCGTCCAAGAAGACGCGGGTCTCCGATCCAGCGGCCTCTGCCGCCAAGCAGTTCGCCCGGTTGCTCTCCAGGTACGGGGTCAGCGCGAAGGCGGGTCGCAGCACCGTCGCGCAGAAGGGGGCGGTGCGGCTCGGCGCCGTCCAGTCACCGCCGATGTCCGCGCTCGTGGAGCATTTGCTGACCGACAGCGACAACGACGTGGCCGAGGCGGTGGCCAGGCAGGTCGCCATGAAGCTGGGCCTTCCTGCGACGTTCGCGGACGCCGCGCAGGCCGTCCAGCGGGTGCTCGCCCAGATGGGCATCACGCAGGGGGTTTCGGTCAACGACGGCAGCGGTTTGTCCACGCGAAACCGCATCACGCCCATCGCACTGGCACGTCTCGTCTCGATCGCCGCAGGCGAGGAGAACCCGGAGCTTCGTTCTGTCATCACGGGCATGCCGATCGCCGGCTTTTCCGGGACGCTGAGCCCACCGCGCTACACCGGTGCGGCCAGCCGGGCGGGTGCGGGCATGGTGCGCGCCAAGACGGGCACGCTGGCGGGTGTCAGCACGCTCGCCGGGCTTGCGTATGACGCCGACGGCGGGCTGCTCGCCTTCGCGTTCATGGCGGGGGACGGCAAGGGCCCGGTCGATCCGGGAAAGCTGGACCAGTTGGCGGCGGCCATCGCGGCCTGCGGCTGCGGCTGACCGCTCTAACGGACACCTGGCGGTTTGGGGTGGTGTGTGGGCCAGTCCGTACGGGAGATAACCAGAACGGTTGTTCGTTGAACGACTGTGCAGGGCGCTCCGGCGCCACGTCCGAAACGTACGGTGGAGTACATGAGCGCCTCAATGATCGACTGGAACGTGGCGGTCCAGGCCGGGACCCGGCTCGTCAGGCCGGGACCGCAGGTCAGCCACGCCGAGGCCCGCGAGGTCGTGGCGGAGCTGCGCGAGCTGTCGAAGATCGCCCACGGGCATGTCCGGGACTTCACGGGCATGGCCTCCGAACTCGATCCTGACCCTGCGACCGTCGTGGACAGGCCCGGCTGGATCCGCGCGAACATCGACGGTTTCCGTGTGGTGCTCGAACCCCTGATGGAACAGATGTCCGAGCGGCGCGGACCAGGGGCGCTCGGTGGTGCGGGCAACGTCGTCGTCCAGGCCGTGGGCTCTCGCGTCACCGGCATGCAGGTCGGCGCGATCCTCGCCTACATGGCCAGCCGCGTCCTCGGCCAGTACGAGCTGTTCCTGCCGCCCGACCCGTCCGGGCGTGCGCCGACAGGACGGCTGACCCTGGTCGCGCCCAACATCGTGCAGGTGGAGCAGGAACTCGGCGTTGAGGCGCATGACTTCCGCCTGTGGGTGTGCCTGCACGAAGAGACGCACCGCGCCCAGTTCACCGGGGTTTCGTGGCTGCGCGAGTACGTGCAGGACCAGATGACCCAGTTCCTCCTTGCGTCCGACCTTGACCCGGGCGTGATGCTGGACCGCATCCGCGACGCCGCCGAAGCGGTCGCGGACGCGGTGCGCGGTGGCGACGCCAACCTCATCGACGCGATCCAGAGCCCGGAGCAGCGCGCCATCCTCGACCGTCTCACCGCGGTGATGACGCTGGTCGAAGGGCACGGCGACTACGTGATGGACGCCGTCGGCCCGGAGGTCGTGCCGTCCGTGCAGCAGATCCGGTCACGCTTCCAGGGACGGCGTGACGGCGGCTCCAAACTCGACAAGACGATCCGGCGCCTGCTCGGCATCGATCTGAAGATGAAGCAGTACGCGGAGGGTTCGCGGTTCGTCCGGCGGGTCGTCACCGAGGTCGGCATGAGCGGCTTCAACCAGGTGTGGCAGTCCCCGGAGACGCTGCCCACGCACGACGAGATCAAGGAGCCGACCCTGTGGATGGACCGCGTCGTCGGCCCACGCGCCCTCGACGCGCCGCCTAAGGCCAACGAGGCCTGACTGTACGAGAGTCGACGCCCGCGGCCTAGAGGCGACGGCCCGGGGACCTGCTGCGAGCACGGCCAGGCGCAGAACGCCGCGTGGTGGTAGAGGTTTGTCATGGGCCCTGATCCGGCAGTGGCGGCGGTGCGTCTCGCGGTGAGGCGCGCTCTGGCCGACCTTCCACAGGGCACGCCTGTGGTCGCCGCGTGCAGTGGCGGTGCCGACTCCCTGGCACTCGCCGCAGCACTGGCCTTTGAAGCGCCCAGAGCGGGACGCCTGGCCGCCGGCGTCACGATCGACCACGGTCTGCAGGACGGTTCCGCAGAGCGCGCGGACGGCGTCGTCCGAACCATGGCGGACCTGGGCCTGGACCCGTCCGGATCGATCGCGGTCACCGTCGATGGGCCGGGCGGACCGGAGAACGCGGCCCGCGACGCCCGCTACAGGGCGCTCGACGAGGCCGCCGGCCGGCTCGGCGCGGCGGCCGTCCTCCTCGGGCATACGCAGGACGACCAGGCCGAGACCGTCCTGCTGGGCTTGGCACGCGGTTCCGGGGCCCGATCCCTGTCCGGCATGCCGGCCACTGTCAA
>NZ_SMJX01000438.1 GCF_004348535.1 Actinomadura sp. KC216
GGCTGCGGTGTGCCGGGAATCCTCGGGGCCTAGGATCGGTTGAGGCGATTGCCAGGCCAGGTCGCGCGGCACGACGGCCAATGAGGAGAGGCAGAACAGTGAGCGACGTCCGTAACGTCATCATCATCGGCTCGGGCCCCGCGGGCTATACGGCCGCCATCTATGCCGCCCGCGGCGACCTCAAGCCGCTGGTGTTCGAGGGTTCGGTGACGGCCGGCGGTGCGCTGATGAACACCACCGACGTGGAGAACTTCCCCGGGTTCCCGGACGGCATCATGGGCCCCGACCTGATGGACAACCTGCGCAAGCAGGCCGAACGCTTCGGCGCCGAGCTGGTCACCGACGACGTCACCGAGGTCGACCTCACCGCCGACCCGAAGATCGTCAAGGTCGGTGACGATACCTACCTCGCCAAGACCGTGATCGTGGCGACCGGGTCCGGCTACCGCGAGCTGGGCCTGCCGGACGAGAAGCGCCTCTCCGGACGCGGCGTGTCCTGGTGCGCGACCTGCGACGGCTTCTTCTTCCGCGAGCAGGACATCGCGGTCGTCGGCGGCGGCGACACCGCCATGGAGGAAGCGATCTTCCTGACCAAGTTCGCCCGCTCCGTCACCGTGATCCACCGCCGCGACCAGCTGCGCGCGTCCAAGATCATGCAGGACCGGGCGTTCGCCAACGAGAAGATCAAGTTCCTGTGGGACAGCGAGGTCACCGCGATCCACGGCGACGACCGGGTCACGAGCGTCACCGTCCGCAACACCAAGAGCGGCGAGCAGTCCTCGCTGGAGATCACCGGGCTGTTCATCGCGATCGGGCACGACCCGCGCAGCGAGCTGTTCGCAGGCCAGCTTGAGACCGACACCGACGGCTACCTGCTCGTCGACGCACCGTCCACCAGGACGAAGGTTCCCGGCGTGTTCGCCTGCGGTGACGTGGTCGACCACATCTACCGTCAGGCCATCACCGCTGCGGGGACCGGCTGCTCGGCCGCGATCGACGCCGAGCGGTGGCTGCAGGATCGGGATGCCGCGGAAACCGTGCCGCAAGCCTGACCCGCGCCCCCCGTCCACGCCACGTCCCACCAGTCGCCACCATGTCGAGGTCGTTATCTGCTGGCTGCGGTGCTGCTTCATGCACCGGGTGGGCACGCTACCCGCAGCCAGTGGACGGACGGCGAGCGGGCGGACCATCCACAAACCGAATGCACCGCAAGCACAATGCCCGGAGCCTGGAGCAAGGCCGGGACCGGGACCGCTCCAGGTGGAGCGGACGAGCCCGGGGTGCGCACCCCGCAGACCGGCAGGTCGCGCCGACCGGCAGGGGCTCGATCGGGGGAGCGCGCGTGACGAGAGCCGCCGCCGAATTGGGTCGGAGCAAGGGTCTGGACGGAGGCTGATGGGCCGACAGGCCGGGCGGTCGATGAATTCGCTGGCCGGGCGTGATCGTCCGGCAGTATCGGGCGGGGTCTCCCGCCGCCCGCACGTTAGGAGAAGGAGAACCATGAAAGCCGTGACCGACGCCGACTTCGCCGCCGAGGTTCTGGAGAACGACAAGCCCGTCCTCGTCGACTTCTGGGCGGAGTGGTGCGGCCCGTGCCGGATGGTGGCGCCGATCCTCGAAGAGATCCTCAAGGAGCACAGCGACAAGATCGAGATCGTCAAGCTCAACATCGACGAGAACCCGAAGGTGCCGCAGAAGTACGGCATCCTGCAGATCCCTACGATGAACGTCTACAAGGGCGGTGAGGTCGTCAAGCAGATCATGGGAGCCAAGCCGAAGGCCGCCCTCCTGCGCGACCTGGCCGAGTTCATCTGACGGCGCACTGCTTCTGGAACCTCGTCAACCTCGTCGTCTCCCGCGGCGAGCGCGAAATCGTGTGGCCCGCACTCCCGGCAAGGAGTGCGGGCCACACGAATAAACCGGCTCAGAACGCCTCAGACGGGGCGTAGCGCCCCCTCCGGTGTCATGGACCCCAGGAGCCGCTCCAGCGCCACCTCGACGTCCTCACGCCACGACAGGGCCGACTTCAACTCCAGCCGCAGCCGCGGATACCGGTGATGCGGCCGGACGGTCTTGAACCCCACCGACAGCAGATAGTCGGCGGGCACCATGCACCCGCCCTCCTCGCCCTTCAGGTCGCCGAACGCCTCGATCGCCTTCACCGTCCGCCGGGTGAGGTCCTTCGCGACGCCCTGGACGAGCATCCGCCCGAGCCCGCCGCCCGCGAACTCCGGCAGGATGTGCGCGGTCATCAGCAGCACCGCGTCCGCGCTGACCGGGCTCGTCGGGAACGCCACCGAGCGCGGCACGTACAGCGGCGGCGCGTACATCACGAAGCCCGCGGGAACGTTGTCAACGTACACGATCTTGCCGCAACTGCCCCACTCCAGCAGCGTCGAGGAGATCCAGGCCTCCTTCTCCAGGCCCGAATCGCCGCTCTCCAGCGCCCGGTCCCGGCTCACCGGGTCCAGTTCCCAGAAGACGCAGCCGCGGCAGCGGTGCGGCAGGTCGTTCAGATTGTCCAGCGTGATGTTGACGAGACGACGCGACACTGGGCGGCACCCCCTGTTGCGATCCTCGCCCCGCCGACCTGAAACCTCTGGCCGGGCCGTCGGTTCCGGGGCGGAACGCCGCTCCGCTGAAGTTCCCGGCAACATTCCGGGATCCTCGGGCATCGTATCGGACAGGGGACCATCACCCGGCTCGGCACACCTTCGTACCAACCGCCGTCTAGCCGACCCGAGCACCGCCCATCCGTGGGTGAGACGGGGACGCTCGGACGGCACGGAGGTCGCACGACCATCCGGGCAGCACGCCGACCCGGACGCCATGCGTCCACGGCCGGTACAGCGAAGCGCCGATCGGGTGGCGGACCTTCTCGGGCAAGGGCGGACAGGAGCAGTCCAATGGCCACTCACTCGGGCGAGGCTGGCGCGCACCCCCACAGCCGGTGCGGCCTCGGAGCGGTCGACAGGCATGCCTTCACCCGCACGGCCACCCGCGCGGCCGACCTAGCACAGCCCACCCGACCGGCACATGCCCCAGCGGAGCGGCACGACCAGTCCGATCGGATCACCACTCACAAGCCCACATCCGTCCTCACATGCGAGCCGCACAGCGGCCCCGCCGGACGCCACGCCCTCATGGGCGAGGCGGAACGGCCGGTCCGGACGCCTCGCCCAGGGGTTCGCAGGGAGCGACCCCGCCAGATGCCGTAGTTTGCAGGCAAGCCAGTCCACCTCGGAGGTGCCTCGTGGAACAGCACTCGCGTACGGATGCCTACACCGATCGCTACGCCGCCCGTGCCGCCGGCATGGTGCCCTCGGAGATCCGGGCTCTGTTCGCGATGGTCGCCCGTCCCGAGGTGGTCTCGCTCGCTGGCGGCGCGCCGTACGTCTCCGCGCTTCCCCTCGACGCCGTGGGCCGGATGATCGGCGACCTGGTCGCGGGCAAGGGCGCCGAGGTGCTGCAGTACGGCTCCGCGCAGGGCGACGAACAACTCCGCGAGCACATCTGCGACGTGATGGCGCTGGAGGGCGTCCAGGCGTCCGCGGACGACGTCGTCGTCACGGTCGGCGCCCAGCAGGCGCTCGACCTCATCACCAAGATCTTCGTGGACCCGGGCGACGTCGTCCTCGCCGAGGCCCCGTCCTATGTCGGCGCGCTCGGCACGTTCGCCGCCTACCAGGCCGACGTCGTCCACGTGCCGCTCGACGAGGCGGGGCTCATCCCCGCCGCGCTCCGCGAGACCCTCGCGAACCTCCGGGCGCAGGGGCGCCGGGTCAAGTTCCTCTACACCGTCCCGACGTTCCAGAACCCCGCGGGAGTCACGCTCACCACCGCCCGCCGCGCGCAGATCCTCGAAATCTGTGCCGAGTACGACGTCCTGGTCATCGAGGACAACCCGTACGGGCTCCTCGGTTTCGAGGACGAGCCCATGCGAGCCCTCCGCGCCGACGACGCCCAGCGGGTCATCTACCTCGGCTCGTTCTCCAAGACGATCGCGTCCGGCCTCCGGGTCGGCTGGGTGCTCGCGCCGCATGCGGTGCGGGCCAAGCTCGTCCTGGCCGCCGAGTCCGCGATCCTGTGCCCGTCGAACTTCTCGCAGCTCGCCGTCCGCGAGTACCTCGCCACCCAGCCGTGGCGGGAGCAGATCAAGGACTTCCGCGAGCTCTACCGGGCACGCCGCGACGCCATGCTCGAATCCCTCGAACAGCTCATGCCGCACGGCTGCACCTGGACTCGTCCCGCAGGCGGCTTCTTCGTCTGGCTCACGCTCCCCGAGGGCCTCGACGCCAAGGCCATGGCACCCCGCGCCATCGCCGAACGCGTCGCCTACGTCCCCGGCACCGGCTTCTACGCCGACGGAACCGGCCACCGGCACATGCGCCTCTCCTACTGCTTCCCCGAGCCGCACCGGATCCGCGAGGGCGTCCGGCGCCTCGCCGCGGTGGTGGAACAGGAGATCCGCCTCCGCGACACCTTCGGCAGGACGGCCACGGGCGGTTCCACCGGCGTTCAGACTCCGGGGCCGCACGTCGTCTGAATGTTTCACGTGAAACGCACCGGGTCGCCGAGGCTTCGTCACCGGGCCTAGGGCATGATCGCGTCGGACGGCATCATCCGGCGCTCGTCCAGCGGGGGAGCCGGTGCGTTCCGCCGTCACGGCACCATCTGGAGGGGCAGCAGTGGAACTCGGGCATGTCGTCGTCCTGGCCGGCGGGCTCTCTTACGAGCGGGAGGTCTCGCTCCGCTCCGGCCGGCGCGTCACGGAGGCGCTGCGCGCCCTCGACATCCCCGTCGAACTCCGCGACGCGGACGCGACGCTCCTGGACTCCCTCTCCGACGATCCCCCGGACGCCGTGTTCCCCGTCCTGCACGGCGCGGCGGGAGAGGACGGCTCGATCCGCGACGTCCTCGAACTCCTGGACGTCCGCTACGTCGGCGCCCGCCCGGACGCCTGCCGGGTCGCGTGGGACAAGCCGACCGCCAAGTCCGTCGTCCGCCAGGCGGGTCTCCGCACACCGGACTCCGTCGCCCTCCCCAAAGAGGTCTTCCACGACCTCGGCGCGTCGTCCGTCCTCGACCACATCATCCGCAGCCTCGGCCTCCCGCTGTTCGTCAAGCCCACCCGAGGCGGCTCGGCACTCGGCGCGTCCGTCGTCCACGAGGCCGCGGACCTCTCCGCCGCCATGGTCGGCTGCTTCGCCTACGGCGACGCCGCCCTGGTCGAGCGCTATGTCGCTGGCACCGAGATATCCGTCAGCGTCGTCGAGCGCGACGGCACCCCGACCGCCCTGCCCGCGGTCGAGATCGTCGCCCCCGGCGGCCTGTACGACTACACCGCCCGCTACGACGCCGGCGACACCGAATTCATCACCCCGGCCCGCCTGGACGCGGACGCCACCGCCCGCGCCACCGCCGCCGCCGTCACCGCCCACCGCGCCCTCGGCCTCCGCGACCTCTCCCGCACCGACCTCATCGTCTCCCCCGACGGCGAGGTCCACTTCCTCGAAGTCAACGTGGCCCCCGGCATGACGGAGACGAGCCTCTTCCCGCGCGCCATCAGCGTCGCCGGCCTCGACCTAGGCGAAGTCTGCCGAGACCTGATCCTCGCC
>NZ_SMJX01000439.1 GCF_004348535.1 Actinomadura sp. KC216
CCCTCGACGCGGAGCGTCCCGCCGTGGGCCTGGGCGATCTCGCGGGCGATGGCGAGGCCGAGGCCGGTGCCCCCGGCGTCGCGGCTGCGGGCGGTGTCCAGGCGCGTGAAGCGCTCGAAGACGCGCTCGCGGTCGGCGGGCGCGATGCCGACGCCGTCGTCGGTGACGGCGAGCAGGGCCTGGCCGCCGTCCCGGGTCACCTCCACCGTGATGGACGACTCGGCGTACCGCTCGGCGTTGTCGAGCAGGTTGCCCAGCAGCCGGACGAGCTGCATCCGGACGCCGCGCACCGGCACCCGTCCGGCGAAGGACGTCCCGACGTTCCGGTGGAAGGCGCGGCGGCGGATCTCCGCGTCGGCGAGTTCGGCCAGGTCGATCGGCTCCTGCGCGGCCGTCCCGCCGGTGCCGATGCGGGCGAGCAGGAGCAGGTCGGTGACGATCGACTCCAGCCGGTCGGTGTCGCGCAGCGCCGACTCGACGACGGCCCGCAGGTCGTTGTCGTCGGGGTGCATCGACGCGTCCTCCAGGTTGGCGCGCAGCGCGGTGATGGGCGTGCGCAGCTCGTGGGAGGCGTCCGAGGCGAACTGCCGCTGCCGTCCGACGGCACGTTCCAGCCGGTCGAGCGTCGCGTTGGCGGTGCGGGCGAGCTGCGCGATCTCGTCCTGGCCGGGCGGCTCGGGGACGCGGCGGCTCAGATCGGTGGCGCTGATCTCGGCGAGCTGGGCGCGGATCGCCTCGACCGGGCCGAGGGTGCGGCCGACGATCCGCCAGGTGATCCACGCGGCGAGCCCGGCGAGGAGCAGCACGCCGGTGCCGAGCCCCACCTCCAGGAGCCCGGTGACCAGGTAGGACGGCATCCGCTCCGACGCGTACACGACGACGGAGTCGGGCGCGGTGGAGACGCGGATGGCCTCGATGACGTAGCACTCGCGCTCCGGCCAGACGCCGCGGCACTCGACGTAGTCGCGGACGCGCACATTGCTCGACGGCCAGAGTCTGCTCACCGGCGGCCTGTCCGTAGCGGCGGGTGTCGCATTTGTGACGCGTCCGCCGGGCTCGACGACCTGGATCAGTATCCGGCCGCGGGTCTCGTCCGCGATCTGCCCTTCGAGCGTCCCGTCGCGGACGCCGCCGCTCACCCGCCGGCCCTCTACCTGCGCTCCCTGGAGAAGATCGGTCTCGACCCTGGTGCGCAAGGCGAAGTCGACGCCCATGGCGGCCACGCCCAGGACGAGAGCGGCGATGACGGCGGCGATGAGCGTGTCCCTGGCCCGAATGGACCGGGGCCGCATGCGCATGGGCCCTCCCTGCTGGGAATAGCCAGGTTTCGGACAAAGCACACACGGTACCCGCCGGTCACGGATCGGGAGCGGCCGAAACCAACGCGCCGGGTTTTCACCTACTCGCACCGGGAGATCCCGTTTATGACGGTTCCTCCGGAGTACAGGGACGGACACATGGGCAGGGACGTGGCTTCGGTCACCATCAGCGGCGAGGACCGGCGGCGGTACCGCGACAAGGTGCGCAGGTGCCTCGACGTGCTGGCCCGAATGCTGGGCGAATCCCAGTTCGACTTCCAGCGCCCCCATATCGGGCTGGAGATCGAGCTCAACCTGATCGACTCACTCGGCGATCCGCTGATGCGCAACGCGGACGTGCTCAAGGCGATCGCCGACCCGGCCTGGGCGACGGAGCTCGGCCAGTTCAATCTGGAGATCAACATCCCGCCCCGGGAACTCGGCGGGACGGGCACCGGCGAGCTGGAGGCGGAGGTCCGCGACCATCTCGTCCACGCCGACGCCCGCGCCCGCGAGGTCGGCGGGCGGCTCGCGATGATCGGGATCCTGCCGACGCTGCGCCGGTCCGACATCGGCGAGGAGACACTTTCGTCCAACGCGCGCTACAAGATGCTCAACGACGAGATATTCGCCGCGCGCGGCGAGGAGATGCGCATCGCGATCGACGGGCCGGAACCGCTGCACATGCACGCCGACACCATCACCCCTGAGGCCGCGTGCACGAGCGTCCAGTTCCATCTGCAGGTCAGCCCCGACCAGTTCGGCGCCTACTGGAACGCGGCCCAGGCCATCTCCGGCCCGCAGGTCGCGGTGGGCGCGAACTCCCCGTTCCTGTTCGGGCACCGGCTCTGGCACGAGACCCGCATCACGTTGTTCGAGCAGTCCACCGACACGCGCCCGGAGGAACTGAAGGCACAGGGCGTCCGGCCGCGGGTCTGGTTCGGCGAACGCTGGATCACATCGGTCTTCGACCTGTTCGAGGAGAACAGCCGCTACTTCCCCGCACTGCTCCCCCTCTGCGACGACGAGGACCCGCGCGCGGTCCTGGACGACGGCCGCATCCCCGAACTCGGCGAACTGAGCCTCCACAACGGGACGATCTACCGCTGGAACCGCCCCATCTACGCCGTCGTCAAGGGACGGCCGCACCTTCGCGTGGAGAACCGCGTCCTGCCCGGCGGACCGTCCGTCGCCGACGTCATCGCCAACGGCGCCTTCTACTACGGTCTCGTCCGCATGCTCGCCGAGGACGAACGTCCGGTCTGGTCACGGATGTCCTTCGCGACCGCAGAGGAAAACCTGCACCGCGCCGCCCGCGACGGCCTGGAATCCACCCTCTACTGGCCCGGCATGGGCGAGGTCCCCGCCGCCGAACTCATCCTCCGGAAACTGCTCCCGCTCGCCCACGAGGGACTCAAACGGTGGGGCGTCGACGCGTCCCGCCGCGACCGCCTCCTCGGCATCATCGAGCGCCGCTGCGTCACCGGCCAGACCGGCGCCGCCTGGCAGATCAACACCGTCGACGCCATCGAAGACTCCTGCGGCGTCTCCCGCCACGAAGCACTCCGCATGATGATCCGCTCCTACGTGGAGAACATGAGCGACAACGCCCCCGTCCACACGTGGCCCATTAGGGGGACGACCCCCTAAACCCCCGTTGCGGTCGGCGAACCGCTTCCTGACCGGCTGGCGCGTCTCGCGAACGGCGATCTTCACAAGTCCTGCACAGATCGCGCTCATTGCATACATAACGGGCTTCTAGAGTCTGGTCCGTGACAGGGAACGAGACGCGGATCCTCATCGTCGAGGACGAGCCCACGATCGCGCGGGCCGTGGCGGATCGGCTGGTCGCGGAGGGGTTCGGCGTCGACGTCGCCGCCGACGGGCCGACCGCTGTCGAGCGCGCCCGCGCGTACGAGCCGCACCTCATCGTGCTGGACGTGATGCTGCCCGGATTCGACGGGCTGGAGGTCTGCCGCCGCGTCCAGTCGGAACGTCCCGTGCCGGTCCTGATGCTCACCGCCCGCGACGACGAGACCGACCTGATCGTGGGCCTCGGCGTCGGCGCCGACGACTACGTGACGAAGCCGTTCAGCATGCGGGAGCTCGTGGCCCGCATCCGCGCGGTGCTCCGCCGCGTCGAGCGCCCGGGCGGGGCCGTCGCCGAAGAGGCGGCGAGCGCCGTGTGCATAGGGGCGCTGGAGGTCGATCAGCGGGCCCGGCGCGTCCGGTTGGACGGGCGCGAGGTGCATCTCACGCCGACCGAGTTCGACCTGCTCGCCTGCCTGCTGCGCAACCGCGGGGCGGTGCTGACCCGGGCCGTCCTGCTCGAACAGGTGTGGAACTGGGCGGACGCGTCCGGGACGCGGGTCGTCGACAGCCACGTCAAGGCGCTGCGGCGCAAGCTCGGGCAGGGGCTGATCCGGACCGTCCACGGCGTCGGCTACAGCCTGGACACGGCGTCGTGATCCCGCACGGGTTTATCCACAGGTTGTGGGCAAGGCTTCCGCGACCGCTGGACCCGCTACGGTCGATCAAGGTGAAGTTCGGCGTCGTGGTCGTCGCCACCGCGTGCGTCGCCGTCGTGATCGTGCTGTGGGGGTACCCGCTCGGGTTCCGCGCGCGGGAGACGCTGCCCGTCGGCGTGCTCATCTCCCTGATCATGATGCAGCTGCTCGCGCACGGGATGACCGCGCCGCTGCGCGAGATGACGGCGGCGGCGCGGGCGATGGCGCGCGGCGACTACAGCCGCCGTGTGCGCGCCACGTCCCGGGACGAGGTCGGCGAGCTGGCGCAGGCGTTCAACCGGATGGCCGCCGACCTCGCCGAGGTCGACCGGCAGCGCCGCGAGTTCGTCGCGAACGTGTCGCACGAGCTGCGCACGCCGATCAGCGCGCTGCGGGCCGTGCTGGAGAACGTCGCGGACGGCGTCACGCCCGCGACGCCCGACGTCCTCGAATCCGCCCTCGACCAGACCGAGCGGCTCGGGCGCCTGATCACCCAGCTCCTCGACCTGTCGCGGGTCGAGGCGGGCGCGGCGACCCTGGACGTCACCGACATCGACGTGGCCGCGTTCGTCGCCGACGTCACCGCGGAGGCCGCCGCCGGACGCCCCGACGCCGTGTTCGAGTCCGACATCACCCCGGGCCTGCGGGCCGCGGCCGACCGCGACCGCCTCCACCAGATCGTCGCGAACCTGCTGGACAACGCCGCCCGCCACGGCCCCGACGGACGCCCGGTGACCGTCACCGCACGCCCGTTCCCGGGCAGCCCACCGGGCGGACTCGTCCTCGAGGTCGCCGACGAAGGCCCCGGCATCCCGCCCGAGGAACGCACCCGCGTCTTCGAACGCTTCTCCCGCGGTTCGTCCGTCAGCTCCACATCGGGCCCGCACACCGCGACACCGGCCGGGACACCCGGCGGCGGCACCGGCCTCGGCCTCGCCATCGCGAGCTGGGCAACGGACCTGCACGGCGGCGACATCACCGTCCTGGACACCCCGAGGGGCTGCCGCATCCGCGTCACGATCCCCCCGAACACCGGAGACCCCACATGACGAACCCGCCCCAGGACCCCTCCGACAAAGAGCAACCCCAGGACGACACGTCCGCCCAACCGAACAAGCTCACAGACTCACCGCCCAAGCCCGACCCGACCGCCTCAAGCAAGCCAACCGAGCAGCCCGAGGGCCCCGCAGCTTCACCGACCAAGGGCGGCCCGGGCAGCTCAGGCAAGGCAGCCGAGCGACCGAAAAGCGCGACCGAACAACCGACCACCGCCACAGCTTCGCCGACCAAGCCCGACCTGGGCGGCACGGGCGACCAGCCGGGCGGCGCGGCCCAGCGGCCGGGTGAGAGCGCAGGCTCGGCGGTCAAGACCGGTTCGGACGGCTCGGACGAGCAGCAGCGCGGCGCGGCCCAGCGGCCAGACCACGCCGCAGCTTCGCCAGCCAAGGTCGATTCAGGCGGCCCGGGCGATATGTCAAAGCGGCCGAGCGATGACACCGAACCGTCAGACGACGCCGCAGGTTCGCCGAAGGCAGCTGACCCGGGCGGCTCCCGCGAGGCGGCCGAGCGACCGGACAGTGCAGCCGAGGCCGCGGCTTCGCCGACAGCGGCCGGTCTGGGCGGGTCCCGTGAGGGGGCTGAGCGACCGGGCAGCGCGGCTCAGCGGTCGGGCGAGACCGGGGGTTCGTCGGACAAGGCTGGTCCGGGAGAGGCGGGGGGCACTGGGTTCGTGCCGCCAGGTGGGCCACCCGGGGTACCGCCAGG
>NZ_SMJX01000043.1 GCF_004348535.1 Actinomadura sp. KC216
GCGAGGACGTCGGTGTCGTCGGAGGCGAACAGCTCGCGGAGGCGGTTGCCCCAGCCGATGTCGGTGAGGCGGCCCAGGGCGCGGCCCGTCTCGGCCTGGAGTTCGATGCGGCCGGAGACGCCCAGGTCGTCCTTGACGCCGGCGGGCCACATACGGCGGGGTGCGATGTCGACGCCGGGGCGGTGCAGGCGATCCCTTGCTTGCGTGGTGCTCTTCTGGGTGACTTCGGCGGGCCAGTGGCGGCCGGTGCAGTTGTCGCAGCGGCCGCAGGGGGCGGCGGCAGGGTCGTCCAGTTGGCGGCGTAGGTACTCCTCCCGGCAGGCGGGCGTGGATATGTAGTCGAGCATGGCCTGCTGTTCGCGGCGGCGTTCGGCGGTGACGCGGTCGTAGCGTTCGCGGTCGTAGGACCAGGGCTCGCCGGTCGCCGTCCAGCCGCCCTTGACGCGGCGGGCCGCGCCGTCCACGTCGAGGACCTTGAGCATCATCTCCAGGCGGGTGCGGCTGAGGTCGACCTGGGGTTCGAGCGCACCGGTGGAGAGCGGGCGGTCGGCGGCCTCCAGGACTTCGAGGGTGCGGCGGACGACGGGTTCCGGCGGGAAGGCGAGGCTGGCGAAGTAGGCCCAGATGTCGCGGTCTTCCCTGCCGGGGAGGAGGATCACCTCGGCGCGGTCGACGCCGCGGCCCGCGCGCCCGATCTGCTGGTAGTAGGCAACCGGGGACTGCGGGGCGCCCACATGGACGATGAAGCCGAGGTCGGGTTTGTCGAAGCCCATGCCCAGGGCGCTGGTGGCGACGAGGGCCTTGAGCTTGTTGTCCAGCAGGTCTTGTTCGGCTTGGAGCCGTTCGGCCTGCTCCGTCTGGCCCGAGTAGGCGGCGACCTCGTGGCCGCGGTCGCGGAGGTAGCCGGCGATCTCGTGGGCGGCGGCGACGGTGAGGGTGTAGATGATGCCGGAGCCGGTGAGTTCGCCGAGGTGCTCGCCCAGCCAGGCGATGCGCTGCTCGGCGGTCGGCAGCGTGACGACGGCGAGGTGGAGCGACTCGCGTTCGAGCGGGCCGCGCAGGACGAGGGCCTCGTCGCCGGCGAGCTGCTCGGCGACGTCCTGGGTGACGCGGGCGTTGGCCGTCGCGGTGGTGGCGAGCACCGGGATGCCGGGCGGCAGCTCGGCCAGCAGGGTCCGGAGCCGCCGGTAGTCCGGGCGGAAGTCGTGCCCCCAGTCGGAGATGCAGTGCGCCTCGTCCACCACGACCAGCCCGGCCCCGGCGGCGAGCTTCGGCAGGACGAGGTCGCGGAACTCGGGGTTGTTGAGCCGCTCGGGGCTCACCAGCAGGACGTCGACCACGCCCTCCTCGACCTCGGCGAAGACCTGGTCCCAGTCGCCGGTGTTGGACGAGTTGATCGTGCGGGCGTGGATGCCGGCGCGCCCGGCGGCCTCGATCTGGTTGCGCATCAGCGCGAGCAGCGGCGACACGATCACGGTGGGGCCGGCGCCGCGGTCGCGGAGCAGCCGGGTGGCGACGAAGTAGACGGCGGACTTGCCCCAGCCGGTGCGCTGGACGACCAGGGCCCGCCGCCGCTCCACGACGAGGGCGCTGATCGCCGTCCACTGGTCGTCGCGGAGCCGCGCGTGCTCGCCCGCGAGGGCGCGCAGGCAGCGCTCGGCATCGTCCCGGAGCAGGTCGGATTCGCTCATGCGTCCTTGGTATCAGCGCCGTCGGCATGCCCGCACCAGAACCGCGTTCTGTGGATAGCGGGGCCAAAGGTTGGGGAGAGGTGAGGCGCGGGTAGCCTGCCAGTCAAGATCGGTTTTCGGCGGCGGAAGGAACGCGGGCGGGGAATGGGCGCGGGGGAACGCTTGCGGCGGACGTGGCAGATCCTGATGGATCACACACCCCCCGAACCGCCCGAAGAGGAGCCCGGCGAGGTCGTCGACCCGCGGGCGGTCGACCTCGTCCTGCGTGTCGGCGAGCTCCTCCTGGCCAGTGGTGAGACCACCGAGCGGGTGAACGAGGCCATGCTCGGCCTGGCGGTCGCCTACGAGCTTCCGCGCTGCGAGGTCCAGGCCACGCTGACGAGTCTCCTGGTGTCGGCCCATCCCGGGAAGGGCGAGCCGCCGGTGACGGCGTCGCGGGCCATCCGGCGCCGTACTCCGGCCTACTGGCGGCTTACCGCGCTGCATCAGCTGGTGCAGGACGCGTCCATCGGGATGCTGGAACTCGAGGACGCGCACACGAGGCTCGCAGAGATAAAGATGGGGCGTCCCCCGTACCCGGCCTGGCTCCTGGTCGTGGCGCTGGGGCTCATCTCGGCCTCGGGCAGTGTGCTGACCGGCGGCGGGCCGCTCGTGGCGACCACGGCGTTCATCGCCACCCTGCTCGGCGACCGCGCCGCCGCCGCGCTGGCGCGCCGGGGCATCGCGGAGTTCTTCCAACTGACGGTGGCCGCTGCGATCGGCGCCGGAGCGGCTGTGATCGTGGTGGCGCTGGGCAGCCCGGGCCAGGCCGCGACGGTCGTCACGGGCGCGATCCTGGCACTGCTGCCGGGGCGCCCGCTGGTCGTCAGCATCCAGGACGGCATCACCGGCGACCTGGTCAGCGCCGGGGCGCGGGTGCTGGAGGTCTTCTTCATGATCGCCGCGATCGTGTCCGGGCTGGGCGCGGTCGTGTACATCGCGGTCAAACTGGGCGTGAACATCGACGTCCGGCACCTGCCCACCCCGGCGGCGGAGCTCGAACCGCTCGCGGTCCTGGCGGCGGCGGCCATCTCACTGACGTTCGCGGTGTCGCTCGCCGCGCCCCGGGACGTGCTGACCGCCGCGGCGCTGGGCGGCGGGCTGATCTGGGTGCTGTACGTCCTGGCGCGCGGGTGGCAGGTTCCCCCCGTCCTGGCGGCGGCCATGGCGGCGACCGTCGTCGGCATCCTGGCGAACTGGCTGGCGCGCAGGCACGGACACCCCGTCATGCCGTTCGTCGTCCCCGCCATCGGCCCCCTTCTGCCCGGCACCTCCCTCTACAGGGGAATGGTCGAGCTCAACACCGGCTCCCCAGAGTCGGGTGTGCTGAGCCTCATCGGCGCCGTGTCGGTGGCCCTCGCGCTGGGCGCGGGCGTCAACCTCGGTGGGGAGCTCGTCCGGGCGTTCCAGCACGTCGGGTTGAGCGCGTCCGGCCGCTGGGCCCGGCCCGCGGCCCGCCGCACCCGCGGCTTCTGACGGCCGTCCCGCACGCCGTCCGCGGGGCGGTCTCGGCGGGCTGGTTTTGTCGGTGGCGGACGTTACGTTCGCAGCATGTACCGACAGGGAGACATCCTGATCCAGCCCGTGTCCGAGGAGGCGGTCCCGCAGTCCGTCCGCGACCTGCGGCCCACGCCGCGGGACGGACGGGGGCGCATGGTCCTGGCGCTCGGCGAGGCCACCGGGCACGCGCACGCGCTGTCCGCGCCCGGGTCGCTGCTGCGCGCCCCCGGCCCGCTCACCCCGGACTACCTGCACCTGCCGTCCGGCGGGCGGCTCGTCCACGAGGAGCACGCGGCGATCACCCTGCCGAGGGGCTGGTACCGGGTGATCCGCCAGCGCGAGTACGTGCCGGGCACCGTCCGCGTCGTGGCCGACTGAGGGGGCGGGATGCTCACGGCTACAGCACGCGAAGCCCACTACGTGGTCGGTGACTGGCAGGCGGCGGCCTTCGGCACCGGCCCCGCCGACCGCGACCGGGCGGAGGCGGGCGTCGCCGCCGCCTACGCGGCCGCCGGTCTGGACGCTCCCGAACGGTACGTCTGGGTGCCCTCGCCCGCGCGCGGCGCCGTGGCGGCGGCCGTCCTGGCCGGGCACGGCGATGTGCTGGCGGCGGCGGGGCTCGGCGAGCTGGTCGACCAGGCCAGGGCCGACCTCGGTGGCGTCCCTGCCGGAACGAGTGTCCTCGCCGCAGTGAGGACGCGTCCGTGGGAGGCCGAACGCGCCGCGGCCTGCTCCGAACAGGGGCCGGAGCAGTGGCCGCAGGTGTGGGCCGAGACGGGCGGCCTGCTGTGGAACCAGGTCCAGGCCCTGGTCACGCGCGTGCGGGCCGCCATCGGCGACCTCGGCGCCCGCGCGGGAGGCGATGCGACCGACGCCCAGGCGGAGGCGACCGCGTCCCTGCTGCGTGGCGCGACGCTCGACGCCGTCCTCGGCCAGCACGACGCGCCGTGGCTGGCGCTGTTCGAGACGCTCGGACGGCTCGACGGCCCGCTCGCGGGCCTCGCGGAGGCCGCCCGCGCCACCGGCTGGTGGTGGCCCTACGAGCGGCTGGTGATCCTGTCCGAGCGGCCCGCCGAGCTGCACCGCGACGAGCCCGGACGGCTGCACCGCGGCGACGGCCCCGCCCTCGCCTACCCAGACGGTTTCGCCCTGCACGCCTGGCGCGGCATGCCGATCCCGCCCGATTTCGTCGACTCGCTGACCGGCCTCACGGCCGACCGCATCTCCTCCGAGGAGAACGCGGAACTGCGCCGGGTGATGCTGGAAATCTTCGGCTACGACCGCTACCTGGCCGAGACGGGCGCGCGTCCCATCCATAGGGACGAGACAGGGGTCCTGTGGACGATCGACCTGCCCGGCGACGAACCCGTCGTCATGGTGGAGGTGGTGAATTCGACACCGGAACCTGACGGAACCCACCGCACTTACTATCTGCGCGTCCCGCCTGGCACGCGCACAGCGCGCGCGGGCGTCGCATGGACGTTCGGCGTGGACGAGGCCGACTACCACCCCGAAAAACAGACCTGAGCCTATGGACGGCCGGAATGTCCCGGCCCCCGGCGGGTGTCCGTTGGTCGCACTTCCCCAGTCACCAACGGACGCCCGCCCGCTTTCGCCGTTCACGGCGCCGCGGTCCGCGCCCAGGTGACCTTGCCGCCGTCGGTGGAGCGCCAGCCCCACGACCGCGACAGCGCACCGACGAGCAGGAGGCCGCGGCCGCCTTCTGCGTGCGGATCTGCCATCGGTACGGCCGGGCCCTCCGGGTTGTCGTCCCACACCTCGACCATGGCGGTCGCGTCGTCGGGCAGGGAGACGACGAGCGTGATGGTGGTCGCGTGCCGGATCGCGTTCGTGACGAGTTCGCTGGTGATGAGCTCGAGGTCGCCGTTGAGGTCCTGCCGGTTCCAGCCCTCCATGGCGGCGCGCACCGTGTCGCGCGCCGCGCGCACGGCCGCCTCGACCGGGCTGAGCGCGAGGACGAGGTGAGGACGAGGTAAGTGGTCCACGGGTCCGCCTAAGGTTCACCGGCTAACGCAAGCATGCGCCCTCTCACGCCCCCCGCGCACGGGAACCGCTCCGATCACCGTGACCGACTCGCGCCGCACCCGTCCGCGTGGCCGCGTTGGTGTGGGTGGACGGTCAGGGGTGGGTTAGGAGGGCCGGGATGCGTTCTAGGACGCCTCCCGCGAACGTGTCGTAGAGGCCCAGCGGTTCCAGGTGGACGTAGCCGATGTGGCAGTCGCAGGTGTCGAGTGGGCAGGGGCGCGGGGCCAGGGCGTCCCGGAACGTGCCGTCGTAGAGGTTGCCCAGGACAGTGGGCACGAAATGGCAGCGGCGGACGGTGCCGTCACCGTCCACGGAGACGACGGTGTCGCCCGTCCGGCAGGGGAGGTCGCGGCTGGCGTGCGGGCGGCGGCTCACCGGGAACAGCGGGTCGAGGGCGGTCCAGGCGTCGGCTTCGGCGTCCTCGTAGGTGCGTCCTTCAGCGGCGTTGACCCACAGGTACGTGCTGGTGGGTAGGTCGGCGCGCAGGCGCCTAGCGGCGTCGAGGTGTTCGGGAAGGCCGACGATGCCGACGCTGTACCGCACGCCGCGTGCCGTCAGGTCGCGGCATTTGCTGATGAAACGGTCGTAGGGCACTTGGCCGGGGTGGTACGTCGCCCAGAGCGCGAGGCGGGTGAGGTCGGCGTCGGACGTCCACGACACGCGGTGGCTCAGGTTCGTCTGGATCGCGACCCGCTCGACATGCGGGAGATGGCTCAGGCCCACCAGGGCGCGCCGGTACCAGGATCGGACGAGACCCTCGCCCCACGGTGTGAACAGCACCGAGATGCGGTGCTCTTGTGCGGTGACCCAGGTGGTGAAGCGTTCGAGGGCGGCGCGGTCGGCGCGGAGCTGCTCCGGCGTGTCGCGGCGCTTGGCGAAAGGGCAGTACGGGCAGTCGTAGTCGCAGCTGGCGAGGGGGCCTCGATAGAGGATGGTCAGGTGGTCCATCAGCGGGGCTCATAGGTGGACATGAGGGTCTGGACGTGTGGCGAGAACAGTGCCGGGCCGATGGCGTCGGAGTAGGCGAGCCCTTCCGGAGTCAGCCGGATCGTGTCGTCGGACGCCTCCAGCCATCCGCGGGCTTGGAAATTCGTGAGGTCGGCGTGGAAGTCGTCCAGTGGGTCTGTGTCGAAGCGCGACCGGTAACCGGTTCGGTCGACACCGGTCGTCTGCAGGAGGGACTGGACGAGGTGCCGGCGGCGGCGCTCGTCGTCGGTCAGTTCAAAGCCGACGCGAGCCGTAGTGAAGTCGTCCTCGCACACGTAGTCGTCGATGATGGAGCGCACGAGCCTGGTCTCGACCGCGTACTCGAACGAGTAGTGCAAGCGGGACGTGTACGAGCGGGCTCCGCAGCCCAGGCCGACCATTCCGTCTGTCTGGCAGCAGTACTCGGTGCCGTTGGCGGTGGCGGAGGGTAGGCGGAACATCCGCATCGACACTTGCTCGTAGCCCTCGGCCAAGAGGTGGTCGCGGCCCATCCGGTAGAGGGTGGCGCGCTGGTCGTCCCAGTTCTGCGTGCGGTGTTCGAGCCCGGTCTTCGGACGGACGTAGAGGGGATAGAGGTAAATCTCCTCTGGACGCCACGCCAAGGCGGAGTTCAGGGAGTGCGTCCAGGTCGCGGGCGTCTGGCCGTCGATGCCGTAGATGAGGTCGATGTTGAGGGTCGGGAAGCCCACGGCACGTATGCGATCTAGTGCGGCCTCTACCTCGGCGCGTTTTTGAGGGCGGACGGCGGCGCGCGCTTCTTCGTCCAGGAAGCTCTGGACGCCGATGGAGATCCGGGTCGTGCCTCGTTCGGCGAGCACTGTCAGCCGGTCGGTGGTCGCTGTGGCCGGGGACGTTTCCACGCCCAGCGGAGTCGTGCCGAATCCCGGGAATCGTCCGGCGATGTCGCAGAGACGTTCCAGTTCCGGCGCGGTGAAGTAGGTCGGCGTGCCGCCGCCGAAGGCCGCGGTGGCGAACGAGGCTTCGCCGCCCAGGGCGTCCAGGACGGCGGTGGCCTGCCGGTCGAGCGCGTCCAGGTAGGCGCCCGTCAGCTCTTCGGGGGCGCCAGTGCGGGTGAACAGATTGCAGAAGCCGCACCGCATTTCGCAGAAGGGCACGTGCATGTAGAGGAAGAGCGAATCGAGCCGTTCGCCGTCCCACACATCGCGTAGTGCGGGGAGTGGCGCAGGCAGCGGACGGTAGGCGGTCTTGTGCGGGTATGCGTACACGTACGCCTGGTACTGATTCACGACAGAACGAACTCCCCGTAAGGAACGGTCCAGACGACCTCGTGGCCGATGCGGTGCCCGATGTGGCCGTCCTCGCCGTAGGCCGTCCCGTGGTCGGAACAGACGATGACGAAGCAGGGGCGGCGCATCAGGGCGAACAGGCGGCCGATGTGGGCGTCGACGTGCCGGAGCGCGGCGGCATGGCTGGCTCGCGTGTCTCCGGCAGAGCGTGTGGCGCCGTCCAGGTAGAACCAGTTGGGCTGATGCAAGGACGCGACGTTCAGCAGGAGGAACAGGCGGCGTTCGGCAGGCAGCCGCGCCATGATTTCGGCTACGCGGTCGATCTGGTTGGGCAGCGACTCCGGGTCGGTCACTCCGAACCCGCGCTCCCAGTGGCTCTCGGCGAACAGCGACGGAAGCGCCGACCCGAGCGGTGTCTGCTTGTTGAAGAACCCGACGCCGCCCACGCAGACCGTGTGGTAGCCCACTGACGCGAGCCCGGACGGCAGGTCGGCGGTGTCGAACGTCCACGTGCCGTCCGTGGTCGTCTCGCTGCCGGGGAACGCTCCGGCGAACGGACGGGGGTGCGGCCCAGGGGACGCGGGCGTCGGCAGGAACCCGGCGAGCATCGCGGCGTGCGCGGCATACGTGAAACTGCCCGGCGTGTGGCGCCGTTCCCAGCGGCCCTCTGGGAGGAGCCCGGTCAGCGTGGGCGTATCACCGGACGCGGCCAGTTCGGCGGCCACGTCGTAGCGCAGCGTGTCCAGGGTCACCAGCAGGACGTCATGGCTGCCGATGACCCGGTTCATGTCGTACATACGGGCAATGCTGCTCTGATCTGGGCGGTGTAGGTGTCCAGGCCCTCGGCAGGGCCGCCAGGCAGGCCGGTGAGGCCGGGCAGCAGGTCGCCGAACGCGTTGACCTCGCAGACGGCGAGGCGCTTCATCCCCTGGCCGACGAGCAGGTCGACGCCGACCATGAGGCTCCCCGGGAAACAGGCGGCGGCCCGCGCGCACACGCCCAATGCCCGCTGCCAGCCGTCCGCTCCAAGGGCGCGTTGCACCGACGGCAGGTCGCCTCTGGCGCCACCCAGGTGCAGGTTGGTCATCGGGTTGCGGCTTGTCCGGACGACCGCGTGCGTGGGTTCGCCGCCGATGACGACGACGCGCAGATCGAACACGCGACCGCCGACCGTGGCCTTCGGCAGCCAGCGCTCCACGTGAAGGCCGTCCGGCGCGAGCGCGCCGATGAGGGCGGCCACCTCGTCCTCGGTGTCGTAGGTGCGGACGCGGAGCGAGTTGAACAGCTTCTCCCCCGCCATGAACGCCGATGTCACGGCCCGGACCCGGCCCGGCGCGGTCTGCAGGGCGACCACCCCCGACGCCGACGAGCCGTGCGCCGGCTTGACGAACACCCGCCGCTCCCCCGCCTCGGCCATCCGCGAGCGAAGCGCCGCGTACCCGTCCACCTGCGGCAGCGCGGGCGGGACGGGCACTCCGGCGGCCTGGAGGCGGGCGTGCGCGAGCCGCTTGTCGAACATGACGGCGATCTCCTCGACGTCGCCGAGAAGGCGTGCCCCGGCCGCCGACGCCGCCGCGGACAGCCGGCCCAGCGCCGCCGTGAACGTCCGGTGCCAGCGCGCCCCGCCGCCCACCCGGGACGGTGCGCCGGGACCGCGCAGCAGCGCGTCGGCCTCCGGGTCCTCGCCGGGCGAGTCGACGCGCAGCAGGTCACCGGGCCGGAGGTCGATCCCGGCGCCGCGCAGCACGTCCGTCCAGGCGATGAGCCGGGGCTCGGGCAGCCCGGACGACCGGCACGCCGCCGCGAACAGCGCGGGACGCCGGTCGCCGGGCGTGCCGACGACGGCGAACGTCATTCCGGCACCGCGGCGCGACGGCCCACCGCACGACGTCCAGCGGCGCCACGTCCAGCGGCGAGAATCCGCGTCATTCGGACACCGCGATGTAGTGCCAGTCGCCGTCCGGCTTCTCCTGCTCGTCGAGGTCGACCTCGACGCCGGGCAGCGCGGCCTTCACCCGCTCCACCATGGCGTCCGACAGGAAATGGTGGTGCAGGTCGAGCTTGCGCAGGTGGGTGAGCGGCTGGCCGGACAGCAGCGCCTCCGCGCCCTGGTCGGTGAGGATGCCCATCGCGAGGCTGAGCGACTCCAGCCGCGCCACGATGGGCGCGCCCGCGACCGCCGCCGCGATCTCGTCCTGGATCTCGCTGTCCTCCAGGCCGAGGTGGCGCAGCGCCGGGAACCGCTCGCCGCCGAGGAACGGGGCGAGGTCGGCGACGGTCGAGTCGCCGCCGTAGTTCTCCTCGCCGAGCCACAGGTCGAGGTGCTCCAGGTTCGGCAGCTCGCTCGCCCCCAGGGCCTGGACGACATGCCCCGGCAGCCCGCCCGACTCGAACCGCAGCACCTTCAGCCGGTCGTTCTTGACCGGTTGGAGCGTCAGCCCCTGCGAGCCGCGGACCTCGAACCGCTCCAGCTCGGGGAAGGCGGTGAACAGCGGCGAGATGTCGGAGAGCTCGATCCAGGAGATCTCCGACTCCTCGCCGGTGATGTCGCCGAGGAACAGCGCCTTCAGCTTCGGGAAGGACGCGGCGGCCCCGCACAGCAGCTCGACCGGGTCGGCGACGTCGTCGTCGTAGGAGGCGCCCCAGTAGCCGATGATCAGCGCCGTGACCTCGGTGGTGTCGATCGTCCGCAGGAACCGGGCGAAGATGTCGCCGAACGGCTCCTCGCTGAAGGACGTCCCGACGTACCAGGCCGCCTCGGCCGCGGGCGGGAAATCCCCGGCGGACGACGCGCCGCGGCCGTCGTCCTCCTCCTCGGTGTCGTCGTCCACCCCCGTCTCCTCGTTGAACGTGGCCACCGGCAGCCCGGCGTACTCCTCGAGGTGCTCGTAAACGCCCATGGGGTCCCCCTTCGCGAGCTAGATCGTCGGCCCTGTCCTATCAGGAGCGGCGGACAGTACGCCGCGATTTCCCGCGTTTCCCGCCTTTACGACGCGACGAGCACCGATCCCTTGTACTTGTCCTCGACGAACTTCTTGACCTCGGGGCCCCGCAGCAGGCTGACCAGCTTCTTCACGCGCGGGTCGTCCTTGTTCTCCGGCAGGGTGACCACGCCGTTGGCGTACGGGTTGCCCTCGGGCTTCTCGGCGGCGAGCGCGTCCCTGTTGGGCGCGAGACCGGCCTCGATCGCGTAGTTCCCGTTGATGACCGAGAGGTCGACGTCGTCCAGCGAGCGGGGCAGTTGCGCGGCCTTCAGGGGCTTGATCTTCAGGCCCTTCGGGTTGCTCGCGATGTCGCGTTCCGTCGCGGTGGCGGGCGCGTCCGGCTTCAGCGTGATGAGGCCGTTTCCGGCCAGGAGCTTCAGCGCGCGTCCCCCGTTGGCCGGGTCGTTCGGGACGGCGACGGTCGCGCCCCGCGGCACGGCCCGCAGGCTCGTCACCTTCTTCGAGTACACGCCGAGCGGTTCGAGGTGGACGGGCGCGACGAACGACAGCGTCGTCCCGGACTTCTTCTCGAATTCCTCCATGAACGGCACGTGCTGGAAGTAGTTGGCCGTGACCTGCTTCTCCTTCAGCGCGGTGTTCGGCTGCTGGTAGTCGCTGAACGTCACGACGTCGATCTTCAGCCCGGCCTCGGCCGCCAGATTGTCCTTGACGTAGGTCAGGATGTCGCCGTGCGGGACGGGGTTGACCGCGACCTTCAGCGGCGCGTCCGGGTCGTCGGACGCCGCCGACGAGCCGCAGGCGGTCAGGCCCGCGAGGAGCCCGACGGAGGCCAGCGCGACTGTGATCTTGCGTAGCACGACAGGTGCCTTTCTCTGCGTTACCGGTGGGTCAGGCGGCGGGCCACGAGATCCCCCGCCGCCTGGATGATCAGGACCAGGACGATCAGCAGCGCCACGGTGGCGACCATGACCTTGGTCTCGAAGCGCTCGTAGCCGTAGACGACGGCGAGGTTGCCGAGCCCGCCGCCGCCGACCGTCCCGGCCATGGCCGTGTAGCCGATGAGGGCGATCACGGTGACGGTCAGCCCGGACACCAGGCCCGGCCGCGCCTCGCGCAGCATGACCTTGCCGACGATCTCCCGGCGGGTGGCGCCCATCGCGTCCGCCGCGGCGAGCACGCCCGGGTCCACCTCGCGCAGCGCGATCTCGACGAGCCGTGCGTAGAACGGGATGGCGCCGACGGTCAGCGGGACGATCGCGGCCGCGTTGCCGATGCTGGTGCCGACGATCGTCCGGGTGAACGGGATGATCGCCACCATCAGGATCAGGAACGGCAGCGACCGCCCGATGTTGACGATCACGCCGAGCACCTTGTTGACCGGCGGCGCGGGCAGGAGCCCGCCGCGCTCGGTGACCACGAGGAGCACCCCGAGCAGCAGCCCGAGGACGGCGGTGAACAGCGTCGCCACGCCGGTCATGTAGAGGGTGTCGACCGTGGCGGGCCACAGCAGCGGGGTGACCTCGTCCCAGCTCATCGCGCATCCTCCTCGACCTCGTCGCGGGCGTCCTGTGGGCCGGGGGCGGGGCTCTTCACGCTGACGGCCAGGCCGGACTCGCGGAGGTAGGCGAGCTGGGTGGCGTTCATGGACGGGTCTCCGGGGAGTTCGAGCTGGAGGCGTCCGACGCGCTCGCCGCCGACGGTCTCGATGGCGCCGCCGAGGATGTTGACGTCCAGGGAGTACTTGCGGGCCAGCGCCGACACGAACGGTTCGTCGGTGGCGCCGCCCACGAACGTGACCTCGACGAGGGTGTGGCCGTCGCGGGGTTCTGCGGGCGGCAGCGGGAACAGGCCGCGGGCGAGCTCGGAGCCGGGACGTGCGAGCAGCTCGGTCACCGGTCCCTGTTCGGTGAACCGGCCGTCCCGCATGACGGCGGCCGAGTCGCAGATGCTCTTCACCACGTCCATCTCGTGGGTGATGAGCAGGATCGTGAGGCCGAGCCGGCGGTTGAGGTCGCGCAGCAGCTCCAGGATCGACGCGGTCGTGTCCGGGTCGAGCGCGGACGTGGCCTCGTCCGACAGGAGCACCTTCGGGCGTCCGGCGAGGGCGCGGGCGATGCCGACGCGCTGCTTCTGCCCGCCGGAGATCCGCGCCGGGTACGCCTTCGCGTGCTCGGTGAGCCCGACGAGGTCCAGCAGCTCGGCGACGCGCCGGGCCCGCTCGGCGCGCGGGACGCCCATGACCTCCAGCGGGAACGCGACGTTGCCGGCGACGGTGCGGCTGCCGAGCAGGCCGAAGTGCTGGTGGATCATGCCGATGCCCTGGCGCGCCCGGCGCAGCTCGCCGCCGCGCAGGGCGAGCAGGTCCCGGCCGTCGATCACGACGCGGCCCGCGTCGGGACGTTCCAGCAGGTTGACGCAGCGCAGCAGCGTGCTCTTGCCGGCGCCACTGCGGCCGAGGACGCCGAAGACCTCGCCCTCGGCGACGGTCAGGTCGACGCCGTCGACGGCGGTCACCTCGCGGCCATGGCCGCGGTACACCTTTCGGAGCTTTTCGATCTGAATCACAGGGAATCAATCCATGCGGACGGAAGGCCGCCGGTCGGCGGCGCGTGAACAGGTCGGGACACACCAGGGCACGGCCGGCGCACGGCATGGCGCCGGGCGTGGCGGAGGCGTGGCTCAGTTCAGGACAGGCCAGGCGGGTACGGGGAGTGGCTCAGCAGGTGGCGCTCGAAACTCATGGTGACTCGCGTGTCGGAATTCGCTCGCTTCGGGGCGCGAGGCTCTCAGGCGGGGGCCCTCAGCGTTCACACATTCGACGGCCGCGCATACGCCGCATGGCCCGCGGAGTCTGCGGGCGGTGCTCAAGGCACCGGCGTACAGAGCTCATGTCAGCAGTAAACCCGCTCCACACCGATGACGCAAACGCGCGCGGTGTGGCCGCCGTCACTGCCTGCGCGGAAGGCCGGACGACAGAATTTCACTCTTCGTCGCGATAGTCGAGGTAGCTGGCGCCCGAGCCGCTGCGGACGGAGATCTGGCGCGGGGAGCGGTCGTCCAGGACCGCCTTGTTGAGGTGGGCGGAGCCCGAGCCCGTCCAGCCGACGACGCGGTACACCGAGCCGGGCGGGACGATGATCTTGAGTGTGCCGGAGTCGGCGGCCGTCTCCACGAGGCCGGGCGGCTCGGCGAAGCGCAGGTCGAGGCGGCCGGAGGACACCTCGGCGCGGACGACCGGCGACGCCAGCCCGGTCGCGACGACCGCGCCGGAACGGGCCCGCAGCCACAGCCGCCCGCGCACGTCCGCGGCCCTGACCTCGCCCGACCCCGTCCGCAGGTCGAGGTCGCCGCTCAGCTCCCGCACGCTGATCCGCCCGGACCCCGACACGGCCGTCACCCGGGTCCCGCGCGGGACCCGCACGTCGATGTCCGCGCCGCATCCCCGGCCGCTGAACAGGCCGGATCCGTTGCAGCGGAACTCGATCACCAGCACGCCGCCGACCACCTTCTCGGTCATGTCCGGCTTGCGGACGCCCCAGCTGAGCCGCTTGTAGACGCGCGCCTCGCCGTCCGGGCCCGGCCCGACCGACACCTCGGCGCCGCCGGCGTCGAGCCGCAGCTCCCTGATCGCGTGCGTGAAGGCGGTGTCGGACACCGCCGTCTGCCGGATGACGCGCCCCCACGCCTTGAGGCCGGCCGGGACCACCAGGACCAGCGCGGTCACGATCGCCAGGACGATCCATGTGCCGCGGCGGCGGGGGCGTCCGGGAACGGGCGGAGGCCCGGCCGGGGCGGCCAGGCCTCGCGGTGAGGTCCGCGCGGCGGATCCGGTGCCGGGGCCGGTCATGGCTCGCCGTCCAGGAAGCGGAGGACGGCGAGCACGCGGCGATGGTCGCCCTCGGTGTGCGGGAGGTCGAGCTTCGCGAAGATGTTGTTGATGTGCTTGGCGACCGCGCTCTCGCTCACCACCAGCGCCGCCGCGATGCCCGCGTTGGAGCGGCCCTCCGCCATCACCGCCAGGACCTCCCGCTCGCGCGGGGTGAGCCGGTCGAGCGGGTCGCGGTGGCGGCGCAGCAGCAGCTGCGAGACGACCTCGGGATCGAGCGCGGTGCCGCCGGACGCGACCCGCCGGAGCGCGTCCAGGAACACCGACACGTCCGCGACCCGGTCCTTGAGCAGGTAGCCGATGCCGCGGGTGCTGGCCGCCAGCAGGTCCGCCGCGTACCGCTCCTCCACGTACTGGGACAGCAGCAGGACGGCCACCTCCGGCGACTCCTGCCGCATGACCAGCGCCGCCCGGACGCCCTCGTCGCCGAAGCCGGGCGGCATCCGGACGTCCACGATCGCCGCGTCCGGGCGGTGCTCGCGGACGGCGGCGAGCAGCCCCTCGGCCTCGCCGACCGCCGCCGCCACCTCGAACCCCGAGGTCTCCAGCAGCTTGATCAGCCCGGCGCGGAGCAGGACGGAGTCCTCGGCGATCACAACGCGCACGGCAGCTCCACGGTGACGGTCGTCGGTCCCCCGGCGGGGCTGGCGATCCGGAACGTGCCGTCCACGGACCGGACGCGCCGCGCCAGCCCGGCCAGCCCCGTCCCACCGGACGAGCCCGGACCCCCCGCCGGGTCGGCGCCGCCCTTGCCGTTGTCGGTGACGGTCACGTGCAGCGTGGCGCCGCGCCGGATCACGGCGACGTCCACCTCGGTGGCGCGGGCGTGCTTGACGACGTTCGTGAGCGCCTCGGACACGACGAAGTACGCGACGGCCTCGACGGTCGACGAGGCGCGCGGCTCGGCCTCGACCCGCAGCCGGACGGGCAGCGGCACCCGCGCGGCGACGCCGGACAGCGCCGCGTCCAGCCCGCGGTCCTCCAGGACGGCCGGGTGCAGGCCGCGGATCAGGGTGCGCAGCTCGGTCAGCGCCTCCTTGGCCTCCTCGTGCGCCTCCACGATCACCTGCATGGCCTCGTCCGGGACGTCGCGGAGGGTCTCGCGTGCCAGCCCGAGGTTCAGCGCGAGCGAGACGAGCCGCTGCTGCGCGCCGTCGTGCAGGTCGCGCTCGATGCGGCGGCGTTCGAGGTCGGCGGCGTCCACCACGCTGGCGCGCTTCTCGGCGAGGTCCTCGACGCGCCGCTCCAGTTCCTTCGCGCGGTCGGGGCCGAGCAGCGCGGACGCGGCGCGGGCGTCGAGCCGGCGGACGCCCGCCGCCGCCCAGGGCGCCGCCGCCAGCAGCAGCACGCCGACGCCGGTCAGGGCGGCGATCCGCGCCGGGTGGGTGATCGGGTTCAGCGGGCTGGACGCGGGCAGCGCCCACCCGTACACGCCGGAAACGGTGAGGACGGCTCCGGTCGCCCACGTCGCGATGACGCCGATCCCGCCGAGCGCGAGCAGCGGCCCGGCGGCCAGGTGGTACTGCACGACCCGCCACAGCTCGGGCGAGCGCACGTCGCGGAGCGCGTCGCGCAGGAGCCCGTCGTCGAAGCCGGGCATGCGCGGGACGTGCAGGCCGAGCATCGCCCAGCAGCGCTCCCGCTGCCAGGACGTCAGCGGCCGCAGCACGAGCAGCACCAGGATCACCGACGCGCACGCCATGAACAGGAGCTCCACCGAGTTCCCCGGCGACCAGAGCATCCGGAGCGAGCCCGCGATCAGCCATCCGGCGACCTGCAGCGGCACCCCCGAGGCGACGAACGCGGTGTCGCGCCACGCCGTCGCCGACCACGGAGCGTGCACGCGGGCACGCGGCGCGATCGCGAGGGTGGTTGCCATGGAGCAACCGTATTGCCCTGGTTCGCGGGCCACCAGGAAACGAGCCTCACATGCCGGGGTGAACCTAGTGCCACCCCGTGCCGGGGGCGCGAGTCACTGACGGTGACGTCCGGGGCGCCGGATCGAACGTGGCTGAAGGCCGGATGAGGGACGCATGGCGAACCAGGGACGGGAGTACGCCAGACGGGTGAAAGCAGACGAGCCGGACCTCTAGAGTGTGTCCGACGTGGGGCCCTCTCGCTGGAGGGCCCTTCGCCCTGCCTGGACGAACGTCCCCGGTACGGGCTCCCTGCCTACACGGCTCACGCGAACGCCCTGCACGATCCAGAGGTCCCGCAACATGAACGACCAAGAGGTGCGCGAGGAGTGCATGCGGCTCCTCAGGGACGGCCTGCCCGACCCTGCTCCCGCCACCCGCGACGACGGACGCGGCTTCCTTCCCCTCGGCCTCGACATGGACGGCGACGTGGCCGTTGTCACGTTCCTGCACCAGTGGGGCGATGCGGCGCCGGGCTTCATCGAGGGCTGGACGTTCCACCGCCGCGACGGCGAGTGGATGGAGCTCGGCGGCGCCGGCGGCTCGGCCCCCGAGGAGCCCCTGGCCCGCCGCTCGTCCGGTGAGATGGGCCGCCACCTGCTGAAGTACGGGTCGGGCCGGACGGTCCGCAACGCCGGCCGGCTGCTGCCGTGGGGCGCGAAGTGGGTGAACGAGGCGCGGCTGCGCGCGTCGGCGGAGGTCGCGCGGATCCGGGTCGGCACGCGGCTGCTGGACGTCCCCGCGCACGGTCACGTCGCCGTCGTGTGGGGCGCGCGCCGCGGGCCCATCGTCGAGGCCCTCGCCGCGGACGGGTCGGTGCTGGACGCCCTGGACCTCGACCGCCCGGCCGTCCCCGCCCGCCCCCAGCTCTGATATTTGACCGGTCGTTCCCGATAGGGTTATCGTCCCGGCATGGCACGGACGAAGGAGTTCGACCCGGACGAGGCCCTCGGGCGCGCCCTGGAGCTGTTCTGGGAGCGCGGTTACGAGGCGACCTCCATGGCCGATCTCGTGGACCGTCTCGGCGTCGCCCGCGCCAGCATCTACGCGACGTTCGGCGGCAAGCACGAGCTGTACCTGAAGGCGTTCGAGCACTACCTGCGGACGACGGACCCGTCGGTCGCGGAGGCGGTGTCGCAGCCGGGCCCCGTCCTGCCGCAGATCCGGGCGCTGGTCGAGGCCTATGCGGCGGAGTCGTCCCGGGACCGGCCGAGGCACGGCTGCTTCGTCGTCAACACCGCGGTGGAGCTCGCCGCCCGCGACCCCGAGGCCGCCCGCCTGGTCGAGGCGAGCTGGACGTTCCTGGAGGCGTCGCTCACCTCCGCGCTGACCCGCGCCCGCGCGCAGGGCGAGCTGCCCGGCGACCGTGACCCGCGCGCGCTGGCCCGGTTCCTGGTCGTGTTCCTCCAGGGCCTGCGCGTGCTGGGCCGCGCCCCCGCCGACGACGACCGCATCCGCGACGCGACGCGCGAGGCCCTCGCCGTCTTCGGCTGACCCTGCCCTTCCCCGCCTCCCGCAAGGCGGGGCTTTCTGCACCCAAATTCAAGAACGATCGATCTAGTATCTGAAGGTCCGAGAGACAGGAGACAGGCCATGATCTTCGACGGCAGGACCGTGCTCGTCACCGGCGGCGCGGGCGGCATCGGCCGCGCCATCGCGCGCGGCTTCGCCCGGGAGGGCGCCACGGTCGTCCTCGCCGGACGCGACGAGACCGCGCTCACCGGCGCGGTCAAGGAGATCGGCCCCGAGCGCGCCGACCACGTCGTCGCCGACGTGACCGACACCTCCGGCGTCGCCCGGATGGTGGAGACCGTCGCGGCACGCCACGGCCGCCTGCACGTCGCGGTCAACAACGCCGGGATCCTTAGCGCCACCGGGCCGCTCGCCGATGTGGACGAGGACGCCTGGGACGACGTCCTCGCGGTGAACCTGACCGGCGTGTTCCTGTCGATGAAGCACGAGATCGCGCACATGCGCGGCAACGGCGGCGGGACGATCGTCAACGTCGCGTCCAACATCGGCGCGCACGTCCGCCGTCCCGGGCTGGCCGCCTACGCGGCGTCCAAGGCGGCGGTCAGCGCCCTGACCCGCGCGGCGGCCCTCGACCACATCGCCGACGGCGTCCGGATCAACGCCGTCAGCCCCGGCGCCAGCGACACGCCCATGTCGCTGCTCCCCGGCGAGACCCGCGCCGAGCGCGCGGAGCGGATGCGCACGGCCGCGCCGTCCGGACGCGTCGCCGACACGTCCGAGGTCGCCGAGACGGTGCTGTGGCTGGCGTCGGACGCGTCGAGCCACGTGGTCGGGCACGACCTGGTCGTCGACGGCGGCGCCACCGCCTGACGCCCCCGGCGTGACCCCCGGTGTGGCCCCCGGTGTGGCCCCCGGTGACGCTTTTCAAATCGGTCGAGAGGGCAGACTCAGTCCATGGCCCTCACACCCGACTACGACTCCGACCCGGAGCGTTTCCGCCTCGCCTCCAGGGTCACCAGGAAGTACCTGATCGGGGCGCGGAGCCTGCACGACCACATCGCCGCGAAGCTGCTGAACGGCGGGCCGTCCCTCGTCCTGGACATCGGCTGCGGGGAGGGCGCGCTCAGCGACGCCCTCCCCGACCCGCCGCCGTTCCGGCTGGTGGGGCTGGACGCGTCCGCCGAGCTCCTGCGCGCCCATCCGGCGCCGCGCGTCCGGGCCGACGCGCTGCGGCTGCCGTTCCGGGACGGGACGTTCGACGCCGCCATCGCCGTGAACATGCTTTACCACCTGGACGATCCCGGTCTCGCGCTGCGCGAGGCCCGCCGCGTCCTCGCGCCCGGCGGCGTGCTGCTCGTCACCGCGATCTGCCGGACCGACAGCCCCGAACTGTCGCCCGTCTGGCGTCCCGAGCCGACCACGTTCGACGCCGAGGACGCCCCGGCGCGCGTCTGCGAGGTGTTCGGCGAGGTCGAGGTGGAGCGGTGGGACGCGCCGCTGATCACGCTGCCCGACCACGACGCCGTCCGCGACTACCTGATCGCCCGCCACATGCCCCGGTCGCAGGCGGCCGAGGCGGCCCGGCGAGTCCGGACGCCCCTCCCGGTGACGAAACGCGGAAGCCTCGTCCTGGCCCGCCGCTCCTGACGCCTCCGCGTCACGAGCGCATGAGCACCTCTGGGTTCAGCTCGTCGGGACGGGTGAAGCCAGAGAGCGCCAGCGTCAACTCCAGTTCGGCCTGGAGGCAGCGCAGGACGTGCTGGACGCCCGCCTCACCCGCGAGCGCCAGCCCATAGGCGTAGGGACGCGCGACCAGCACCGCCTTGGCGCCGAGCGCGAGCGCCTTGGCGATGTCCGAGCCCGTGCGGATCCCGCTGTCGAAGAGCACCGTCGCCTGGTCGCGGACGGCGTCGACCACGCCGGGCAGGGCGTCGAGGGAGGCGACGGCGCCGTCCACCTGCCGCCCGCCGTGGTTGGAGACGATCACGCCGTCCATGCCCGCGTCGACGGCCCGGCGGGCGTCGTCGGGGTGCTGGATGCCCTTCAGCGCGATCGGGCCGTCCCAGTGCTCGCGCAGGAAGATCAGGTCGTCCCAGGTCAGGGCGGGGTTCCCGAAGGTGGCGACCCAGTGCAGGACCGCCTGGTCCCAGTTGGCCTCGGTGATCGGACCGCCGCCGACCATGCTCTGGAAGACCGGGTCGCTGACATAGTTCGCAACGCCGATTCCGCGCAGAAACGGCAGGTACGCCTGGTCGAGGTCCCGGGGGCGCCACGCCAGCGTGAACGTGTCCAGCGTGACGACGAGCACCGAGTAACCGGCCGCCTTGGCGCGCTCCAGGAAGCTGACGGCGAGATCCCGGTTCTTCGGCCAGTACAGCTGGTACCAGCGCGGCCCGCCGCCGTTCGCCTCGGCCACGTCCTCGATGCTGTGCGAGGACGCCGTGCTCAGCACCATCGGCACGCCCTCGGCCGCCGCCGCCCGCGCGACGGCCGGCTCACCGTCCGGATGGACGATCGACAGCACGCCGATGGGCCCGAGCAGCACCGGCGACGGCATGTCGGTGCCGAGCACCTGAACGGAAAGGTCGCGGTGGGTCACGTTCCTGAGCATCCTCGGCACGATCCGCCACCGGTCGAACGCCGCGCGGTTGGCCCGCGCGGTCGCCTCGCTGCCCGCCGAGCCCGCTACGTACCCGAACGCCCGCTCCGACAGCGACCGCTCGGCGAGGCCCTCCAGCTTCGTCAGGTCGGTCGGCAGCGCCGGGACGACGTCGCCGAGCCCCTGCAGATAGATCGAGTTCTGGAAGTCGGCCGGCGCGCCCAAGGAAGCCTCCACCTGCGATGATCCGAAACCGTCCGGCACCAATGTGCCACCTCTGCGGAGATGACGGAACGGCACCGATTCGGCGAACCGGGCGCCACACCGGCTGGGGCGGGCGAAAGATGTCCCTGGGACCGGCCACAATGTGGGCATGGCACGACGCGGATCCCAGGCACCTCCCCCGCCGCCGGACTTCGAGGAGAACATCGTCGATGTCGACGTCTCCGACGAGATGCGCGGCAGTTACCTCGAGTACGCCCTCTCGGTCATCTACCAGCGGGCGCTCCCGGACGTGCGCGACGGGCTGAAGCCCGTCCAGCGCCGGATCCTGTACTCGATGAACGAGATGGGGCTGCGCCCCGACCGCGGGCACGTCAAGTGCGCCCGCGTCGTCGGCGAGGTCATGGGCAAGCTGCACCCGCACGGCGACAGCGCGATCTACGACGCGATGGTGCGGATGGCGCAGTCCTGGGCGATGCGGATGCCGCTGGTCGACGGGCACGGCAACTTCGGGTCGCTCGGCGGCGACGACATGCCCGCCGCCATGCGGTACACCGAGGCGCGCCTGTCCCGCGAGGCGATGCTCATGGTCGCCTCCATCGACGAGGACACCGTCGACTTCCGCCCGAACTACGACGGGCAGGAGCGCGAGCCCGAAGTCCTCCCCGCCGCGTTCCCGAACCTGCTGGTGAACGGCGCGTCCGGCATCGCGGTCGGGATGGCGACGAACATGGCGCCGCACAACCTCGGCGAGGTCATCGCCGCGGCCCGGCACCTGATCGACCACCCGGACGCCACGCTCGACGACCTGATGCGCCACGTCCCCGGCCCCGACCTGCCCACCGGCGGCAAGATCGTCGGCCTGGACGGCATCCGCGACGCCTACGCCAACGGCCGCGGCACGTTCCGCACCCGCGCCACCACGACCATCGAGAACGTGACGCCGCGCCGCAAGGGCATCGTGGTCAGCGAGCTGCCGTACGCGGTCGGCCCGGAGCGCGTCAAGGCCAAGATCAAGGAACTGGTCAACGCGAAGAAGCTCCAGGGCATCGCCGACCTGAAGGACCTCACCGACCGCAACGTCGGCCTCCGCCTCGTCATCGAGATCAAGAACGGGTTCAACCCGGAGGCCGTCCTGCAGGACCTCTACCGGCTGACGCCGATGGAGGAGACGTTCGGCATCAACAACGTCGCGCTCGTCGACGGCCAGCCGCGCACGCTCGGGCTCCGCGACATGCTGCAGGTCTACGTCGACCACCGCATCGACGTCGTCCGCCGCCGCTCGATGTTCCGCCGCAAGAAGCGCGAGGACCGCCTCCACCTCGTGGACGGCCTGCTCGTCGCGCTCCTCAACATCGACGAGGTCATCCAGGTCATCCGGCAGAGCGACGACGCCGCGCAGGCCAAGCAGCGGCTGATGCAGATCTTCGAGCTGTCCGACATCCAGTCGCAGTACATCCTCGACACGCCGCTGCGCCGCCTCACCCGGTACGACCGGCTCGAGCTGGAGAAGGAGAAGGATCAGCTCGCCAAGGAGATCGCGCAGCTGACCGCGATCCTCGAATCGGAGAAGAAGCTGCGCGGCGTCGTGTCCAAGGAGCTCGGCGAGGTCGCCAAGGAGTTCGCGACCCCGCGCCGGACGATCCTGCTGGAATCGTCCGGGCAGACCGCGGTGTCGGCCGTCCCGCTGGAGGTGGCGGACGACCCGTGCACCGTGCTGCTGTCGTCCACCGGCCTGATGGCCCGCACGCACGGGCCCGGCCCGCTGCCCGACAGCGGCCCCCGCGCCGCGCACGACGTGCTGACGTCCGTCGTCCCCGCCACGGCGCGCGGCCAGGTCGGCGCGGTGACCTCGCACGGCCGCATGATCCGCGTCGACGTCCTCGACCTGCCGACGCTGCCCGCGTCGGCGACGCCGCCGTCCCTGGCGGGCGGCGCCCCGATCACCGAGTACGTCGACCTGGAACCGGACGAGACGATCGTCGGGATCGCCGCCGTCACCGACGAGGGCGGCGGTCTCGCCCTCGGAACCGCGCAGGGCGTGGTCAAACGGGTCGTGCCCGACTTCCCCGCCAACCGCGACGAGTTCGAGGTCATCGGCCTCAAGGACGGCGACCGCGTCGTCGGCGCCGTGCAGCTCCTGTCCGACGACCAGCACCTCGTCTTCATCACCTCCGACGCGCAGCTCCTGCACTTCGCGGCCTCGATCGTCCGGCCGCAGGGCCGGGCGGCGGGCGGCATGGCGGGCATCAAGCTGGGCGCGGGCGCCCGCGTCCTGTGGTTCGGCGCGATCGACCCGTCCCGCGAGGCCCGCGTCATCACGGTGTCCGGCTCGTCGTCCGCGCTGCCCGGCACCCAGACCGGCGCGATCAAGCTCGCCGACTTCGCCGACTTCCCGGCCAAGGGCCGCGCGACCGGAGGCGTCCGCGCGCACCGCTTCCTCAAGGGCGAGGACGTCCTGCTCCAGGCGTGGGCGGCGCCGACCCCGCTCCGCGCCGCGGGCGCCAACGGCAAACCGGCCATGCTGAACGCGACCCTGGGACGCAGGGACGGCTCCGGCGAGAAGCTCGACAAGCCCCTGACCGCCATCAGCGGCCCCCTCGGCCCGCCGCCCCCGGAGGAGGACGAGCCCGAGGAATGAGCCCCGGACGGGCCCGGGCGGGTGCGTCACAATGGGCCGCATGCCGATCGCATCGTTCATGGTTCCGCTCGGGTCCCCGGTTCCGGCGTTCAGCCTTCCGTCCATCGACGGCGGGACGGTGTCGCACGACGACTTCCCCGAGGCGTCCGCCCTGCTGGTGGCGTTCCTGTCCAACCACTGCCCGTACGTGCGCCGTGTCGAGGCGGCCGTCGGCGCCCTCACCGCCGAGTACGCGGACAAGGGCCTCGCGACGGTCGCCGTAGGCAGCAACGACGTCGTCAACTATCCCGACGACGGCCCGGAGCACCTGCGCGAGCAGGCCGCCCGCGCCGCGTTCGCGTTCCCCTATCTGGTGGACGAGTCGCAGGAGACGGCCCGGGCGTTCCGCGCCGCCTGCACGCCCGACTTCTTCCTGTACGACCGGGAGCGGCGGCTCGCCTACCGGGGCGAGTTCGACGGCGCCCGCCCCCGCAACGACGTCCCGGCGGACGGCGCGTCGCTGAGGGCCGCGCTCGATCTGGTGCTGGCGGGCAAGGACGTGCCCGAGCCCCACACGCCGAGCCTCGGCTGCGGAATCAAATGGAAGCCCGGCAACGAACCGGTGTAATTCACCACTGGTAATCACACGAACTGTAATCACACCGGTTGAATCACACCGGCCGTGTTACGCCGGTGTGGCCTCGCCCTCGCGCGGACGCGGCAGCATGACGGTCTCGACGTCCTTCGGCCGCAGGCAGCGCTCGGCGGCCGCCGCCAGCGCTTCGAGCAGCTCGGACGGCCCGCCGTCCGCATCGTCGTAGTGCCAGAAACGGACCAGTCTCTCGCCCTCGGCACCCGGGTCGAAACGGCCCATGGTGAAGCATCCGGCCACGGCCATGCGGACGATGACACGCGCGCTCTCATCCAGTTGCGTCACGTAGGCGGCGGCGTCGATGAGACCGATCGCGGCGCGGGCGTTGCGGCCGTCGTCGCACGGGTCGGGACGGTTGATCCGCCATTGCGCGTACGGGCGCAGGTAGTCCGCGATCATGCAGGTTCTGAGCACGCTCTTCATGGTCCCGGCCGCCGGGACGCGCCCGCCCGGCCCTTGACCGAGTTCTTGCCGCGCGGTGATCGACGATCAACCGGCGAGGCCGTGCCGGAACGCGTAGGTCACGGCCTGCGCCCGGTCGCGCAGGTTCGCCTTGGCGAACAGGTTGTTGATGTGCGTCTTCACCGTCGCCTCGGAGATGAACAGGTCACCGGCGATCTCGGCGTTGGAGCGTCCCCGCGCGATCAGCGCGAGCACCTCCGCCTCGCGGGGCGTGAGGCCGTCCGGCAGCCCGTCGCGGCCGGGGCGGCGGGGCCGGTCGCCGGTCGCGACGGCCTCCACCAGACGCCGCTGGACGGCCGGGTCGAGCTGCGCCGCTCCCCCGCGGACGGCGGCGACGGCCCGCGCGATCTCGTCCGCGCCGGCGTCCTTGGTGAGGTAGCCGCGGGCCCCGGCGCGCAGCGCGGCGAAGATCGACTCGTCGTCGGCGTAGGTGGTCAGCACGACGATCTCCACGTCCGGATGGGCCTCCTTGATCCGGCGGGTCGCCTCGACGCCGTCCATCCGCGGCATCCGCAGGTCCATCAGGACGACGTCCGGGCCCAGTTCCGCGACCATCGCCACGGCCTGCTCGCCGTCCCCGCAGGCCCCGGCCACGTCGAGGCCGGGCAGGAGTTCGAGCAGCAGCACCAGGCCCTCACGCACGACGGTCTGGTCGTCCACGACCAGGATCCTCGTCTTCTCGCTCACCGCGCCCCGCCTCCCGTCACACCGGCACCCGGAGCGACACACGGAATCCGCCGCCGTCCGGGCCGGTCACCAGCGTCCCATCGATCAGTTCGGCGCGCTCCCGCATCCCCACCAGGCCGTACCCGCCCCCGCCCAGCTCCAGGACGGGCTCTGTGGCGCCGCTATCGGTCACTTCGAGCTCGACCCTGTCGTTCAAGTAGCGCAGGACGACATGTGCGCGCGCGCCGGGAGCGTGTTTGCGGACGTTCGTGAGCGCCTCCTGCGCGGTGCGGACCACGGCAAGCCCCGCCTGGGGCGACAGCTCGCGCGGCGCACCCGTCACCTGCACGTCGCAAGGGCGGCCCGTGCTCGCGTGGAACTCCTCGGCCAGCTCCGCGAGGGCCTCCTTGGGCTCCGGGACGTCCCCGCGAAGCGTGGCCAAGGCCCGCCTGGTCTCGTCCAGGCCCGAACGGGCGAGGTTCCGCGCGCGCTCCACCCGGTCCAGGGCCTGCACGCGGTCACCGTCCCGGGACAGCAGCAGCCGCGCCCCTTCCAGGTGGACGATCTGCGCAGACAGCGAATGGGCGAGGATGTCGTGGATCTCCCGCGCGATGTGCGACCGTTCGGCGAGCACGGCGTTGGCGGCCTCCGCGCGGCGGGTCGCCTCCTGCGCGGCCATCCCCTGGCGGCTCGCGGCGGCGCCCAGGGTGACGCCCATGAACGCGATCAGCAGCCCGAGATCGGCGCCGTCGTCCCGGAAGATCGCCCCGAGGACGCTCACCGCGAGGACCGTGGCACCGCTCGCGGCGATGCCCACGAGCAGCGGCAACCGGAAGAACAGCGCCCAGAGGGCGATCATGGCGACGACGAATCCGCCGCCGAAGTCGGGCTCGATGCCGTAGAACGCGACCGACGCCGTCACGGCGCCCGCCAGCAGGGCGATCGACGCCGTCCGCCACCGCGACTCCTTCTGTCGGCCGAGGCGCACGCCGCCGACCAGAAGGGCGATCATGACGACGTTCAGGACGGTGATGGCCAGGCCGACCCCGTGCAGCGCGGGCGGGTCCTCGGAGTCGAAGAGGGCGCGCACGTAGGCGACGACCGCCCATGCCAGCAGGACGGTGACGATCGCCGCCATCGCGTACCGCTCGAGGAGCGACGTTCTGCACTTCCCGGACTTCGCGGACTTCACTGTACGAAGCTATGGGACGCGGGCGGCGCGCGGATCGGCGCCGGGCTGGAATCCCGCCCTCCACCGCCGGGTGGACGCACCGCCCGCGGCGGAGCGGGGTCAGACGTCGATGCGTTCGGCGTCGAGCTCGGACGCGCCCGCGGTGATGAACGCGCGCCGCGGGGCCACGTCGCTGCCCATCAGCAGCTCGAAGATCTTGGACGCCTCGTCGGCGTCCTCGACGCGGATGCGGCGCAGCATGCGGTGGCGCGGGTCCATGGTGGTCTCCGCGAGCTGGTCGGCGTCCATCTCGCCGAGGCCCTTGTAGCGCTGCACCGGCTCCTTCCACCGCTGGCCCTTGCGCTCGAACTCGACCAGCTTGCGGGTCAGCTCGCCGTCGCTGTAGCAGTAGACGTACTTGTCCTGCCCCTTCTTGGGCTTGACCAGCTCGATGCGGTGCAGCGGCGGGACGGCGGTGTAGACGCGCCCCTCCTCCAGCATCGGCCGCATGTAGCGGTACAGCAGCGTGAGCAGCAGGGTGCGGATGTGCGAGCCGTCGACGTCCGCGTCGGCCATCAGGATGATCCGGCCGTAGCGGGCGGCGTCGATGTCGAACGTGCGGCCCGACCCGGCGCCGATGACCTGGATGATCGCGGCGCACTCGGCGTTCTTGAGCATGTCGGCGACGGACGCCTTCTGCACGTTGAGGATCTTGCCGCGGATCGGCAGCAGCGCCTGGAACTCGGAGTTGCGGGCGAGCTTGGCGGTGCCGAGCGCCGAGTCGCCCTCGACGATGAACAGCTCGCTGCGGTCGTCGGTGGTACGGCAGTCGACGAGCTTGGCGGGCAGCGCGGAGTTCTCCAGGGCGTTCTTGCGGCGCTGGTTGTCGCGCTGGGTGCGGGCGGCGATGCGGGTCTTGGCGGCCCCGGCGACCTTCTCCAGGACGGCCCGCAGCGGCTGCTTCTGCCCGCGCGGCGGGTTCTCGAAGATCGCGCGCAGCTCCCGCTGGACGACCTGGGACACGATGCGGGTCGCGGCGGACGTGCCGAGGATCTCCTTGGTCTGCCCCTCGAACTGCGGCTCGGGGAGCCGGACGGTCACGACCGCGGTGAGCCCCTCCAGCACGTCCTCCTTCAGGACGTCCTCGTCGCCGTTCTTCAGCAGCTTCGTCGCCCGGAGCTGCTCGTTCAGCACCTTCAGTACGGCGCGGTCGAAGCCGCGGACGTGGGTGCCGCCCTTCGGGGTGGCGATCACGTTGACGAACGACTTGGTGATCGTGTCGTAGCCGGTGCCCCAGCGCAGCGCGATGTCGACCTCGAGGTCGCGTTCCACGTCGGTGGGCGTGAGGTGGCCCTGGTCGTCGAGGACGGGCACGGTCTCGGTGAAGTGGCCGCGGCCCTGGAGACGCAGGACGTCGACGACCGGGGCGTCCTTGGCCAGGTAGGCGCAGAACTCGCTGATGCCGCCGTCGAACCGGAACGTCTCGTCGACGATCTCCTCGCCGCGCTCGTCGCGGACGTCGATCGTCAGGCCGGGGACGAGGAACGCGGTCTGCCGCATCCTGTCGAGGACGAGGGACTGCTCGACCGTGGCGTCCTTCAGGAAAATCTGCAGGTCGGGCCAGAAGCGGACGCGGGTGCCCGTGACCTTCTTGGCGACCTTGCGGATCTGCCGCAGCCCCGACTTCTTCTTGAACCGGGCGTTCGGGCGCCCGTCGTCGGCGAACTCGCCGGGCACGCCGCGCCGGAAGCTGATCGCGTGGGTGTGCCCGTGCAGGTCGACCTCGACGTCCAGCCGCGCGGACAGCGCGTTCACCACGGACGCGCCGACACCGTGCAGGCCGCCCGACGCCGTGTAGGAGACCCCGCCGAACTTGCCGCCCGCGTGCAGCCGCGTCATGACCAGCTCGACGCCCGGCAGGCCCGTCTTCGGCTCCAGGTCGACCGGGATGCCGCGGCCGTTGTCGGCCACCTCGAAGGACCCGTCCGCGTGCAGCGTCACGCTGATGTGGGTGCAGTACCCGGCGAGGGCCTCGTCCACGGAGTTGTCGACGATCTCCCACAGGCAGTGCGCGAGGCCCCGGCTGTCGGTCGACCCGACGTACATGCCGGGTCGCTTGCGCACGGCCTCCAGGCCCTCCAGCACCGAGAGGTGCCGGGCGGAGTAGCCGTTGGGGTCTTCGGTGGTCGCTTCAGCGGTCGCAGCGGTCAACGTGCCTGTGCTCCTCGGGGGTGGGACGGTCGGCAGCAGGGTACCCCCGGTCACCGACAATCCTCCGAAAGGCTCGCCGCCGCGGACGTTCCGGCACATCTGCGCGGCGGATCCTGACGGTTCGCCAGGCTACCCGCATCGCCGCCCCCGGTTCCCCGTCCGATACGTCGCCACCCGTCCAGGCGGACGTCCGGGTGGAGAGCCTGTCGGGCGGCCAGGCGCAGCGCCTGTCCATCGCGTGCGCGCTCGTGCACGACCCGGAGCTGGTGTTCCTGGACGAGCCCACCGCCGCCCTGGACCCGCAGGCCCGCCGCAACCTCTGGGACGTCCTGCGCGAGATCAACACCGAAGGCCGCACGATCGTGCTGACCACGCACTACATGGACGAGGCGGAGGTGCTCTGCGACCGCGTGGCCATCATGGACGCGGGCCGCATCCTCAAGCTCGGCCCACCGGCCGCCCTGGTGCGCGGCCTGGACGTCCCGGCCAGGATCAGCGTGGTGAGCGGCGTCCTGGCGGTGGCGGACGCGCAGCGCCTGCCGGGGGTGGACGAGGTCGTCGACGACGGCGTCTCGCTGACCATCTCCACCCGCGACCCGTCGGCCGTGGTCGCGGCGATGGCGGCCGAGGACGCGCTCGACGGCGTCCGGATCCGCGGCGCCACCCTGGAGGACGTCTTCCTGGAGCTCACGGGACGGGAGTACCGGGCATGAGCGCCTACGAGAGCTTCAAGAGCCTCTCCAGGGCCATGTTCCTCGGCTTCCGGTGGGACCGGACCGCGATGTTCTTCACCGTGCTGTTCCCCCTGATGTTCCTGGTCATCCTCGGCGGGGTCTTCGGCCACCAGACGACGTCCAAGGTGGAGGTGCGGGAGGTCGGCGCTTCGTCGATCCTGGACCAGGCCGTCGCCCAGGGCGGGGACGAACTCGGCAAGGTCATGAAGGTGACGAAGTCGTCCGACCGGGCGGGCGCGCTGCGCGACGTGGAGAAGGGCGACGCGGACGCCGCGGTCGAGCAGCGCGGCAACGAGCTGATCGTGCACTACTCCGCGGCCGACCAGGTCAAGTCGGGGACGGTCCGGGGGCTGATGGACTCGATCGTCCAGTCGGCGAACCTCGGGGCCACCGGCCGCCCGCCCGCCTACATGATGACCGGCCAGCAGGTTGAGGACGACTCTCTCAAGGCCATCCAGTTCTTCACGCCCAGCCTGCTGGGGTGGGCGCTGGCGTCGGCGGGCGTCTTCGGGGCGTCGCAGACGCTGGTGACGTGGCGGACCAAGGGCATCCTGCGCCGCCTCCAGCTCTCCCCTGCGCCGATACCCACCGTGTTCGCCGCGCGCGTGGCGGTCAGCCTCGCCATCGCGCTCGTGCAGTTCGCGCTGTTCGTGCTGGTCGCCCAGCTGCCCGTGTTCGGGCTCCGGCTAGGGGGCGCCTGGTGGATGGCGATCCCGATGGTGCTGTCCGGGGTGCTGGCCTTCCTGTCGATCGGCATGCTGATCGGCGCGTGGGCCAAGACACAGGAGACGGCCCAGGCGGTGACGCAGCTCGTCGTCCTGCCGATGGCGTTCCTGGGCGGCTCCTTCTTCCCGCTGGACGCGTCGCCGGGCTGGATGAGGGCGCTCTCGTACGCCTTCCCGCTGCGGTACCTGAACGAGGGGATGCTCAACGTCATGGGCCGCGGTCTCGGGCCCGCGTCCGCATTGCCGCACATAGCAGTCCTGCTCGGCGTCGCGGTCGCCGGCGCGGTGATCGCCATGCGGCTGTTCCGATGGGACGACGCCTAATGTGATGTCGGTCACTTATTGGGCCATTCCGCTGTGGGCGTACGAAGAACCAGGTTGGGAACGTCAGCGTCGGGTTAGATGTTGTCCTAAGTACCGACCCCGAGCATGAGGAAGGTGCCGTGACTGGAGCCCTTGCCCCAACCAAGCCGTTGACCGTCGCCGACCGATGCGACCGTTGCGGCGCTCAGGCCTACGTCCGTGCAGTCCTTGTAGGCGGCGGCGACCTTCTGTTCTGCGCCCACCACGGACGCAAGTACGCAGAGGCCCTCCGCGCCAACGGGGCCGACATTCAGGACGAGACCGACCGGCTCATCGAAACCCCGCCCGCCGCTACGGACGACGAGCGGTGATCCCGATATAGCAGGCGCCCTGAACGGCGGTCACCGGAGACGGTGGCCGCCGTTCGCATTCCGCCCGTTCGGCTATCGCGGAGCACATTGGGCGCAACTCCGCCCAGTAATTAAGTGATCGCGTAACGTATCAGATAATGGCCGTCCGAGTGGGGTGGATCACCCGGCGGGTTCGCCGTCAGCCGCTCGTGACTTTCTTCACCCGATAGTGATAGCCGCTGACGTGCGCGAATCCCTCCGCCTCGTACATGGCCCGCGCGGGCGCGTTCCGCTCGACGACGACCAGGTAGGCCCGCTCGCACCCCTGCTCGCGCCCCCAGCCGAGCAGCGCGCGCAGGACGCGCCGTCCCAGACCCCGCCTGCGCGCTTCTGGAGCGACGGCCATCGCGTACACGCCGAGCCACTTCCCTTGGGGCACGCCGCGTCCGACGGCGACGCCGTCCAGCGACGCGTAGGCCGCAGGCACTCCGGTGAGGATCCTCTCCGCCGTCGGCAGCTGGTGGTCGAAGCGGCCGTCCACCGACCACCAGAGGTCCAGCCATTCCCTCGACGGCGCCCGCGCGATCTCCACCCCGTCGCGCTCGTAGGGGCCCGCTATGTCCGCCACCATGGCGAGCGTCGGATCCACCAGCTCGTAGCCGCGTCCCTCCAGGAACCCGTCGAGATGTGCAGGCTTCGCCTGGGTGTCGATGGAGAACACGGTCGGCAGGCCCATCGCGGCGTAGAAGCGCTCCGCCTGGTCGACGGCGTGCCCCACGTCGCCTGGATCGTCCAGAGGCAGGACGGAGTTGGCGCGCTTGGTCACCCCTCCGGCGTGCCGCAGCAGCCACCCGCCCATATCCTGGGTGGACGGCGCGGGCCATGCTTCGGCGACGAGCCTGCCGACCTCTGGGAACCGCGTCATCCGTCACCGCTTTCGGGGGGATCGTGCACATCCTGCTGCCACCGTCGGAGAAGAAGGCTACCGATGGAGACGGCCCGCCCCTCGACCTGGGGTCGCTCAGCTTCCCCGGCCTCAACCCGGCGCGCGAACGCGTCCTGAAGGCCCTGACGCGGGCGAGCGGGCGCAAGAACGCGGCGAAGGTGCTCGCCCTGCCACCGGGCCAGGCGGACGAGGCCCTGGCCCGCAACCTGGCCTTGCGCGAGGCGCCGACGCTGCCCGCGGCGCGGCTCTACGCGGGCGTCCTGTACGACCACCTGAACCTGGCCGACCTCGACGCCGAGGCCGCCGCCGAGCAGATCATCGTCTTCTCCGGGCTGTGGGGCGCGCTGCGGCTCACCGACCGGGTCCCGCCCTACCGGCTGGCCATGGCGGTGTCGCTGCCCCCTGCGGGCCGTCTGGGCACGCTCTGGCGCCCGCCCATGCGCAAGGCCCTGCAGCTGGACGACGACCTGATCGTCGACATGCGCTCCGGGCCGTACGCGTCGGTGTGGAAGGCGCCACCCGGGCGGGCCGTGGCCGTGCGGGTGTTCCGGGAACGGGTCGTCGGCGGCGTCCCGAAGCGGACCGTGGTCAGCCACATGGCGAAGGCGACGCGCGGGCAGATCGCGCACGACCTCCTCAAGGCGGGCGCCGCGCCGCGCACCCCGGAAGCGCTGCTGAAGGCCGTCGCCGACCTCGGCCACACCGCCGAGCTCAACGGCGCGAACCTCGACATCGTCCTCCCCGACTGACGTCCATAGGAGGCCGAACGAAACAGGGCCCCCGGTCACGGGAGCCCTGAATCGGTGCCGTAGAAGGATCAGTCGAGGTAGTCGCGCAGGACCTGGGAGCGGGACGGGTGGCGCAGCTTCGACATGGTCTTGGACTCGATCTGGCGGATGCGCTCCCGGGTCACCCCGTACACCTTGCCGATCTCGTCCAGCGTCTTCGGCTGGCCGTCGGTGAGGCCGAACCGCATCGACACCACGCCCGCCTCGCGCTCGCTGAGCGTGTCCAGGACGGAGTGCAGCTGCTCCTGCAGGAGCGTGAAGCTGACCGCGTCCGCCGGGACGATGGCCTCGGAGTCCTCGATGAGGTCGCCGAACTCGCTGTCGCCGTCCTCGCCCAGGGGCGTGTGCAGCGAGATGGGCTCGCGGCCGTACTTCTGGACCTCGACGACCTTCTCCGGGGTCATGTCGAGCTCCTTGGCGAGCTCCTCCGGGGTGGGCTCGCGGCCCAGGTCCTGGAGCATCTGCCGCTGCACGCGCGCGAGCTTGTTGATGACCTCGACCATGTGCACCGGGATGCGGATGGTGCGGGCCTGGTCGGCCATCGCGCGGGTGATCGCCTGCCGGATCCACCAGGTGGCGTAGGTGGAGAACTTGTAGCCCTTGGTGTAGTCGAACTTCTCGACCGCGCGGATCAGGCCGAGGTTGCCCTCCTGGATCAGGTCCAGGAACAGCATGCCGCGCCCGGTGTAGCGCTTGGCCAGCGACACCACCAGCCGGAGGTTGGCCTCCAGGAGGTGGTTCTTGGCGCGGCGGCCGTCCTCGGCGATCCACTCGAAGTCTTCGAGGTCCTCCTCGGTCATCGCGGCAGCGGCGGCCGCGAGCCGCTCCTCCGCGAAGAGCCCGGCCTCGATGCGCTTGGCGAGCTCCACCTCCTGCTCGGCGTTGAGCAGCGGGACCTTGCCGATCTGCTTGAGGTAGTCCTTGACGGGGTCGGCGGTGGCGCCGGCGGCCGCGATCTGCTGCGCGGGCGCGTCCTCGTCGTCGTCGCCGAGGGTGAAGCCCTCCTCCTCGGCGGGAGCGCCGTCGGCGGGCTTGCCGGCGGCGGGCGCCGCCTTCGCCGCGGGCGCGGGGACGACCTCGTCCTCCTCGGCCTCGGGCGCCTCCACGGCCTCGGCCGTCGGGTCGTCCTCAAGGTCGACGTCGAGATCGGCGAGGTCGGCGTCGAGATCGACCTCGACGTCGTCGTCGACGTCCGGGTCGTCGGACGCCTTCTTGGCGGGCTTGGCCGGGGCGGACTTGGCGTCCTGCGCCGGGCCCTTCTTCGGCGGCGCGGCCTTCTTGGACTTGGCGCCCTTCGCGGGCGCGGCCTTCTTCGGCGGCGCGGGCTTGACGGCCGCGGGACGCGGCTCGGCCACGATCTCCTCGGCGACCGCCTCGACGGCGTCGTCCCCGACGACCGCGGTCACCGTGTCGGGCTGCTCCTTGGCCGCCGCGGCGGTCTTGGGCCTGCGCACCGGCTGCGACGCGCGCTTGCGCGGACGCTTGGGCGCCGCGGAGTCGGCAGCGCTCACCATGACGGTCACACCCTCCTTGCTGAGGCTCCGCAGAATGCTGGAGGCCGCTGACACGGGGATGTCGGCCTCCTCGAACGTACGTCGTACGTCGTCGGCTTCGAGGCGATTGCCCTGGGACCGTCCACGCTCGATCAGTTGCGCGATGACGTGATCGTGCAGATCTGACGCTTTCGAGGTCGAGCTAGCAGGCGACACAAATACCTCTCGAACGAACGTGTGGCTTGGCTGACCCAAGTGCCCTGACGGGCCCGGCCTCACACTGGTGTGGGACCGCACACGGAGCGGACCTCCCGGTGCGGGACCGCAGCGTACCCGCTCTCATTGGGTCAAGCATTCTGGCACTGCTGCGCATTCCGCCTGTGAAGTCCTACCCGGTAACTCTCCACCTTAGAGGGCGCGGGACGGTCCTTCGTACGTGCTCCGCCGTCATCGCGTCGTCTTCGGCGCGGTTCAGGCGGGCTTGGGCGGGACGTGCAGGGCAAGCACGGTCACATCGTCTACCTGCTCATACCCGGCAAGCATCCGATCGACCAGGAAGTCGACGAGTCTCTCGGGATCTCCTACCACTTCAGGTGGGGCGTCCGCCGCAACGGCGACCAGCTCCTCGAGCCCTGCGTCCACCCCACGCCTACGGTTCTCCACAAGTCCATCGGAATAGAACACCACAGTGTTGCCGGTATCGATGGAAAAACTTGTCTGCTGTCGCTCGCTCGGCCAGCCGAGAGGGGTTCCCGGCTCCCGCGTGCTGACGCGCGCGGGCGTGTCGGGCGAGATCAGGAGGGGTGGCGGATGGCCGGCGTTGCTGAACTCGCCGTGCCCGGTCTCGGGGTCGATCACCGCGTAGGCGACGGTGGTGAACTGCTCCTCGTCCTCGGTGGCGCTGAACAGCCGGTCCAGCCCGGCGAGGACGGCGGCGGGGCGCGGGTCGTTCAGCGCGAGGGCGCGCAGGGCGTTGCGGACGCGGCCCATACCGGCCGCGGCGAGGACGCCCTTGCCCATGACGTCGCCGACGGCCACGGCGAGGCGGCGGTCGGGGAGCCGGAACACGTCGTACCAGTCGCCGCCGACCTGGACGTGGCGTGTCGCGGGGTTGTAGCGGGCGGCCAGGACCATGCCCGGCAGTTGCGGGAGGTCGCTGGGCAGGAGGCTGCGCTGGAGCTCCTCGGCCGTCTTGTGCTCGCGCTCGAACAGCAGGGCGCGCTCGACAGCCAGGGCGCACTGGCCCGCGAGGGCCTCCAGGAAGACCCGTTCCTCCTCGGTGATCTCCCTAGGGCGGGTGAACGAGAAACGCAGTGCGCCTATGGGCGCGCCTGCGGCGAGCAGCGGTAGCCCCACCCAGGCGCGTTCTTCGGTGTGCTGGGCGAACAGATCCTTCTCGCCGTGGCCCAGCTGCAGGCGCAGGCTGTCGGGATGCTCGGCCAGGAAGGGGCGGCTCTCGCGCACCGCCACCGACATGACGGTCTGGTCACTGACCTTGATCGCGTCGCGGGAGGCGGGGCTGGACTCGCCCTCGGCGCCCGGTTGCGACGGGGCCACGACGCTGAGGCGGAGCTTGTCGTCGTCCAGAAGCGCCACGGCGGAGTAGTCGGCGCCGATGGCCGACCGCCCGACCTCGGTGATCACCTGGACGACCTGGGACACGGTCAGCGCCTCGGCGAGCATGGAGGTGGCCTGCTGGAGGCGCGCCGTGCGCAGCGCCGCCGCCGACAGCTGCTCGGTCAGCCGCCCGCGCATCTCCTCGGCCTCGCGCTGCCCGGTGACGTCGGTGTTGGCGCCGACCCACTCGATGACCGCGTCGCCCTGCCAGATGGGCACGGCCCGGACGTCGAAGTGCCGGTAGGTGCCGCTCTTGGTGCGGATCCGGTAGTTGGTCTCGAAGACCCGGTTCTCCTCGACGCACTCGCCCCACGCGGCCTCGATGCGGGGACGGTCCTCGGGGTGGACCACGGCCAGCCAGCCGCCGACCTCGTAGTCGTCCGGCGCCTGCCCGGTGATGGCGCGCCATTCGGGCGCGTCGTCGATGACGCCGCCGTCCGGGGCGGCGACCCACACCACCTGGGCGCTGGCCTCCACGAGCGAGCGGTAGCGCTGCTCCTTGCGGCGGATGACCTCCTCGGCCCTGCGCCGCTCGGTCACGTCCAGCGCGGTCAGGACGACGCCCAGGTGCTTGCCGTCGGCGCCCTTGGCGGGCAGCCACGAGCAGGCCAGGATGCGCTCCTCGGTCGCCGTCGCCAGGGAGGCGTCACCTGGGGCCACGGGCGGGGCGGCAGGGGCCGTGCCGTCCTGCTCGGCCGTGCCGTCCTGCTCGGCCGTGGCGGGCTCGCCGGCGGGGACGACCAGGTCGAGGTCGCTCAGCGGGCGGTTCTCGTCGATCACCTTGCGCAGGGCCGACTCGAACGCCGTCGCCAGCGCCTCCGGCAGGACCTCACCGGGCCGCCGCTGCTGCAGATCGCCCACGGGCACGCCCAGGAGCTCCGCGAGCGCGTCGTTGGCCCTGCGGCAGCGCAGATCGCGGTCGAAGAACGCGAGACCCGCGGGGGCCTCGGTCAGCAGGGTCGCGTACAGCGCGGCGTCCGACGCATCCATGGGCTGCCCCTCCACCCCTGAGACGCGGGGATGCGGGACGGACGTCTCGGTGCTCATGGACAACACCTCCGCCCCAGAGGGTCCCGTACCGCGCGGCAAGTTTTCATCACTATGAGTGAATGGGAGCAGGCTAGCGCTCCCGCCTCCATCACAACACCGTCGGAGTCAGGTATTCATCATCCCGATGGTTCGCCGCGTACGGAAGCCCTGATGAACATCCTTATCCCCTTCGGCCCGGGCGAACACGTCGGATTCGGACACCGTTCGTGGAGGACGCGGGAGGCGGTCCGCCAGGACGGCGAGTAGGAGATGTTACGGCGCCCTGGCGTCACAGGGCGTCAACTCGGCTTGTTCGGCGAGTTCCGGCCAGCGCCTCCCACCGATACCGGGACGCTCCTATTTCGCGGCCTTGGCCGCCTTTGCCGCGGTCTTCTGCTCCTGCTTGAAGGCACGGACCTGGGCGAGCGACTCGGGGCCGGTGATGTCGGCGACGGACCGGTGGGAGCCTTCCTCGCCGTAGGCCCCGGCGGCCTCGCGCCACCCCTCCGGCCGGACCCCGTACTGCTTGCCGAGCAGCGCCACGAAAATCTGCGCTTTCTGCTTGCCGTACCCGGGGAGGGCGTTGAGGCGCTTGAACAGTTCCTTGCCGCTGTCCACGCCTTTCCACAGCTTCTCGGCGTCCCCGTCGTAGTTGTCCACGAGGTATTGGCACAGCTGCTGGACCCGCTTGGCCATGGACCCGGGGTACCGATGGACGGCGGGCTTCTCCGACAGCAGCGCCGCGAACCGCTCGGGGTCGTATGCGGCGATCTCGTGCGCGTCCAGGTCGTCGGAGCCGAGCCGCTGGGTGATGGTGTAGGGGCCCGTGAAGGCCCACTCCATCGGGATCTGCTGGTCGAGCAGCATGCCGACCAGCGCGGCCAGCGGGCTGCGTCCGAGCAGTTCGTCGGCTTCCGGACGCTGGGAGAGATGAACCTTCGTGGCCATGGGCCCAGCTTAGAGCCGGTCCATTTCTGTCAGAAGTCTTACGGGCGTGACCGGAGCCTGGCGTGTGGCGTGCCGTGGTGCTCGAATGAAGAAGTGAGCGAGGACGAACGGGCGGAAGGGGCTCCCGTCGGTCGCCGGGTGGTGCTCGGGATGCTCGGTCTCGGCGCGGTCGGGGTCGCCGTGGGGGCGTCCGTTCAGGACGGCGTGAGCCGTGCCCTGGCGCCGGTGGGGCCGATCGGGGACATCCTCCCGGCGGCCGGAGGGTTCCGCTACTACTCCGTCACCGGGAGCGTGAAGCGGCGCAGCGCGGAAACCCACCGCGTGACCGTCGGTGGCCTCGTCGACAAGCCTCAGTCGTTCGGGATGGCCGATCTGGCGCGGTTCCCCCAGACGGTGCTCGACAAGGACTTCCAATGCGTGACGGGCTGGCGCGTACCGGACGTGCGTTGGGTGGGCGTGGCCCTTCCCGATCTGCTGGACGCGGTGGGAGTGTCGCGCAAGGCCCGTGCCGTGCGATTCACGTCGTTCGACGGCGTCTACACGGAGTCGCTGACGCTGCAGCAGGCGCGCCGGCGGGACGTCCTCGTGGCGACGCAGATGGAGGGCAAGCCCGTCACGCACGACCACGGCGGACCGGCGCGCCTCTACGTGGCGCCCATGTACGGCTACAAGTCGCTGAAGTGGCTCAGTGGCATCGAACTGACCGACAAGGTCGTTCCCGGTTACTGGGAGAACCTCGGCTACGACGTCGATGCCTGGGTGGGACGGTCGAACGGGCGGGACGATGCTCCGACGTGACACGGCCCCGGCCGAACGCACGTGGTTGCTGCGTTTCACCGTGGCGGAGCGGGCGATCCATCATGTGACGGCGTTGCTGATGCTGATCTGCGTGGTGACCGCCGCTTGCCTGTATCTGCCGATGCTGTCGACGCTGGTGGGTCACCGGGAGGCGCTCAAGACCGTCCATGTGTGGTGCGGGTTCGCGCTGCCGGTGCCGATCGTGCTCGGTCTCGCGTCCCGCGCCTTCAGGACCGACCTGAGACGGCTCAACAGATTCGGCCCGCATGACTGGGAGTGGCTGAAGCGCCGTGACCGCAGGGCCGTGCAGGGCGGTCGCGGAGTCATTCCCGTGGGGAAGTTCAACGCGGGGCAGAAGCTGAACGCGGCGTTCACCGCAGGGGCGATTCTGCTGATGCTCGGCACCGGCGAGATCATGACGTTCCCCGATCCCTGGGGAGACCGGTGGCGGACCGGCGCCACGTTCGTCCACGACTGGCTCTTCCTGATCGTCGTCGTGGTGACGGCAGGGCACCTGTGGGAGGCGTTCCGGGACCGTGGCGCGCTGGGCGCGATGCTGACCGGGCGTGTGGAGGCCGACTGGGCGGCACGGCACCACGCGGGCTGGGCGGACGCCGACGCGCATGGCCCGTCTCGGCCCGGAGACGACTGAGCGGCCCCCTTGCCCGCCCCGGATGGCCACTGTCCACTGTTCGGACGTGTCCTGGACAGCGCCCATGGCTGATCTGAGAGGCTAGAAGGGTGAATCCCCGCCGCCACCACCGTTCCTCCGGGGAACCGGGCCGAGAGGGATCGCCACCCCCCGACGAGGTCACCGCGATCTTCGACGGCATGCTGCAGCATGCCCGCGAGCTGCTGGCCGTCCGCAGCCCCCTGGACGCCGAGCTCATCGTCAGCGAGATCCTCGGCTCGTGGTGGGCGAAGCGGGTGCCGGACGGCGACGTCGAGGAGATCATCGGCGAAGCGCTGGTCGACTACGCGGGGGCGGCGGGAACGCCGGCCGCGCTGGCGCTGCTCATCGGGATCGCCTACATGGGCACCCCCCGCCAGGCCGCCAAGGCCGAGCGCGCGGCGCTGGAGCTGATGGGCAAGGGCGTCGCCAGGCCGGGATGGGCCGACCGGGTGGGGATGGTCGCGCCCGAGGACTGCTTCGTGTCCAGGGACGTCTACGGCGACCAGGACTCCATAGTCTGCACCTACACCTACGGGGGCGCCGAACGGCACGCCCTGGTCATCCTGGTCGATCGCAACAAGGCCGGGGCCGTCCCGAGGGCCGGCGACCCGTTCGCCCGGGCCGCGCGCACGGGACGGCCGCCGATGCCCGGGATGGTCAGGGACGCCTGGGTCTCGTCCAAGGTCGACAGGCTCCTGGACCACTGCCGCCGTGAGGGCCGCGACAACCCGCTGATGCAGTTCGAGACCCTCGACTCGCGGGACGCAAGGGCCCTGTTGCAGAGCGCGCTGGACCTCACCGACGACACCGACGATCCGCCGGTGAACGAGAACTTCGGCTCCTACCACGCCTTCGTACGCGCGCGTGTGGACATCCTGCCGCCGGGCGGGCGCCTCCCCCAGGCACCGGTGTACGGGCGCGACAGGCGGGCGACGATCGCGGCGAGGTTCCTCGCGTCGGACGAGGCCGAAGACCTGTCCGACCGATCCGCGGCCAGCCGGTGCGTCGACCGCATCATCGAGTACGGCTGCACCCACGACTTCGGGCGGCCACTGCGGGTCAGCCCCGTCAAATGCGAGATGTTCCTGCTCGACTGGCTGCCGCGGAAAGTACTGCTGTCCCCGAGCGAACAGGAGGCCGTGCCCCACGTCCTGGCGG
>NZ_SMJX01000440.1 GCF_004348535.1 Actinomadura sp. KC216
GGTCCCGCTGCTGATCTTCGGAGCGGTGGGCCTCCTGGCCCTGGTCGGCCTCGGCGCCTTCGTCGTCTTCGCGAGCGACGACGACGAACCCAGCAGGACGACTTCGCTTCCCTCCTACACGCCGTCCTACACCCCGTCCTCGCCCGTCGACACTCCGGAGCCCGGGACCACTCCGTCCACCGGGGGCGGGTCGGACCCGGCCTCGATCCTCGGCCCGACGATCCGGACGGCGAAGGGCAACACCTTCACCCGAGCGGGCACCCGCACCGCGTCCTGCACCAGCCGCGCCAATACCAGGCTCCGCACGACGCTGCGCACGTATCCGTGCATCGGGCTGATGCACTCGGCCGTCTACGCCAACCGGTCCAAGAACATCATCACCTCGGTGTCGATCGCGAAGTTCTCCAGCTCGACGGCGGCGGCGAGCGTCAGCCGGGTCACCTCCAGCAAGGGCTGGCCGCTGCTGCTCACCCCGTCCGACGCGAGCGGACTCCCGCAGCCCCGGGCCAACCCCGCCTACTGGACGCGGTCGTGGCCGCAGGGCTCGAGCGTCATCTACGCGCAGTCGTACTGGTCGAGCGGTGCCGACACCGGCGGCCGCACCGGCAGCGTCTTCACCACTGCCGGCGAGCTGGGCATCGAGGTCAAGAACACCCTCATCTGGAGTGACTGAACCGCACGATCCGGGCCCGGACGCGAACGTCCGGGGCCCGGGCCGTGGAGGTCAGCCGGTGTTGCCGGCGCCCAGCGAGCGCGCGAACACCTCGTGCACGATCTGGGTGACGGCGGCCCGTGCCGCGGCGGACACCATGGACATGTTCAGCGAGCCGCCGGTGGCGAGGTGCCGGTCGTAGGGGACCGGCACCACGGGCAGACCCCACGCGGCCAGCATCTGCTGCGCCCGCTGCAGGTCGGCGCCCACCTGGGGGGCGTGCGAGACCATCGCGATCACCGTCCGGGCGAGGAGGTCGCGCTGGTTGTTGGCCGCGTACCATTCCAGCGCCCCGCGTGCGCTGAGCGCGCCGTCGACCGTTCCCGGGGTCACCAGGACGAGACCGTGTGACGCCGCGACCACGCCCCGGTTCAGCTCGGTCAGGATCCCCGCGCCGCAGTCGATGACCGTCGTGCCCACGTACCGGGCGACCTGGCTGACCGCGTTCTGGAACATCTCCAGCGTGAACTCGCCGGCGATGCGGCCGCCCCGCGTGGACGACAGCACGAGCAGCCCCTCAGGCGTCGGGGCCAGGAAACGCGCCGCCTCCTCGAACGACCGCGGGTTCTGCCCGGCCAGGTCGAACAGCGACAGCTGCGGACGGACACCGAGCCGCAACGGCAACGACCCCAGCTCGGCATCGGCGTCGGCCGCCAGCACCCGATCCCGCCTGTGCCGCGCCAGTTCGGTGGACACCAGCGCGGCCATCGTCGTCTTGCCCGCACCGCCGCGCACACTGGCGACCGCGATCTGCCGGGTACTCGGCACCGGCCGCTGCATCAACTCCACGAACGCGGCCATGTCGCGCGCCTCGCGGGTACCGCCGCCAACGGCCTTGCGGACGCTGCGGCCCATCCGGCGGGCCAGCGGATCACCATGCTGATGCTTGCGCACCAGCTCCTCGGCCGGGATGGGCTGGCCCGCACCCGCAGGACCGACCTGGCCCGGAGCGGGAACCGGAGCCGCGGCTTCCGGAGGCGGCGCCGCCGGCTGATGGGTGCCGACCTGCTCCGCGAGCGGAGCCTCCGACGTGTCCACCCCGATCAGCGGGTTGACGGCCGCCGCCCAGTCGAACTCGGCGGGCGGCGCCGCCTGCGGCTCGGGCGGCGCGTCGGTCGGCTGCTCCGCGGCTTCGCCCGCCACCGGCTGCGGCGAGAACGGCGGGGCGGGCGGCGGCGGGGGCGCGTCCTCCCGCCCGGGCGCCGGGAACGTCGGCCGGGGAGGCGGCGGCGGTACCGCCTCGCCACCCCCCTGGGACGGTGGAGGAAAGGGAGCCGGAGGCGGAGGTGGCGGCGCCTCAGGGGCCGCGTGCGGCGCCGTCGGAGGCATCGGAGGGGCCGCCGGATCGGGCATCACGACCGGCGCGGCGGCCGCCGGCTGCTCGGGCGCGGGCTGTGGTGGAGCCTCAGCTCCCCAAGCCTGCTGGGCAGGGGACGACGGAACCGGCGCGAGCACCTGCAATCCCCGCTGCGAAACACCGAGATCGCGCAGGACGGCCTGCTGCCACGTTGAATCCGACACCTGCCTCCCTTCTCCCCCGCAAGCCTACGAGACGCCCAGCCCCCCGCGCACCGCCACGCGACGCCGGACGTCCCGCCGTCAGCGGGGACGCTGCCCAGGAGGCCAGCCCTCAGGTGGACCCCACCCAGGCGGCGCAGGCGGCGGCGCACCACCGGGCTGCCCGGGCGGCTGATACTGCGGCCGTCCTCCCATGGGCTGCGCGGCCGGCGGCGGACCAGGCGGATACTGCTGCCCGAACCCCGGCGGCGCACCATGACCGGGTCCCATCGGTGCAGGCGAACGAGACTTCCGCCGGGAGAACAAGAAACCAAAGATGCACAGCACGACAACACCCGCCACCGCGGCAAAGAAGACGATGGCAGACACCGGAGCGCCCTCGTCCGACGCCTTCGGCGCCGCCGACTTGGCGCCTACAGGGTGGTTCAGCTTCATCCAGCGATCGAACTCATCGAACACCGGGTTCGCGGTCCCCTGCGGCACCTTCCCCGCCAGCGGCCGATACGGACGAATCATCCCGTACCCGGTCCGATCGTCCTTCCCCTTCTTGTAGAGATCCGCCGCAGACGCGATGAGCTGCCGCACGACCTCACGATTCGTCATCTGCGGATGCTTGGCCCGAATAAGCGCCACAGCAGCAGACGTGAGCGCCGCTGCGTCGCTCGTCCCGCTTCCAGGGTAAAGATTTCCGTCTCTGAGTACCGTCACCGTTTCGACACCAGGAGCCGCCACCATCACATATGGCTGGCGCTGCGTCTTCTCCCAGGGATTCCCGCGCCCGTCCACGGCTCCCACCGCCAGAACACCCTTACAGTTAGCCGGGGAATTACTGACGTTCCCCAACTCGCCGTCGTTGCCCGCACCTGCCACGATGACTGCGCCCTTGCCGAGAGCATAGGCGACCGATTCCTGTAGCTCTTCGTCACATCGACCGGGAGTCGCCTGCGAAAGGTTGACCACCTGGGCGCCATGGTCTACGGCGTAGCGAATACCCTTGGTGAACGCCTCTCTGCTTTGCGTAATGATCGGAAGAATCTTGACATCTGGGGCGACGCCTACCATTCCGGTGCCACCTCCTTGTCCAGCGATCAGAGCCGCCATTCCCGTGCCATGCCCCGGATACTCGCTGGTCTTGTCGAGATCCTCCCGACCATCACCGCCTCCGCCCTCGGCGTTCATTCCGGGTAGCACGACACCCTGAAGCTCTGGCAGGTCCGCTTGGACACCTGTATCGAGCAACGCGACTGTCACACCCTCGCCAGTAGACAATGGCCAGAGGTGACTCTGTACCCCCCAGGATTTAAACCACCATTCCCTTGGAAGAGGCCGGGGTGCTGCCGCGGCCGAGCCAGGCCAGGCCACCAATCCGATCATGAGCAAAGCCAAGGCGGACCTGGCCGCTCTCTGTCTCCGCCGCAGCATCAGTACTCCTTGCCTATACGACCGGTTGTGCATCAAGTGTCGGCAGGCCAAGTTTCCACCTGGCCTGCCGACACTTTTGCGCTCGCTGTCAGCACCTCTACGTCAGCCGATCACCGGAGGCGCGGCGTCGTCGTCCCCGCCCCAGACGTCCTTATCCTCGGACAGCCACGTGCTGCGCTCGTGCTCATTGCCATCGCCGCTGCGACCGCCAGCACCGGCGCCCATGGGCATTCCCATGCCACTCATTCCACCCTTGCCTGCGCCGACCCTGCTGCCCTGTTCACCGGGCCCACCGATTCTGTTACCGGGGCCCACACCCAGTCCGCCAGGGCTTGCTCCCAGTACACCCGAGCCGCCGCCCATGCCGCCCGCACCCAGGCTGGGAGCGCCACCGGGACCGCCGCCGAGGCCACCCCCACCGAGACCGGGACCACTTCCGGGCAGGCTCGCGAGATCCGTTCCGCCGCCAGGGACACCTCCCGGGCCACCGGGAGTGTCGCCAGGTCCTCCTGGGATATGACCGGGGCCACCAGGACCATCGGGAATCTGGCCCGGACCACCGGGGACATCACCGAGACCGCCACCTGGAGGAGCTCCGCCACCAGGCATCGTGGGAGAACCAGGGCCACCACCCAGGCCGGGGGCGTCGGGACGACGTCCGCTAACGTTGGTGATCGGCATGTCTTGGCGGATGCCGGGCGGGAAGTTGTTGTTGGACTGCTCGGTGCCGTCGTTGATGTTGCCCATCGCGTTGGCCGCACCGGCATTGTTGGCGATCAGGCCGTGAACGGCGGACGGGCCGGTGACGGGATTGACGGCGAGAACGCTGCGACCCCATTTGACCGCTTCGCTCACCCAGGTGTCCATCCGGCTGCCGCTGCCGTAGGTCCTCTTCCAATCGTCCTGCTGCTCGGCGTGCCCCATCATGGCTTTGCTGGTCTGGTCGGAGACCTTCACAATCTCCTGCATCTGGCGATGGGTCTTGTCCACGGCTTCCTTGGCCTTTTCGGCATCTTTGCCACTCCATGCCTCGGCCATGCGTATGCCCTGGTTGTACAGCAGGTTGGCGGCGCCGTTCATGTCCTGCGCGAGCTCACCGTAGACTCGCCCGCCGTTCCTCAGCTGGCGAGGGTCCATGCCGTCGACGATCTGGCGGATCTTGTCGAAATTGTCGTTCCAGACCTCGAGGGCGTTCCACGGGTTGCCAACGCCCTCGGCATCTTTCGTGATGTGCTTCCTGATCTCTATTTCATGTCCCACTGCTGCGCACCCCTGTCCGGTCGTTTCCTTCTAGATGTAGGTCTGCGGGGAGCCGGCGGATTGCACGCCATGCTTGGACGCGTCATCAGCCTTGCGGTGGGTCTTTTCCGAGTTCTGGATCGCTTCGATCACTTGCTTGTACGACTTGATGAGCTGGTCGTAGGTGTCACCGATGGAGTTGCGTGCCGCCCGGATGGTGTTGTTGAGACCTTGGCCAGCCTTGTAGTTGCCGATCGCACCCTCGGACGGGGTGGCGTCCTCGATCTTTTGGATGAACTGCTTGCTCTCCAGCGCGTGCAGGTTCTTCTCGAGCTTCTTCACGATGTCCTCGAGCGCATCGTGGTCGACCTTGATCTCCTTGCCTCCGGCCTGAGGCGTGGGCGGGTAGCCCATATGTTCTTACCTCCTGTGGGTCTCGTGCTCGTCGGCCGTCTGGGAGAAAGGATCGGCTTGCGCCCGGGCAACGGCCCAGATCGGCGAGGCGGAACCTCCGGCCGTTCTTGACGGCCAGGGCCCGCCACAGCCCCGTAAGCCCGGGGACGGTCATCGTCGGGGTGTTCAGCCCCAGATGCCCGAGTTGCTGCGCTCGGCCTGCTGGTAGTTGTCGTTGGCGTCGCGGATCGCCAGGC
>NZ_SMJX01000441.1 GCF_004348535.1 Actinomadura sp. KC216
CCATCGGGGCGGGCGGGGCGGCGCCCTTGCGCACGTCCACGCGGAGCCGCACGACGCCGTCGATCTCGACGCCGGTGCCGCACACCTCGCCGTCGCCCATCGCGGCGTGCGCGTCGCCGAGGGACAGCAGCGCGCCGTCCACGCCGACCGGCAGGACGAGCCGCGCCCCGGGGCCGATGTGCCGGACGTCCATGTTCCCGCCCCAGCGGCGCGGCGGGACGATCGAGTGCGGGCCGGGCTCCGGCGGCGCCACCCCGATCGTGCCGATCATCGGGACGACCGGGACGCGCAGCCCGGGCAGCGGCTCGGCGAACCCGCCGGAGATCTTCGAGACGCGCAGGTGCGCGTCGGGGAAGTCGTCGGCGAGCAGGCCGAAGCCGGGGATGCAGGCCGTCCAGCCCCACTCGCCGGTCTCCATGCCGAGGACGTCGATCACCAGCGCGTCGCCGGGAGCGGCGCCCTCGACCCGGAACGGGCCGGTGACGGGGTTGACGCGGCCGAAGTCGAGCGCGGCGACCTCGGCCGTGCCGGACCCGGCGCCGAGCTGGCCGCCGCTCGCCTCGGTGGTCTCGACGGTGAGCTCCTCGCCCGGCGCGACGGTCGCGATGGGCGGGATCGCGTTGTCCCAGGCGTGGTGCGCGCTCGTGCGGCGGATGTGCATCGCTCCTCCAACGGGGGGTGTCGGCGTACCCCGAGCCTATGATCAGCTCTGGTCGAGGCGGACGGCCTGGGCGATGTAGTCGCGCAGGGCCTTCTCGTCGATCCCGTCCAGCGTCTTGATCTTGACGTGCCGGGTCTTCTTGCCGACGCCCTCCAGCAGCCCGTGCTCGTCGTCGAACTCGGCGCCGCGCTCGAAGGCGAAGGTGAGGTGCGTCTTGCTCTGGCTGATCACCGCGAGGATCTTCGTGCCGCGCCAGGCGGGCGAGCCGTAGGTGAGGCATTCGGTCGCGTCCGGCGCGGCCTCGGCCATGAGCTTGCGGAGGGCCGTGAGGATCTCGGCGTACTTGGGGTCGAGCTTGGTCGCGGCGTAGGTGTCGATCTCGTTCGCCATGGTGGGCTCCCTGTTCGATGTGCGCCGGAGGCTCCGGTGCCGATGGGGAGTACGCTATAGTCACGAGCATTGATAGTCAAGATCCGTGACTAAAAAGCGGGAGGCGTTCATGGAAGCGGCGTCCACGGGCGCGGGGCGAGCGGCCCCCGACCTGGGCATGCTGGCCGGGCAGCTGATGCGGGCCCTTCAAGAGGAGCTGTTCCAGCGGCTGGCCGAGCAGGGCCACCCGGACGTCCGGCCGCGGCACGGGACCGTCCTCGCGTTCCTCGACCGGGACGGGCTGCGCGCCACCGAGCTCGCCGCCCGGTCCGGCCAGCACAAGCAGATCGTCGGGACGATCGTCGACGAGCTCGTCGCGCTCGGCTACGTCCGGCGCGAGCCCGACCCCGCCGACCGCCGCGCCAAGCGCGTCGTCCCGACCGAGCACGGCCTCGACGAGATCGCCAAGGCCCGCGCCATCCTCGCCGCCATCGAGCGGCGGCACCGGGAGGAGCTGGGGGAGGAGCGCTTCACCGCCTTCAAGGACGCCTTCCAGGAGATCGCCCGCGCGCAGCGCCGGTGGAACCGGTCCTGACCTGGGCGCCGCCGTCACGCGAACCGGGTTCGGACGCCCCTTTCCCGGGCAGGATCGCCCGCGTGCCATAGCAGGCCGAGAGGGGGACCCGTGACCGTACCCAACGTTGATCTCATCGACGGGGCCGCGATGCCGCAGATCGGCTTCGGGGTCTTCCAGGTGCCGGATGACGAGGCGGAGCGCGTGGTGACGGCGGCGCTGGAGGCGGGGTACCGCAGCATCGACACGGCGAGCGCCTACGGCAACGAGGAGGGCGTGGGCCGGGCCCTGCGCGACTCGGGCCTGCCGCGCGACGAGCTGTTCGTCACCACGAAGCTGTGGAACGACGAGCAGGGCTACGACAACGCGCTCCGGGCGTGCGAGGCGAGCCTGTCCCGGCTCGGCCTCGACCACCTGGACCTCTACCTGATCCACTGGCCGATGCCGGCCCGGGACACCTATCTCGACACGTGGCGGGCGCTGGAGCGGCTCAAGGCGGACGGCCGCGCCCGCTCGATCGGCGTCTCCAACTTCACCGTCGAGACGCTGCGGCGGATCATCGAGGAGGCGGACGTCGTCCCGGCCGTGAACCAGATCGAGCTGCACCCCTACCTCCAGCAGGACGGCCTGCGCGCGTTCCACCGCGACCACGGCATACGCACCGAGGCGTGGGCGCCGCTCGGCCAGGGCCAGGGCCTGCTGGACGACCCGGCCCTCGACCGCATCGCCCGGAACCACGGGCGCACCCCGGCGCAGATCGTCCTGCGCTGGCATCTGCAGATCGGCAACGTCGTCATCCCGAAGTCGGTGACGCCGTCCAGGATCGCCGAGAACCTCGACGTGTTCGGCTTCGACCTGTCCCCGGACGACATGAAGACGATCGGGGAGATGGACAAGGGCGTCCGGGTCGGCCCCGACCCCGCCACCTTCGGCGCGTCCTGAGCCGGACGGGCGCTCGGCTGGGGCCGGACACGTTCAGGGCTTGACCAAGGTCGCCTCGTAGAAGGCCACGAGGTGGTCGGCCAGGGCCTCGCGCGTCCAGCCGCGGCCGGTCAGCAGGCGCTCGAAGAGGTCGGTGGCGATGAGGCCCCACAGCATGTCGGCGGCGGTCTCGACCGTCCAGTGGGCGGCGAGGCGGCCCTCGTCGTGGAGCCGCTCGGCGAGGCGGCGGCAGGTGCGGAACTGGTTCTCATCGACGGTGGCGCGGTGCCGGGCGGCGTCGGGATCGGCGTGCCGGACGCGGTCGATCGCGCGGTCGACGGTCATCAGGCGCGGGTGGTAGGCGGCCAGGTGCCGGGCCCAGGCGCGCAGCGCGGACACCGCGTCGGGCGCGTCCCGGACGGGGGCGAGCGAGTCGCGCAGGCCCTCCTGCTCGGCGATGAAGCCGAACAGCGCGGTCACGAGCTCGGTGCGCGAGGCGAAGTGCAGGGGTGGTGCTCGGGTACGTCCTGCCGCTGATCGCGCTGACGCTGCCCGCCGGGCGGTGGCTCGACCAGGTGGGGCGGCGCGAGGCCCTCGCCGTCTCGGTCGCCGGGTTCGCGGCGGCGAGCGTCGCGGTCGGGCTGGCGCCCGGGATCGGCTGGATGATCGCCGCGCGGGTCGTCCAGGGGGCGTTCGCGGCCGTGCTGCTCGCGCTCGTCCCGGTGCTGACCACGATCGCGGTCCTGCCGGAGGTGCGCGGCCGCGCGATGGCCGTGGTGATGACGCTCGGCCCGCTCGGCGGGGTCACCGGGCCCGCGCTCGGCGGCCTGCTCATCGAGCGGGCCGGCTGGCCGTGGATCTTCTTCCTGAACGTGCCGGTGAGCGTGCTCGTCATCGCGCTCGGCTGGTCGTCGCTGGCCGCCGGGGACCGGCCCGTCCCGGTGCGGGCGGGCGACCCCGCGAGGGGCTGGATTCCCGGACGGGCGCGGCTGGTGGAGACGGCGCTGCTCGGCGGCGCCGCGATCGCGCTCATGCTCGCGCTGTCGCTCGGCGCGGGGCACGGCCCCGGCTGGCTGGCGCTGGCCGTCGTCGCCGTGCCGCTCACCCTGGCCTGGTGGCGGCTCCCGGACGGCCGCCCGGTGCGTGAGCTGCTGCGGGCGCCCGGCATGCCCGGCCCGCACCTGGCGCTGCTGGCGGAGATGGCGGCCGTGATGAGCGTGCAGTTCCTGATCCCGTTCCAGCTGCAGCGCTCTGGGACGGCCACGCCCGCCGAGATCGGCCTGACGATGCTCGCGTTCCCGGCGGCGGTGATGGTCACCGGCCCGATCGGCGGCGCGCTCGCCGACCGGTTCGACGGGCGCGCCGTCGCGATCGGCGGCGCGGCGGCCGTCACCGCCGGGCTCGTCCTGCTCGTCCCGGCCGGGACGGGCTGGGGCCCGGCCGACCTGGCGTGGCGCCTCGCCGTCGCGGGCGCCGGGGCCGGGCTGTTCGCCGGCCCGAACCAGACCATCGCCATGGGCCGGGCACCGCGCCACCTGCTCGGCACCACCGGCGCCACGACCAGCCTCGCCCGCCAGCTCGGCGTCGCGCTCGGCCCGGCGCTGGCCGTCACGACCTGGTCGCTGACCGGCTACGGCATCGAGGGGATGCGCGCGTCGCTGGGCCTCGCGGCCGTGCTCGCCGCGGTGAGCGTGCTCGTCCAGGTCCGCGGCGCGCGGCCCGTGCCGCCGTGGAGCCCGCTCCCGCTACAGAAAGTGACAGAGCGTAACGTTCTGTGCATGGGGGATGATCAGCGGAGCTGGGTCGGGCCGGGGGGCCTGCGGGTGACCGCGGTACGGCTCACCGGGGCGCACCGGGTGTGGGCGGAGTTCGCGGGGGTGCACGGCGCGAGCGCGCTGCTGGCGACGCGGGACGGCGCGTTCGTCGGCCGCGGCTACTACCCGTCCGTGGCGGAGCTGGGCGAGGTGGTCGACCTCGCCGAGCTGCACATGCGGTGACGCCGTGGAACGTGGGTGCGGTTGCGCGGGCGCGCCCGTCCCTGTAGTCGGTTGAACCGTGCGCTCACGGGACTGGGACTGGGATGTCGTCGTCGTCGGATCGGTCAACGCGGACCTGGTGGTCGGCGTCGAGCGGCGGCCCGCGCCGGGGGAGACCGTCCTCGGCTCCGACCTGGCCACGCACCCGGGCGGCAAGGGCGCCAACCAGGCGGTCGCGGCGGCTCGGCTCGGCGGCCGGGCCGGGCTCGTCGGGCGGGTCGGCGACGACGGCCACGGCGAGCTGCTGCGCGCCGCCCTCGCGGCGGACGGCGTGGACCTCGCCCACCTCACCACCACACCGGGCGTGCCGACGGGCGTCGCGCTGATCACGGTCGGGCCGGACGGCGACAACAGCATCATCGTCTCGCCCGGTGCCAACGCCCGGCTCGGCCCGGCCGACGTCACGGCCGCCCGCGCGATGATCGCCGCCGCGTCGGTGGTGTCGTTCCAGCTGGAGGTGCCGCTGCCCGCCGTGGAGGCCGCCGCCCGCGTCGCGGCGGAGGCGGGCGGGCGGATCGTGCTCAACCCGTCGCCGCCCGCGCCCGTCCCGGGCGAGCTGCTCGCCCGCTGCGACCCCCTCGTCGTCAACGAGCACGAGGCCGCCCATCTCCTGGGCGGGGACGGGAACGGTGATCCGGCGGCCATGGCGGCCGGGCTCGCCCGGTCCGGGCCCCGGTCGGTCGTCGTCACGCTCGGCGCGGACGGCGTCGTGGTCGCGGACGGCGCCACCGCACCGGTCAAGATCCCGTCGCCGGAGGCGGACGCGGTCGACACGACCGGCGCGGGCGACGCGTTCACCGCCGCGCTGTGCCTGCGGCTCGCGTGCGGCGACCCGCTGCCCGGCGCGGCCCGCTACGCCGCCCGCGCGGGCGCCGCCGCCGTCCGCAAGGCGGGCGCGCAAAGCTCCTTCCCCACACCCGGAGAGCTGCCCCCGGCGCCCCCGTAAGGGCGGGGTCAGGG
>NZ_SMJX01000442.1 GCF_004348535.1 Actinomadura sp. KC216
CCCCCGAAGCCACCCCGGCCGCCACCGTCACCGGCACCACGACCAGCAGCCCGGCGGCCAGCCCGTAGCGGAGCACGCGCGACGCGGCCGTCCTGTTGCCGAACCCCAGCCAGACGTAGCCGAGGTAGGCCGTCCCCTGGCTCATCATCCACGAGAGCAGGAGCGAGAACACGAGGAGCACGTTGTCGGCCCTGCCGTGCAGCATCGGGGCGCCCACGATGTAGCACAGGCCGGGCATGCCGAACAGGACGCCGCGCAGCAGGTGCCGCCAGGGCACCGCCTGCCACGGGACCGCGGTCGCGCCGGGCGGGCGGGGGCGCCGCGGCGTCCGGGCGTACAGGTCCTCGGCGAGCGCGAACACGTCCGGGTGGCCGTACTTCCGCGCCGCCTCGTCGTTGATGCCCTCGGCCTCCAGCCCGGCCGTGACCTCCAGCGGGTCGACGGCGCTCGCGCACAGGTCCGCCATGCGCTCCCGCAGCGCCTCGATGTCACCCGCCGTGGACGACTCCGGCTCCGGGTCGGGCGCGGGAGCGTCGGGCACGGCGTCCGGTCTGGTGGCCGTGGGCCGGGTTTCGGTCGCGGGCTCGGGGAGGGACTCGGGAGCGGTGCCGGGCATCGTGCTCTGCGTGGACGCGGTCATGCGGGCCTCGCCTCGGACGCCGGCCGCCGCTGCGCGCCCGGCGTGGTCAGGTCGGAGTAGATGCCGCGGAAGGTGTCCACCGCGCGGTCCACGGTGAACAGCTCCAAGGCCCGGTCCCGGGCGGCGTGCCCGAGCCGCCGCCGCGACACCTCGTCGCCGAGCAGCCGCAGACAGGCGTCCGCCATCTCGCGCGGCGACCGCGGCGGGACGACGATCCCGGTGTCGGCGACCGCCTCCCGCACCCCGCCGACATCGGTCGCGACGGTCACGCGGCCGCAGGTCATCGCCTCGATCAGCGTGTAGGGGAAGCCCTCGGAGATGCTGGACAGCGCGACCACGGTCCCGGCCGCGTACGCGTCGTGGACGTCGTCGATCCGCCCCTCGAAGGTGGTCTGCCCGGCGACCCCGAGGTCGGCGGCGAGGGCCTCGCAGCGGGCGTGGTAGCGCTCGCAGCCGGTCGGGGTGCCGCCGAACAGCCGCAGCCGCGCGTCCGGGATCTCCTCCTTGACCAGCGCGAACGCCCGGATGAGCGTCTCCAGGTCCTTGATCGGGTCGATGCGTCCGGCCCAGCTGATCGTGGGTGCGGCGGGCTCGGCGCCGGCGGCGGGGAAGCGCGCCGGGTCGACGCCGTTGTAGACGGTCTCCATGGAGCCGGCGTCGGCGCCGCACCGCGCCTCCCACCGCTGGTTGTAGAGGTTGCACGGCGTCAGCAGGTCGGCGGTGCGGTAGCCGACGCAGCACAGCAGGCGGATGAAGCCGAGCAGGACCGCCTTGACCGGCCACGCGTACGGGGTCCGCCGCATGCCGATATAGCGTTCGCGCAGGTAGATGCCGTGCTCGGTGAGGCACAGCGGCGTCCCGTAGGTCCATTTCGCGGCCAGCCCCGGCAGGATCGGGATGCCGTTCGACACCGCGTGGGTGAGGTCGGCGCGCGGCGGCGGGCCCTGCAGCGGGCGCAGCAGGTGCTCCAGCAGGTCGATCGCGGTGAGGGCGTCGTGGACGGTCGGCCGCATCCCGAGCTCGTCGAACTCGGCCGCGCGGGCGTTCCAGGCGTCCATCAGCCAGCGGACGGGCGCCTCGGTGCGCAGCGCGGCGCTCAGGTCGGCGGTCTGCCCGTACTCGAAGAGACCGCGCAGGATCCGCTGGAAGACCTCCGCCTCCTGCCCGTTCCGGGGGGTGTGGGCGGTCGTCCCCCCACCGGAGACAGGCACGTGCCGGGAGGACGCGGACTGGCCGGAAACCGGGGCGGCCGGGGTGAGGATCGCGTGCAGGAAGCCGCGGCACAGCCGCTCGAACCGGCGCGCGTCGCTGCGCGACACCTGCCGCCCGCCGGGCGAGGCGTGCCGGCCGCGCCGCGCCGAGGGCAGCCGGACGAGCGACGACGGCCACCCGCCGCCCGGCCGCCGCCGCCCGTCCGGCGACGCGTGCCGCCCGCGTGCGGAGGGCCGCCCGTTGGGCGGCCCCCACATCGGAATGGGCTCGGAGCTCACGTGCTCGGGAAGGTCCCAGACCACGGGTTCGGTCCCCGTGGTCGTGAGCGCCCTGACCCGGAAAGTATGTTCCGGCATACCCCGCACGAGCTGGTCGCACCAGACGCTCACGCCGCCGTAGCTGTGCGGATATGTCCCTTCCGTCACCAGGGTGATGTCCAAAGTCAGGCTCCGGGCAGGGTGAGCGTGACGTCCCCGGCCCGGTAGGCGGACCGTTCACCGGCGTAGGACTGCCCGAACGCCGCGCCGTTCGCGGCGTCCAGCGTGCCCTCCGGCGCGGTCACCGGCACCTCCAGCCCGGCGGGTGGCCGGACGGTGACCGTCCCGTCCTGGACGTAGGCCGTGACCTTGCTCTTGTCCGCGGCGCGCCACGCGTCCTGCCGGCGCAACTCGTCGCCCAGCGCCGACATCGGGGCGTTGATGAGCGGGGTGTTGGCGGCGAACGCGGACCAGTACTGGGCGAGGACGCGTTCGAGCACCGGGTAGAGGATCCGGTCCTCGGTCAGGTTCGACTGGTGCGCGTAGTGCGGCCGGGGGTCGTTGGCCAGGACGTGCGACAGCGCGATCCGCGCCTCCACCGGGACGATGTACGACTCGTACCCGGTGTCGGGGTCGAGCGGCTCGATGCACGACCCGTCGTCCTCGCAGATACCGCTGCCGCCGTCGGACCGCCGGGTGTGGATCCAGTTGTACTGGTCGACCTCCTCGGCCGCGGTCCCGACGTTGTAGTAGATGTTCAGCGGGTGGCGCGGCACCGTCCGGACCGAGCCGATGACGCGCTGGTCCCTCTCGCGGGAGGCGTCGCTGGCCGTCCACTTCACGCCGTTCTTCGCCAGCGCCGGGGCGAGGTTCGGGTTGTCGTCGGGCTGCTGCGGCGTGACCCGCAGGCCCGAGTGCTCGCCGGTGACGAGCTCGCTCCCGTCGACCTTGATGCCCCGGCTGGACGCCCATTGGACGTTCCTCGACACCTCCCGGTCGATGGTGGCCTCGCTGACGTAGGTGATCTCGCCCGCCTGGTTCCGCGTGCACTGCCACGGGTCGGTCCGCCAGTTCTGCACGCAGCCGAGGAACGGGTGCGAGTAGGTGTGGTTCAGCCACCGGAACTTGTCCTGAGCGGCGACGAACGCGACGGTGAGCGGGTCGACGCCGTTCTTCAGGGCGGCCTCGTCGCTGCCACCGCCGTTGTAGGCCATGTCGATGACGAACCCGTTCTTCGTCTGCCACTGCGTGGCGTACGACACGTCGTCGGGCCCCATCCGGATGTCCTCGGTCTCGACGTCCTCGTCGTCGCAGTCCTCGGTGGGCGTGCAGTTGTCCTCGGTGCTCCACCGGGCGTCCGCCATGAAGACGTCGTCGGAGTGGACGGCGAAGTAGTTGCGGTCGTGGCCGAGGTGGACGCCCTTGGTCAGCCAGGTGACGAGGCCGCGGCCGAGCGTCTGGAAGTGCCACTGCTCGCGTTCGGAGGTGAAGTTCAGCACCAGCTCGCTGCGGCCGTCGTGGGTGTAGACGCCGGCGATGGTTCCGGTGGTGCCCTTGACGGTGGCGGTGACGAGGGATTTGAAGGACTTCCCGGCGCCGGGGTCGTCCGGCAGCGGGGTCGCGACGTAGCCGTCGGTCTCGGACACACCGGGCTCGACGTCGTCGAACCGCACGGGCCCGCCCAGGTAGCGGAAGGCGTCCGCCCGCGCGGGCTGGGTGACCTGGGCGGCCGCGCCGTCCATGGGGCCGGAGTAGGCGGGCGGGTTCATCCCGACGGCGGCGGACGGCCGGACGTGCGCGTCGAGCTGGCGGATCCCGAACCGCTTCTCGTACGCGGCGAGCGCGGCCATCTCCGCGTCGTTCTGGAACGGCGAGGCGTTCGGCAGGACGACGCCCTGGAACTTCGCGCGCGGGGCGCCGTCGACCGTGTCGGACAGGAACGCCTCGTCGATCACGGGACGGCCGGAGTCGCGGAGGTCGACGGTCGTGTAGGGCACGCCCTCGGCCTTCAGCTGCTGCGCCACCGCGGACACCGACGCGGAGCCGTTCGTGACGACGAGGACCTGAAGATCGATGCGGGGCCCCGCGGCCGAGGCGGCCGGCGGCGGGCCGATGATCAGGACGGCCGCCGCCAGCACCCCGAAAAGGACGCTGCGAGCGGGACGGCGAACGACTTTCACCAAGCCTCCCCAGGGCGCGTGGACGATGGCGACTGAATTTCAACAGCCGTTCACAACCAGGCCAGAAATGGAATTAATGGGCATTGGAACGCGGCCCAACTGATCATGCGGTAACGGACTGTGCAAGTAAAGACCACCCAGGGGCCCATCTTGGCGTGGGCCTGGTCCTAGGACCCCGCCGTCGGCGGGGGGCCGATATTCGCGGCCGGCGGCCAGGTTAGGTCAGGTCAGATCTGTTCCATCGGGCACCGAATTCAATTCCAGCCAGCGCGCGACGGCGTGTTCCCTGCCGTCCGCGCCCAGCCGTTTGTAGATCTGGTGCGCGTGGTTCTTCACGGTCTTCTCCGTGATGACCAGCCGCCGCGCGATCTCCCGGTTGGTGAGCCCGGCGGCGATCAGCTCCAGGATCTCGGCCTCCCGCGCGGTGAGCCCCGGATCGGGCCGCGGCGCGCCGCCCTCGTGCACCCACCGCACGAGCGCGGTCACCACGGGCCGGGACAGCCACGACTCGCCTCTCCCGGCCGCGACCAGCACGTCTGCGAGCCCGCGGGGCTCGAAATGGCCGTACACGAGGCATCCGTGGGCGCCCGCGGCGACCGCCTGGACGAGCATCAGCGGCTCCTGCTCGGCCGTCACCGCGACCACCCGCACCCCCGACCGGGCCAGCCGGGCGATGCCGTCCGGGGGCGGCGGGGAGGCGTCCAGGAGCACCACGTCGGGCCGGTGCGCGCGGACCCCGGCCACCGAGCGCTCGACCGGCCCGCCGCCCACGACGTCCACGCCGGGAGCCGTGCCGAGCAGCGCGCGAAACCCGATCCGCGACACCGGATTGTCGCTCACGATGACCACCCTGACCGCCTTCGATTCAGAATCGAGTGCGGTGCCCGAGGTCATTGAAAAGTCACTCTTCATGGTGCCGGCTCGCAAAACCGATGTCGCTGCCGACTCAGCGGACATGTGACGGGCGACGTCTCCGATGCAGGGCGGCCCCAGATCATGCGTCAAGAATAAAGGACGGTCCCGTCCGGGCAGGCCGCCGGCGGCGGGCGGTTGTTATCCGGCCATTGCGAAAAGCCTTCCGTCCGCGCGTCCTGGGACCGGTGTCCGAGGCCGCATTTCAGGCCGCCCGGGGACGGGTCCGGGCATGGTGAGCGCGATTACCACCGCCTGCGCGCGTCCGCGCACGGCCTGCGCGCGGACGCGCCCCCGTCGGAGAC
>NZ_SMJX01000443.1 GCF_004348535.1 Actinomadura sp. KC216
GGGCCGGTGAGGGGCTCGGCCCTCGGCGCAAGCCCCCCACCGGGTTCGGGGACGTCCTCTTCCCGCGCTTCGGGGTCCGTTGCGGGGACGGCGTAGGCTTTCACGCCCCATTCCGAGCGGCCCGCGACACCGTCCAGCACCGCGCCGAACCGGGCGCTCTGCTCCGCGAGCACCTCGGCGACCCGCGCGTCGTCGCGGTAGATCGTCGCGATCGCGACCGGCGCGGTCGGCGCGGCGTGCGCGGCGCGGTCCACCACCGCGTGGTGGGCGCGGGCGGTGGCCTCCAGCCACGCCAGGTCCTCCAGGTTGGCGCGCAGCGCCGCCTCCCCGTACTCCTCCAGCCGGACGGTGCTGACCAGCGCGGTGAGCGCGCCCTCGACGACGCCGCGGACGGGCGCGCCCGCGACCCCGGCGGCGCCGCGCAGCGCGTCCGGGTCCAGGCCGCGGGCGACCCCGTACAGGTAGACGGCGGTGCCGCCGGTGACAGGTGCCGTCGTCATGCTCCCGGCTCCTTCTCCTCGGCTTCCCTATCGGCTTCCCTATCGGCTTCCCTATCGGCGGCGGGGGCGGCGGCTTCCAGGGCGGCGAGGCGTTCGCGGAGCCGCCGGTTCTCCTCCGCCAGCTCCCGGTCCCGGCCGCCGCCGTCGACCTCCCCGGCGGGGCGGGCCTTGGACGACAGCGACGGGTCGTGCTCCCACCAGTCGATGCCCATCTCCTTCGCGCGGTCCACCGACGCCACCAGCAGCCGCAGCTTGATCGTCAGCAGCTCGATGTCCAGCAGGTTCACCCGGACGTCCCCGACGATCACGATGCCCTTGTCGAGGATGCGCTCCAGCAGGTCGGCCAGGCTCGCCGACTGCCGCTCGCCCGGCATCGACCGTGCCGGGGACCGCGACCCGGTCCAGGAGATCTCACTCAACGCGTCTCAGCCCCTCTCCACCCGGCCGCGGGGATAGCGGTGGGCGCGGCGGTAGGCGACCAGTTCCCCGTCCGCGTCGACCTCGGTGTCGTAGACCGCGAGGATGTCGGCGGAGTCGGGGATGCGGTGGGTCTCGACGACCTCCACCGTGACGCGCCAGCCGTCCTCGCCGGCGCGCTCCACCCCCACCACGCACTCGGCGCAGCGGCCGGTCATCGCGGTGACGTGCTCGGCCGCCCTCTTGGCGGCCTCGGCCGCGGACAACATTCCCGGTCCTCCCTGGCTACCCGCCCGCCCGCTCGCGGCGGGCGCGGCCCTCGTTCAGCCGGCGGATCAGGTCCTCCTCGCGGGCCGCGGCCTCCTCCTGGGTGATCTCCCCCGCCGCGGCGGCGTCGGCGACCTCCTCCATCTCCGCGGCGATCCGCCCCGGGTCGTACAGCCGCGCCTCGGCCTGCTCGGTGAGGACCTCCGCCAGCCGCGTCACGCCCCGCACGGGCGCCAGCGGCAGCGTCAGCAGGCCGGTGAACAGCCCCATCGGCTCAGACCTCCGGCACGAAGTCGTAGGGCGGAAGCGGCCCGATCAGCCGGACCCGGACCCGCTCGGCGGCGGCCCGGGCCAGCTCGTCGACCACCCGCTCGAACTCGGCGCGGCGGTCGGCGCGGACCAGGAACGAGGCGTCCAGGACGTCCTCCTCCCGCACGGGCGGCTTGCTGGTGAACGCCTCGGCGGCGGGCGCGGCGCCGTCCAGCAGCACCTGCCCGTCCCGCTCGCGGAGCCGCTGCATGGCCTGCGCGATCAGCTCACCGAGCCGGACACGGTCGTAGTAGACGGCGTCGGCGATGTCGGGCGGCACCTCCCGCAGCCGCCGCGACAGCTCGGCGATCTCCGGCTCGGCCTCCATGATCTCGCGCAGGACCGTCTCCTGGACGTAGGTGGCCTTCACCCGCAGCTCGACCTTGCCGTCGAGCTCGTCGAGGACCTGCCCGAGCCGGTCGGCGTTGGCGGCCAGCAGCTCCTTCTGCACGGCGGCGCGGTCGGCCATCGCCGCCCCGAACCGGAACGGCACCACCACGGTCCCGGCCTCGACCAGCGCGGTCAGCACCCGCTGGTGCGCCACCAGGTCGGCGCGCTCGCCGAGCGCCCGCCCGCCGGGCAGCGCGCTGACGACCGCGGCGCACGCGCCGCCGTCCTCCACCAGCGACACCGGCCGCTCGTCCAGGCCGGTCACCTCGGGCGGCAGGACCGCGCCGGAGCGGGTCACCCCGTACACGTACTGCGGTTCCCCCTGGGCGGGAGCGCCGGGGGGCTGCGGGGTGCTCATTCCTCGTCCTCCCTCTTGCGGGACGAGCGGCGCCGCGCGGGCTGCTTCTCCTCGTCGGCGTCGCCGGAGTTGTCGGAGTCACCGCCGAAGGTCTCCTTCAGCCGCTCCTGCGCGCCCTCCAGCGCGCCGCGCGTCTTCTTCTTCGCGCCCGACTCCTGCAGCCCCTCCAGGAGCTGCGGCAGACCCTGCGAGGTACCGTTGTTGGTGAGGTCGAGGCGGTTGCAGGCCTCGGCGAACCTCAGATAGGTGTCGACGCTGGCGACCACGATCCGCACGTCCACGGTGAGGAGTTCGATCCCCACCAGCGACACCCGCGCGAACACGTCGATGACCAGCCCCTTCTCCAAAATCAGGTCGACGACGTCGGCCAGGCTGCTGCTGCCCGACCCGCCGCGCTGGACGTAACCGGTGCCCTGGGTCTGCTGGGCGATCGGCCCAGTCATGTCATCCGCTCCCTCGATCGGGGGTGTTCGATTTCGTTCTGGCATGCCGGGTGGTACCCGCACTGATCCGCCTAAACAGGACCCCCGGTTTCGGTCATCGGCCGGTCAAGGCGCCAGGTGAGCGCTCCGCGGCAGGTCAGGGGGGTGTGACGGGGTCAGCGTTTCCGGGCGGTGAGGCGCCCGACGAGCACGCCCGCGGCGGCGGCCGCCGCGATCGGCGCGGCGCGCAGGAGCCGGGCGAGCGTCACCAGCCGCGCGAGCCCGGCGACCCGCCCCGGCAGCGCCGCGACCTGCCCGCCGGCCTGGTCCGCGCCCTTGCGCACGCCGTCGCGGACGCCCTTGCCGGTGCCGCGCGCCGCACCCTTGGCGCCCTTGGCGCCCTTGGCGGCCGTGGTGGTGGCGGTGGCGGAGTTGTCCACCCGCGCGGACTTGCCGCCGGGAACGTGGGGGGTGTTCATCATGCGTCCCTTCCATCGGGGGGTCATCGGGATGTCGCGCCTACCCGGCCCCGTGACCGCAAACATGCGCCCGGGGACCGCCCGCCCGTGTGCAGGCCGGGCGCCGGGCACGGTGGGGCTCGTCGGGCACGGTTGGAACCGTCCCGCCGGGTATGCCGGGAGGCCATGCCCGACAACCAGCCCGCACGCCCGGCACCCGGGCCGCGCACCGGGCTCGCGCGGCGCGCCGCCGAGCCCCTCGCCTGGTGGACGGTGCTGCTGGCCGGGTACCTCGCGATGGCGTCCGGCATCACCCTCACCGAGATCACCGTCGGGGCCCTGACGGCCGCCGCGTGCGCCGCCGCCGCGGTCGCCGGGCACCGCGTCCTGTTCACCGCCGACCGCGCCCGGCGGACCGTCCCGCCCGTGCGGCTGCTGCCGGCGCTGGCGCCGCTGCCCGCCCAGATCACCGCCGACACCGCCCGCATCATCGTGCGCGGCGCGCCGGGAGGGCGGTGGACGGACCTGGCCGTCGCGCCCGGACCCGCCGACCGCGCGGCCGCGACGCTGCTGCTGTCGGCCTCCCCCGGCGCCTACGTCGGCGCCGTCGACCCCGAACACGGGCGGCTGCGCGTGCACCGCCTCGCCCGCGGCCCGTCCCCCTCCGAGCGGCGCCTGCGCCGCGCCGGACTCGTCACCGGCCCCGCCCGGGAGGCGCCGTGACGGCCGACGTGCTGAACACCGCGCTGCCCGCCCTGGCCGTCATGGCCGGGGCGCTGCTCCCGGCGCTGCTGGCCACCCTCCACGGCCGCCCCGCCGGGCGCCTCGCCGGGCTGATCGTCACCGGGCCGCTGGTCACCCTCGTCCTGGTCCTGCTCGCCGCCGCCTACGGCCGTCCCGCCTACCTCGACGTCGCGCTGGTGCTGGCGCTGCTGTCGTTCGCCGGGTCGCTGGTGTTCGCGCGGTTCCTCGGCCGGACGCTGTGAGCCGGAGGACGCGATGACCCTCGACCCGCTCGCCGACGCCCTGACCTGGGCCGGAGCCGCCGTCGCCGTGGCCGCCGCGATCCGGCTGGCCGCCGCGCGCGGCGCCCTCGCCCGCCTGCACGCCGCCGCGCCCGTCACCGTCCTGGCCGCGCCGCTGCTCATCGCCGGGACGGCGCTGCGGCCCTGGTCGTCGTGGCACGACGTCGCCAAGCTCGCCGTCATCGCCGTGCTGCTCACCGCGACCGGGCCCGCCACCGTCGTCACCGCCGCGCAGGCCACACAGGCAGAGCAGGTAGAACAGGCCCAACGTGCCACCGCCGAGCCCGAGGAACCCGCGACGGGGACGGAGGTGAACCCGCCGTGACCACCGGGCCGCTCGGCGCCCCGGACGCCCTGTCGGGGCCGCTGGCCGACGCGCTCATCTGCCTCGCGCTCGCCCTGGCCGCGCTCATGGCCACCGCGGTCGTGCTGACCCGCCGCACCGTCCGGCAGGCGATCGTGCTGTCGGGATACGGGCTGGTCCTGGCCCTGCTGTTCCTCATCCTCCAGGCGCCCGACGTCGCCATGTCCCAGATCGGCGTCGGGACGGTGCTGCTGCCGCTCATCGTCGTCCTGGCGCTGCACGCCACCCGCCGCCACCGCGACACCGCGAACCGGGAGGCGGACAAGGAGGGGCGGCGGTGAACGCGCGCGCCCGCCTCGCGCTGTTCTCGTTCGGCGCCGCCGGCACCGCCGCGCTGTTCACCGCCGGGGCGCTCGGCCTGCCTGGCTTCGGCGGCGCCGTGCACCCCTACGCCGACCGCGCCGTCGGCCAGGCCGTCGCGCACGGCACCCCCAACGCCGTCGCGTCGGTCACCTTCGACCAGCGCGCCTTCGACACCGTCGGCGAGGAGCTCATCCTGCTGTCGGCCGCCGTCGCCGCCGTCGTGCTGCTGCGCGCCGTGCGCCGCGAGGAGGAGGACGCGGGCGGCGCGCACCGGCACGGGCCCGCCGAGGTGCCCGACGCGCTGCGGGTCATCGGCTACCTGCTGCTGCCGGTCACCCTCGCCGCCGGGGTGTACGTCGTCGCGCACGGGCACCAGTCCCCCGGCGGCGGGTTCCAGGGCGGTGTCGTCCTCGGCACCGCCATCCACCTGCTGTACCTGGCGGGCGACTACCCGGCGCTGCAGCGGCTGCGGCCCCTCCCGCTGTTCGAGACCGCCGAGGCCGTCGCCGCCGCCGTGTTCGTCGCGCTGGTGCTGGCCGCCGCGGGCTGGGCCGCGGCCGGGCGGGTGCCCGCCCTCAACGGCGCCGTCGGCGCCGAGGTCGGCTGCGCGCTGGTCCTGCTGCTCGGCAAGTTCTTCGAGCAGGCCCTCCTCATCCGCGACACCGGCCCCGCCGCCC
>NZ_SMJX01000444.1 GCF_004348535.1 Actinomadura sp. KC216
ACTTATCGCCGCCCTGCTCGTGAGGCGGTCGCGTGGTCGGGCTAGCTGGTGGCGCGTGCCGGGCTTTGAGGGTGTAGGTGATCTCGACGCGGCGGTTGCGCGTTCGCCCGGATGGGTCATCGCTGCCGTCCGCGTGGGTCTCGGCGGCGATCGGCGCGCGCTCGCCCTTGCCGCTGACTTCGAACCGGAAGCCGCGGGCCGCCAGCTCGCCGAGCGCCTCTCGTACGGTGCGAGCCCGTTGAACCGACAGGCGCTGGTTGTAGTCGGCGGGGCCATGCGCGTCCGTGTGGCCGACGATGCTGATCGGCTGTGCTGGGTCGGCATCGGTTCCGATGTCGCGGGTTGTTTGAGCTAGAGCCTCCTTGACGGACGCGGACATTTGCGCGGAGCCGAACGCGAATCGCACCGTGACTTGATGTCTCCGCGGGCGGGTGGCCTGCTGGCCTGGCGCGGCACCCTGGTTCAAGGATCCGACACGGTCGGTGAGGCTGGAGAGCGGATCGGGCTGGGCCTCCACTGCACTGCCGAAGTTGCTGGTTGCTGGGAGGAACTGCGCGTGTGGGGGCGGAGCCGCAGCGGCCACGTTGTGAGGCACGGCGGGCAGTGTGCTTGCTCGGCTGACAGCGGCGGTCGTTCCGATGACGGCGACACCCAGTGTGGTGACCAAGAGGGCAGCCAGACGCTGGGGGCCGTCCAGCCCGGGGATGTGCGGCGCGGGTCGGCCGCGCAGCCGGGCACCGGCCTCCAGCAGCAGCAGCGCGATCCAGATCAGCCAAAAACCCCAGGCGATGTAGGTGAGGAAGCCGAGGAACAGCGTTCCGTCGTCGCGCCGGGACAGGGTGGTGAGGATCTCGTCCCAGTTGGGGATCCGGTCCGGGATCGGCGACCCGGCGAGCGCAACGAACAGGTACGGCAGGCCGACTGTGACCGCGATCAGTACCAGGGCCGAGCCTATGCCTCGCAAGACTCTGCCGATGCGGCGGCGCCACCGACGTGGCGGGTGGGAGGGAACCATGAAGATCCGTGTGCTGAATTGACTCCTGTGCTTGTGCAGTGGGGAGGTCGTCTCTTTAAGGAAGTAGCACGTAACAGCAGCACACGGCAACGATGGGCCGTTCGTGCTGCTGAGGACGGCCGGGGGTTCGGAATTTCAGCCGCGTTCGGTGAGTTCTCCGGCTTGCAGTGATCGGTTTGGGTGCGGCAGAACCTGCAAACGGGCAGGGGATGCAGGAGTCGGTCGTCCCGGGGCGTTGTGCGATGGCCTCGCTGAAGATCGCAAGAGGCTGTGCAAACCAATCGGGTCCCTCGCCATGGCGACGGCCGCTGAGAGTTGGGCTCGCGCCGGCGTACCGTCGCTGTCTCATGGCAGCTACACCTTCTGGCGAGTAGCCGGCCCGATCAGTTCTACAGGGAGGATGGTGAACCCCCGCAGATTGCTGCCCTGCTCGCGGCGCGGTTTTTCGCTGAGCTCGATCGTTGGATATCGGCGTAGCATGCGGCGAAAGAACTCGGTCACTTCTAGCCGGGCAAGGTGGGATCCGAGGCAGTAGTGGATGCCGCTGCCGAAGGACAAGGGAGGAGCTTGGGTGCGATTGATGTTGAACTGGTCAGGGTCGGTGAATTGCTCCGGGTCACGGTTGGCTGCGGCGAGGAGGGCGATGACGAATTGGCCGGGTACCAGTTCGATGTCAGCTAGCGTGCACGGCTGAAGGACGGTACGCGGGTTGAGGTGGGCGGGCGGCTCAAAGCGCAGTATCTCCTCGATCGCGCGGGGCATCAGGTCGGGGTTCGAACGGAGTAGTTCGAGTTGGTCAGGGTGGGTGAGCAGGGTATGCAGGCCGTTACCGAGCAGTTTGGCGGTGGTCTCCAGCCCGGCTCCAAGGAGCAAGATCGCGGTGGCGACCATCTCGGTGTCGGTCAGGGCTTCGTCATCTCGGGCCGCGGCGAGCCGTGTGAGCAGGTCGTCCTCGTGTTGGCGGCGTTTGTGGGTGAGCAGGCGGGTGAAGTAGTCGGCCAGTTCGGCTTCCGCCTCGGCAGCCCTGCCAAGAATGGCGGGATCGGTGAAGGGTTCGAAGACCTTCATGGCTTGGGCCACCAAGGTGGCGAGCCGTGGCCGGTCAGCGGAGGGTACGCCCAGCAGCTCGCCGATCACTTGGGTGGGGAGTGGGAAGGCGACGGTGCTGATGAAGTTTCCGCCTGGCTGTTGGGCCAGTTGCTCCAAGAGCTGGTCGCTGTGCCTGCCGATCGTTGCTGTCAGGGCCCCGACGTGGCGGTGTGTGAAGGCGGAGCTGACCAGTCGGCGCAGCCGGGTGTGGTGGGGCGGGTTGGCGAACACCATGGTGTGCCGCCAGCGGCTCATCAAGGCTTGGGCCTTGTCCTGCGGTAGGTGCTTGAGGTGGGCAACGCTCTCGTCGCCTCGTCCAAGGGCTCGGTGGCGCAGGGCAGCTTCGACGTCGGTGTAGCGGGATAGAACGATCCAGCCCGAGCCGGTGCGAAGGATGGGCGCCTTGTCTCGTAGTTGCCGGTACAGGGCGAACGGATCCACATCGGGATCACCGGCCAGGATCTGACGTAGCAGGTGCGTGGGTTCACCGGAGGTAGCCGGCGAGGTATGAGGTTCTTCCACGGTGCTTTCCGATCGCGTCGGCACGTCGAAGGGACTGTGCGATACGCCGTGCTCGTGTTGTCGTTATGGGTCAGCGAGGGGGGCGATCACTGGAAGACGACGCGCATAACGGTTCTGCTCCGCGTTGATGTCGACCATGGCTTCGGCCATGTCTTGAGTGATCAAGTCGTCGCGGACGAAGACAGTGTGCACCGTGTCCTGGAGATCGAGCACGGCTGGCTGTAGCGGTGCGGGCATCTGTTCCGGCGGGAGCCGGTGCATTCTGATCTCGGGTCTCGGCTCGGTCGGGGTGGTGAGCGAGATAGTTGTTTGGGTGTAGCGGTTGGCTAATGCCTCGAACTCGCGGGCGAGTTCCTCAGAGATCTTGTCTGCGCGGCAGTAGTAGATCCAGCCCGCAAGAGTCCGGTGAACTAAGACAGGGCCGAGCCTGTCGTCCATTTCCTCCGGATCCACCCTGACGAATCGCGACGGGATGGTCACTTCATTCCCCTACGGCTTAGCGAACTCCCGGGTTTCTGTCGATCAGAATCATTGGATAGTTGTTGCACCTCCCTCTGGCGCATGGGGTTCGAGCGTAACTCACCTAGCTCGGAGGTGCCCCAGTGTCCGCGCCATCAGAGGACTCATTCAGGCGCCGAGTCTGGCGACGTACGAACTCCTCCGCCATTCTGCGGAGCATGCGCTTGTCCTCATCTGGCAGGTCTCGCGCCAGGCGGAACAGGATCCATTCATCCGAGCCGAGCCTGACCTCGCTGATCTCATATTCCAGCCACTGGCGCGCGGCCAGAGTCTTCACCAGCTCTTCGGGGACTTCCATGGCGGCGGCCAGGGCGCGCATCTGCCAGGGCTCCGGGGCCTTGGCCACCTGCCCGGCCGCCAACTTGCTGATCCACTGAAAGCCGAGCGTCTGCCCGCTCTCAGGGTCGGTGGCAAGCACAGCCATGCGTCGATAGCTGAGTCCAGAAGCGTTGTGCTCGCGGACGAACTCGCTGAGCGCCAGTTGCCGCGGTTCGGGTGTCGTTGCCACGCACCTCTCCTCACCGCCAGTCCCTCTTTACAACCCTACCCGACAGTGTCTTACTATCTCGACAGATCGTCCCAGTTTTGCGACAGAGGACGGAGATCATGAGACGACGCGACAGTCGAGCTCACAGAGAGCGGAGCCCGAACACCTCGCCTGCTCACACACCTTCCCCTCACCATGCGCTCCTGTTCACTGCGCTTCTGATCAGTGCGTGCGGCGGCAACGATGATCCGGTGACGCTGCCCTCCAGCCAGCCTCCCAGCCCACCAATGGCATCGACAACGGTCCAGGACGCGGTCAAACACAGCTACAGCCAGTACTGGGTGGTGCTCCCCCAGGCGGAACAGGCCACCAGCCCGCAGCATCGCCGTCAGCTCCTCAGGCAATACGCAGCTCAGCCGCTCCTCGACGACGTGCTCAGCAATATTGAAAAGCTCCACGCCCAGAATCTGACCTCCATCGGGAACATCGTCGTCCGCATCGAAAAATTGCAGGTCGAAGGGAGCCAGGCGACGGTGTGGGATTGCCAGGACAGCACGAATGCGCAGCTGAAGAACTCCCGCACGGGGAAGATCACCAGTCGCGGGACACCGAACGATCATCTACGAGCAACCCTTGCGCGAGGATCTGATCGGCAATGGCGTATCACTCGCATCTCTCCACTAGGACGCTGCTAGGACATCCGATATCGATCACGGCCACAAGCCTGGTTGTCGCGATGACCTGCGCCGTAACACCTGCGGGGGCTTTGGCCCGGCAGGACCCGATTCCGCCAGAGCCTTATCCGTGGGGCTATGGCTACGGCGCCCAGAAGCCCGGCCACGGCGGCAACTCCCGCGGTGGCGACGGTGGCAACAGAGCGCCAGCTCCGCCCACGGGTGGCGGCCAGGGTGATGGCGACGCTGGTCCCGTGGACATCTGTGGTGCGTGGCGGTTCGGAACCGACGCATGCGGTCCCTTCACCCTCCCCGGCGACACCGACGCCGACAGCGTTCCTGTCCCGACCGCGTCACCTGTTCAGTTGGCCCAGCAGGCGTGGGGCCGGCTTCCGATTCCCGAGCCCGAAGTGCGGACCGCACCGCCACGTGGATCGGAGGGGCTGGTGGGATTGCCGGAGTGGTTCTGGGTGTCCAACTGGACCACCCACACCGATCGAGTGTCGGCCGGCGGTGTCTGGGCCCAGGTCACAGCACGACCGACAACCTTGACGATCAATCCAGGTTCGGGGCTGCCGTCGGTGACTTGTAGCGGCGCCGGCCAGGCCTATGCCCCTGGACACCCCGCTCACACGCAGCGTTCAGAGTGCTCCTACACCTATCAGCGTTCGTCGGCGGGTCTGCCGGGGTCGGCCTATCAGGTGACGGTCACCGTGACCTGGGGTGGGACCTGGGTCGGATCCGGCGGGGCCGGGGGCGCGCTGCCAGCTTTGTCGCGGTCGGCGACCTTCCCGTTGCGGATCGCCGAGGGCCAGGCGGTCACAGGAGGTCGATGATGGCGCACAAATCCCGAACCCCCCACGTCCAAGAGTTCTCCCCGACGTCCGGTCCTGACGGCCACCAATCGCGCAACCGCGATCCGCTGCCTCCCCTTCCGCGCCAGCGGCGGCGTCGGTTGATCGTCATCGGCATGCTGCTGATGTTGACCGGGGCGCTGTCGGCTGCCTACCTGTACACCGGGATTGGCGATCGACCATCGGTGGTGATGATCACCCGTGATGTGCCGGTCGGCTCCCGAATCGATGCCTCGGACGTGGCGACCACTCAGGTGGACGC
>NZ_SMJX01000445.1 GCF_004348535.1 Actinomadura sp. KC216
GTCGGACACGCCCCACTTGGTGATGCGCAGCGCGGCCTCCGCCATAACGTCGCGGCTCATCTTGCTGGTGCCGTGGACGCGCTCCACGAACGTGATCGGGACCTCCACGACGCGCAGGCCCTGCCGGACGGCGCGCAACGCCAGGTCGATCTGGAAGCAGTAGCCGCGCGAATCGACGTCGTCCAGGCCGATCTTGTCGAGGGTCGCGGCGCGGAACGCGCGGTAGCCGCCGGTGGCGTCGTGCAGGTGGAAGCCGAGCATCACCCGCGCGTAGGTGTTGGCGCCGCGCGAGAGCGCCTCGCGGCGCTTCGGCCAGTTGCGGACCTTCCCGCCGGGCACCCAGCGGGCGCCGATGACCAGATCGGCGTCCTCCAGCGCGGTGAGCAGCCGCGGCAGCTCCTCGGGCTGGTGGGAGCCGTCGGCGTCCATCTCGACCATGACGTCGTAGCCGTGCTCGGCCGCCCACCGGAACCCGGCGATGTAGGCGGGGCCGAGGCCGTCCTTCCCGGCGCGGTGCAGGACCTTGATCTGCTCGTCGGCGGCCGCCAGGGCGTCGGCGACCTCGCCGGTGCCGTCGGGGCTGGCGTCGTCGACCACCAGGACGTCCACCGACGGGACGGCCTCGCGTACCCGGCCGGTGATGCGCTCGATGTTGTCCCGCTCGTTGTAGGTCGGGATGATCACGAGCACCCGGCCGAGGTCGGCTGGGATCTCCATCGGTGTCAATTCCCCTCGTTCGTGCCGTCCGCCGCCCGTGCGCGCCGTGCCGCCCATGCCGCCGCGCAGGCGGCGCCGAGCCCGAGCGCCGCGAGCGCCCGCTCGGGCGCGGCGCCGAGCCGGTCCGACAGCGTCCGCGACGTCCGCGCCTGGACGGTCGCGACCTGCAGGTCCGGGACGAACTCCCGGGACGTGTCGACCATCCGGCCGTCGGGGGCGACGATCGCGCTGATGCCGCTCGTCGCGGCAACCAAGATCGTACGGCCATGCTCGACCGCGCGCAGCCGGGACATCGCGATCTGCTGCGGCGGGAGGCTGGTGCGGCCGTAGGTGGCGTTGTTGGTCTGCACGACCAGCAGGTCGCCGCGCGCGACGTCGCGGACCTCCCTGTCGTAGGCGACCTCGAAGCAGATCACGTCGCCGACCGTGACGGGGCCGAGCCGCATGACGCCGGAGCGGGTGCCCTTGGCGAAGTCGCGGGGGATGCGCTCGAACCGCGTGATCAGCTTGGTGAGGACGTCGCGGAACGGCAGGTACTCCCCGAACGGGACGGGGTGCCGCTTGACGTAGTAGTCGCCGGGCCCGGTCCGCGGGTCCCAGACGATGCCGCGGTTCTCGACCTTCTCGCCGTCGGGGGTGTCGGTGAGCGCGCCGACCAGGACGGGGACGCCGACGGCCTTCACCGCGCCGTCGATGGCGTTGTAGGCGTCGGGTTCGGCGTAGGGGTCCAGGTCGCTGGCGTTCTCGGGCCACACGACCAGTTCGGGCCGGGCGACCTCGCCGGCGCGGACCCGGCGGGCGAGCTCGTGGGTGGCCTGGACGTGGTTGTTCAGGACGGCCTTGCGCTGGCCGAGGTAGTCCAGGCCGAGGCGCGGGACGTTGCCCTGGACGACGGCGACGGTGACGGGCCGCCCGGAGGTGGGGGTGGGGATCAGCGCGCCGCCCCCGGCGAGCGCCGCGATCACCGCGAGCGCCGCCACGGCGGGCGCGGCGGCGCGCCAGGCTCCCGCCGAGCGGCCCTCCCGCGCCCACCGCGCCCGGTGGGCGCGGTGGGCGACGACGGCGGCGTAGGCGAGCAGGGCGCCGATCAGCGCGGTCAGGAAGGTGACGAGGGGCGCGCCGCCGAGGGAGGCGTAGGGCGTCAGGGGGGTGGCGGTCTGGCTGAACGCGAGCCGCGCCCACGGGAACCCGCCGAACGGGACGTGCCCGCGGACCAGCTCCTCGCCGACCCACAGCGCGGCCGTCCAGACGGGCCAGCCCCGCAGCCAGGACACCAGGGAGACCGCGGCGCCGAGCGGCAGGAAGTACAGGGCCTGGACGAGGCTGAGCACGATCCACCCGTCCGGGCCGATGGCCGAGATCCCCTCCAGGACGGGCAGGAAGAACGCGGCGCCGGCGACGAACCCGAGCCAGGCGCCGGTGCGGGGCGCCTGGCCGCGCAGGGCGAGCGTCAGCAGCGCGACGCCGGCGGGCGCGAGGGGCGTGAGGTCGAGCGGCGGGAACGCGAGCCACATGACCAGCCCGGACGCGGCGGCCAGGAGGGTGCGGGGCCATCCGGCGCGGCCGCCGGCGCGGACCCGGGCGGGTAGGCCGCTCAGCCGCCCCTGCCGCGCCGCGCGGCCGGAACCGCCGCCGGATTCACCGCCGGTTCCGGCGCCGGGGCCTTTGGCCGGCGACCGGTCCGGCAGGGTCTCCTGCGCCACGTCCCACCTCGTTCCCTCGTCCTTGGTGGGAACGCTACCGGGCTCCGGCGGCCGCGGCGACCGCACGGCCGCGCGCAAGCTCGCGCGACGCGGCGGCGTGCGCGGAGGGTGGTCCCGCGGACACGGAAGCGGGGCCCAGGAGACACGGCACCCCGGAGACACGGACGCCCGGAGACACGGAAGAGGGCCCGCGACATCCGTCGGGCCGGAGTCGTCTCACAGGCGGTGAGAGCGAGGCTCCGTTTTCTACTGGATGTCCGGGCCCTTCCCGGGTCCAACCCCCCGCGCGATCGGGCGGCTCCGTCCGGGCACGGCCCCCGGATCACCGCGCTGGCTCGGGCGGGTACGTGTCGACCACTCGCGTGATCCCCGTCCCGTCGTGCGCGGCGCCCGGCGGCGCCCCGGGCGGCCGATCGGTGAGTCCCGTGCTGGACTGCAGCAAAACTACCGGCTTCCGCCACCTTGTCAACCGCCGCATGTTCTGCGGTGACTCAGTGTTTTCCCAGCTCAACCCCATGATCGTCACGCTGGGCGAATTGGCCGGACCGAATTTCGATCTTTGCCCGTGCGCGCCGCCCGGGGGCTCAGCCGCCGGGTGCGGACACGACGACGGTGCCGGTGGCGGTGACCGCGACGATCGGCTCGGGCAGCGCCTCGGCGGCCGACTCGCCCTTGTCGGGGCGCCCCCGGCACACGACGCGGGCCTCGAAGTCCATGACGCGGCTGCGGGTTCCGGCGCGGGTGAGGACGGCGGTGGTCTCCAGGACGTCCCCCGCCCGGACGGGCGCGCGGAACTGCACGTCGGAGTAGGAGGCGAACAGGCCCTCGTCGCCGTCTGTGCGGATGCACAGCTCCGTCGCGACGTCCCCGAACAGGCCGAGGACGTAGGCGCCGTCGACCAGGTCGCCCGCGTAGTGGGCGTGGGAGTAGGGGATGTACCTGCGGTGCGTGACGGACGTCCCCTCGCGCGGGTCGCTCACTGCTCCTCGTCCTCCTCGCCGTCGGTGCTGGAAAAGGTCTCGGCGGGCAGCAGGGCGTGGACGAGGTAGCTGGCGACCTCGGCGGGCGTCGTGCCCTTCCCGAAGATCCGGTCGACGCCCAGGTCGGCCTCGGTGACGGTGTCGAACCGGGGGCCGCCGACGACCAGAAGCGGCCGTCCGATCCCGCCGGCGACGGCGGTCGGGTACTCGGCGTGGAACGCGGCGGCCATCTGCTTGGTGTTGTGCAGGTGCGCGTTGCGCTGGGTGACGACCTGCGACACCAGGACGGCGTCGGCGTCCTCGGCCTTGGCGCGCTCCACCAGTTCGGCGACGGTCACCTGCGCGCCCATGTTCACCACCCGGATCTCCCGGTAGTACTCCAGGCCCTTCTCCCCCGCGAACCCCTTGACGTTCAGGATCGCGTCGATGCCGACGGTGTGCGCGTCGGTGCCGATGCAGGCGCCGACGACGACCAGCGGCCGGTTCAGCGCCCGCCGGATCGCCTGGTTGACCTCCTGGGACGTCAGCAGCGGGTAGGCGCGCTCGGGCGGCGCGGGGATGGACGCGTAGTCGATGAGGTGCCCGACCTTCCCGTACACGATGAAGAAGGTGAAGTCGGGACCCATCGGCTTGGCGTGCACGACGCTGGCGGGGTCCAGGCCCATCTTCCCGGCGAGCTGCAGCGCGGCGGCGTCGGCGCGCTTCCCGGCGGGGACGGGCAGGGTGAACGACATCTGCACCATGCCGTCGCCGGTGGTGTCGCCGTAGGGGCGGATCACCTGCCGGGCGTCGGCCGGCTCGGCCGGGGCCTGCGTCCCGGTCCCTGGGCTCTCGACCGTCATGCGGGCACCTCCTGACCGGCCGCGCCGCCCGAACAGGCCGCGTCCGGGTTCTCGGCGTCGAGGATCTCGATCGCGGGGTTGACGTAGCCGCCGGCGCGGGGGACGACGCCGTCCAGGCCCTTGCCGCCGTCGGGCGGACGGCGGGTGACGCCGAACGTGCCCTCGGCGATGGCGTTCAGGAGCCCGTCGTCGGCGATGCGGCCGAGCAGGTCGACCGACTCCGACAGCACCTGCTTCGCGCGCTGGACGAGCATGCCGTCCGGGCGCGGCATGAAGTCCTCGGCGAGGCTCCCGCAGGCGTCGCGGACGTAGCGGACGTTCTCCAGCGCCAGGTCGCGGTCCGACAGCCAGGGGGTGTGGATGCCCTCGGTCATCATCCCGATCAGGATGATCGACTGCCCGGTCAGCACGCCCGCGAGGTTGAAGAACGCGTCCAGCAGGTACCCGTTGAAGATGTTGCCGGTCATGTGCTTGGTCGGCGGCATGTACTTCAGCGGCGCGCCGGGGAACAGCTCCCGGACGAGCTGCGCGTGCGCGAGCTCCAGCCGGAACGACCCGGGGATCGCCGGGTCGATCTCGAAGGCGTGGCCGAGGCCGAGCTGCGCGTCGGCCAGGCCCGCCTCGTGCCCGAACCGCTCGTTCAGCAGCTGGCTGACGATCACGGTGTGCGCGGCGTCGACGGCGTCGGCGGTGGTGAGGTAGTTGTCCTCGCCGGTGTTGATGACGATGCCGGCGCGGGCGTGGATCTGGCGGGAGAAGCGCTGGTCGATGAACGTCCGGCGGGGGTTGATGTCGCGGAAGATGATCCCGTACATGCAGTCGTTCAGCATCATGTCCAGGCGCTCCAGCCCGGCGAGCGTCGCGATCTCCGGCATGCACAGGCCGGAGGCGTAGTTCGTCAGCCGCACGTACCGGCCGAGTTCGCGCGACACCTCGTCCAGCGCGGACCGCATCAGCCGGAAGTTCTCCCGCGTGGCGTAGGTGCCGGCGTAGCCCTCGCGGGTGGCGCCCTCGGGGACGAAGTCCAGCAGCGACTGCCCGGTGGAGCGGATCACCGCGACGACGTCGGCGCCCTCGCGCGCGGCGGCCTGCGCCTGCGGGATGTCCTCGTAGATGTCGCCGGTCGCGACGATCAGGTACACCCTGGCTCTAATACACATCTCATGCTCCC
>NZ_SMJX01000446.1 GCF_004348535.1 Actinomadura sp. KC216
CCCCATAAGAAATGTCCGGCGGTGTCCTACTCTCCCACACAGTCTCCCATGCAGTACCATCGGCGCTGAAGAGCTTAACTTCCGGGTTCGGGATGGGACCGGGTGTTTCCCCTTCGCCAAAACCACCGAACGCCCAACGCACCACCCCACCGGGGGCGGGCAAACCCTTGGACGCCCGAACCAACAGGTCCGGCACAACAATCTTCACTTGTAAATACGCGGGTCCAGGTTGTTTTCTGGGAACCACACAGGGACGCGAACACATCTTGCAGCGATTTGGATTGAACGAATTGTGTGTTCAAGCCACTCGGCCTATTAGTACCGGTCGACTCCACACCTTGCGGCGCTTCCATCCCCGGCCTATCAACCCAATCGTCTCTTGGGGGCCTTACACCCACAAAGGGGTGGGAGAACTCATCTCGAGGAAGGCTTCCCGCTTAGATGCTTTCAGCGGTTATCCCGACCGAACGTAGCCAACCAGCCGTGCCCCTGGCGGGACAACTGGCACACCAGAGGTCCGTCCGTCCCGGTCCTCTCGTACTAGGGACAGACCCTCTCAATTCTCCTACGCGCGCAGCGGATAGGGACCGAACTGTCTCGCGACGTTCTAAACCCAGCTCGCGTGCCGCTTTAATGGGCGAACAGCCCAACCCTTGGGACCTACTCCAGCCCCAGGATGCGACGAGCCGACATCGAGGTGCCAAACCATCCCGTCGATATGGACTCTTGGGGAAGATCAGCCTGTTATCCCCGGGGTACCTTTTAGCCGTTGAGCGACACCGCTTCCACACGCCGGTGCCGGATCACTAGGCCCTGCTTTCGCACCTGCTCGACACGTCCGTCTCACAGTCAAGCTCCCTTGTGCCCTTACACTCGCCACCTGATTGCCAACCAGGCTGAGGGAACCTTTGGGCGCCTCCGTTACCCTTTAGGAGGCAACCGCCCCAGTTAAACTACCCACCAGGCACTGTCCCCCACCCCGATCCAGGGGTGCGGGTTAGACGCTCAAAACGACCAGAGTGGTATTTCACCAACGACTCCACCGACACTGGCGTGCCGGCTTCACAGTCTCCCACCTATCCTACACAAGACGCTCCAAACGCCAATGCCAAGCTATAGTGAAGGTCCCGGGGTCTTTCCGTCCTGCTGCGCGAAACGAGCATCTTTACTCGTACTGCAATTTCGCCGGGCCTGTGGTTGAGACAGCGGGGAAGTCGTTACGCCATTCGTGCAGGTCGGAACTTACCCGACAAGGAATTTCGCTACCTTAGGATGGTTATAGTTACCACCGCCGTTTACCGGCGCTTAGATTCTCAGCGTCCACCCCAAAAGGGTGTAACCGGTCCTCTTAACGTTCCGGCACCGGGCAGGCGTCAGTCCGTATACCGCGTCTTACGACTTCGCACGGACCTGTGTTTTTAGTAAACAGTCGCTTCCCCCTGGCCTCTGCGACCCCACCCAGCTCCGGAGGAAAACTCCATCACCGGGCGTGGTCCCCCTTCTCCCAAAGTTACGGGGGCAATTTGCCGAGTTCCTTAACCACAGTTCACCCGATCGCCTTGGTATTCTCTACCTGACCACCTGAGTCGGTTTAGGGTACGGGCCGCCGGTACACTCGCTAGAGGCTTTTCTCGGCAGCATGGGATCACTCACTTCACCTAAAACGGCTCGGCATCAGCTCTCAGGATATGCGAGAGACGGATTTACCTATCTCTCTCCCTACAGCCTTACCCCGGGACAACCATCGCCCGGGCTGAGCTACCCTCCTGCGTCACCCCATCACTCACCTACTACCCCCTCGGGCCGACCGCTCCACCCAAGCACAGCCCGAAGGCTCCACCCGGGTTTCGGGGTCTTAGCATCAGGGGGTTCAGCGTTGGCGCATACCAGCGGGTACGGGAATATCAACCCGTTGTCCATCGACTACGCCTGTCGGCCTCGCCTTAGGTCCCGACTTACCCTGGGCGGATTAGCCTGCCCCAGGAACCCTTGGTCATCCGGCGCACACGTTTCTCACGTGTGACTCGCTACTCATGCCTGCATTCTCACTCCCACAGCCTCCACCCCTCGATCACTCGGAGGCTTCACCGGCTGCAGGACGCTCCCCTACCCACCCACACCACATGGTGCGGATGCCACGGCTTCGGCGGTGTGCTTGAGCCCCGCTACATTGTCGGCGCGGAATCACTTGACCAGTGAGCTATTACGCACTCTTTCAAGGATGGCTGCTTCTAAGCCAACCTCCTGGTTGTCACGGCAACTCCACATCCTTTCCCACTTAGCACACGCTTAGGGGCCTTAGCCGATGATCTGGGCTGTTTCCCTCTCGACTACGAAGCTTATCCCCCGCAGTCTCACTGCCACGCTAACTTACCGGCATTCGGAGTTTGGCTGACGTCAGTAACCTTGTCGGGCCCATCAGCCATCCAGTAGCTCTACCTCCGGCAAGCACCACGCAACGCTGCACCTAAATGCATTTCGGGGAGAACCAGCTATCACGGAGTTTGATTGGCCTTTCACCCCTAACCACAGGTCATCCCCCAGGTTTTCAACCCTGGTGGGTTCGGGCCTCCACACCGTCTTACCGGCGCTTCACCCTGCCCATGGCTAGATCACCCCGCTTCGGGTCTACAGCATGCGACTAAAAACGCCCTATTCAGACTCGCTTTCGCTACGGCTACCCGCCACCGGTTAACCTCGCCACACACCATAACTCGCAGGCTCATTCTTCAAAAGGCACGCCATCACCAACAAAAGGAAACAAGTCCCTCCTGAGGAGGCTCTGACGGCTTGTAGGCACACGGTTTCAGGTACTCTTTCACGACCCCTCACCGGGGCACTTTTCACCTTTCCCTCACGGTACTGGTCCGCTATCGGTCATCAGGAAGTATTCAGCCTTACCACGTGGTCGTGGCAGATTCACACGGGATTTCACGGGCCCCGTGCTACTCGGGAACACACCCAGAAGCCACTCAAGTTTCGTCTACCGGACTCTCACCGTCTACGGTCGGCCTTCCCATGCCATTCGACTACCCGAGCAGTTTGTAACTCCTTGCTGGACTGGTAGACCCAGCCGGATGGTCCCACAACCCCGCACACGCAACCCCTACCAGGTATCACACGCGCACGGTTTAGGCTCCTCCGCTTTCGCTCACCACTACTCACGGAATCACAATTGTTTTCTCTTCCTGCGGGTACTGAGATGTTTCACTTCCCCGCGTTCCCACCAACCGCCCTATACATTCAGACGGCGGCGACACCCCATGACGAGTGCCAGGTTTCCCCATTCGGAAATCCCCGGATCAAAGTCTGGTTGCCGACTCCCCGAGGCATATCGCAGGCTCCCACGTCCTTCATCGGCTCCTGATGCCAAGGCATCCACCGTATGCCCTAAAAAACTTGAACACACAAAACGATCAAAACAAATCGCAGATAAGAACCATCAACCCCACCCCCATGACAGGAGCAAGGCATCAAGCTCTCACCAGAGATGCTCGCGTCCACTGTGCAGTTCTCAAAAAACAACCGGGCCCACCAGCACCCCACCCCCAACAACAAGGGGCGAGGTGGCTGGTCCCGCGATCCAGAGGTCACCGGGCTCGCGCCCGTTTCCTCAGGACCCAACAGCGTGCCCACCAGACCACCCACCCGGAACCCGCCGTTCCCACTCCCCAGAGCAACAGCTCCAAGACGGTACTTGCCGAGCCGCACGAGCGGCCTGATGAATAACCAGTGCTCCACATCTATGAGCAGCCACCTGACAGACATTCGCCATCAACGGCGGCCACCGACCACGATCCCCCACCCCGAGGGGTGAACGACCTGGCCAGTTGGTGCTCCTTAGAAAGGAGGTGATCCAGCCGCACCTTCCGGTACGGCTACCTTGTTACGACTTCGTCCCAATCGCCGGCCCCACCTTCGACCGCTCCCCCCACAAGGGTTGGGCCACGGGCTTCGGGTGTTGCCGACTTTCGTGACGTGACGGGCGGTGTGTACAAGGCCCGGGAACGTATTCACCGCAGCGTTGCTGATCTGCGATTACTAGCGACTCCGACTTCACGAAGTCGAGTTGCAGACTTCGATCCGAACTGAGACCGGCTTTACGGGATTCGCTCCACCTCACGGTATCGCAGCCCTCTGTACCGGCCATTGTAGCATGTTTGCAGCCCAAGACATAAGGGGCATGATGACTTGACGTCATCCCCACCTTCCTCCGAGTTGACCCCGGCGGTCTCCCATGAGTCCCCACCATAACGTGCTGGCAACATGGAACGAGGGTTGCGCTCGTTGCGGGACTTAACCCAACATCTCACGACACGAGCTGACGACAGCCATGCACCACCTGTCACCGGCCCAAAAAGGACCCCGCATCTCTGCGAGTTTTCCGGCGATGTCAAGCCTTGGTAAGGTTCTTCGCGTTGCGTCGAATTAAGCAACATGCTCCGCCGCTTGTGCGGGCCCCCGTCAATTCCTTTGAGTTTTAGCCTTGCGGCCGTACTCCCCAGGCGGGGCGCTTAATGCGTTAGCTACGGCGCGGAATCCGTGGAAGAACCCCACACCTAGCGCCCAACGTTTACGGCGTGGACTACCAGGGTATCTAATCCTGTTCGCTCCCCACGCTTTCGCTCCTCAGCGTCAGTACAGGCCCAGAGAACCGCCTTCGCCACCGGTGTTCCTCCCGATATCTGCGCATTTCACCGCTACACCGGGAATTCCATTCTCCCCTACCTGCCTCTAGTCTGCCCGTATCCACCGCAGACCCACGGTTAAGCCGTGGGCTTTCACGACAGACGCGACAAACCGCCTACGAGCTCTTTACGCCCAATAATTCCGGACAACGCTTGCGCCCTACGTATTACCGCGGCTGCTGGCACGTAGTTAGCCGGCGCTTCTTCTGCACCTACCGTCACGTTAGCTTCGTCGGTGCTGAAAGAGGTTTACAACCCGAAGGCCGTCATCCCCCACGCGGCGTCGCTGCGTCAGGCTTCCGCCCATTGCGCAATATTCCCCACTGCTGCCTCCCGTAGGAGTCTGGGCCGTGTCTCAGTCCCAGTGTGACCGGTCGCCCTCTCAGGCCGGTTACCCGTCGTCGCCTTGGTAGGCCATCACCCCACCAACAAGCTGATAGGCCGCGAGCCCAACCCCAACCGAAAAACTTTCCACCCACACCTCATGCGAGAGAGGGTCATATCCGGTATTAGACCCAGTTTCCCAGGCTTATCCCGAAGTCAGGGGCAGGTTGCTCACGTGTTACTCACCCGTTCGCCGCTCGAGTACCCCCGAAGGGGCCTTTCCGCTCGACTTGCATGTGTTAAGCACGCCGCCAGCGTTCGTCCTGAGCCAGGATCAAACTCTCCATTAAGGCCACACGACCAGCACGAAGGGGCGAACCTCCACACCGGCCAAACCT
>NZ_SMJX01000447.1 GCF_004348535.1 Actinomadura sp. KC216
TCGCGTCGGTGAGGATGCGCTGGTAGGCCGCTTCCATCGGGCCCAGGACCTTGGTGAAGTCCACGCTGAGCGGGACTTGCCGGGTGCTGTCGCGCCCGGGGACCTTGGCGAGCAGGTCGAATGTGACCCCCGCATCGGGCTGGATGCGGAAGCGGATCAGATTGGGCTCTGGGGCGCCGTCGAAGAAGCTGATGGGCGGGGTGCGGAGTTGGGCGACCACTTCCAGGTCGGTGGTGCCGAGTGCCTTACCGGAGCGGATGTAGAACGGGACACCGGCCCAGCGCCAGTTGTTGATGCGCAGGCGCAGCGCAGCGTAGGTCTCGGTGGTCGAACCCTCGCGGACGCCTTCGGTGGCGAGGTAGCCGTCGTACTGGCCGCGGACGACATCGCCGGGCGCGACGGCCTCGACGGCGCGCAGCACCCGCCATTTCTCGTCGATGAAGGCGCGTGAGTCGGTCGACGGCGGCGTGTCCATGGCCAGGAGCGCGAGGATCTGCAGAAGGTGGTTCTGGACGACATCGCGGATCGTGCCGTTGGCGTCGTAGAACGAGCCACGGTCGGCGACGTCGAAGTCCTCGGCCATCGTGATCTGCACGTTGTCGACGTAGTGACGGTTCCAGATCGGCTCCAGGAGCATGTTCTCGAACCGGAACATCAGCAGGTCCTCGATCGGCTCCTTGCCGAGGAAGTGGTCGACGCGCCTCAGATGGTCCTCGTCGAAGAACTTCAGCAACTCGGCGTTCAACGCCCGCGCCGACTCCAGGTCGTTGCCGAACGGCTTTTCGACGACCATCCGGGCGTTCCTGTTCAGGTCGACCTTGGCCAGGCCCTCGGCGACCGTCGCGAACAGCGAAGGAGGAACCGCAAGATAGTGAGTGAGGAATCCGGCATCGCCGACCTCGCCACGGATCGCATCGAAGGTGGCGCCGTCGGTGTAGTCGCCCGCGACGAGCCGGAGGTTCCCGGCGAACTTCTCGAACGCCGCGTCGTCCACCTTGTCGTGCTTGGCCTCGCAGGCCTCCCGGGCCCGACGTCGCAGCCCGGCCAGGTCGAGGTCGGTCTTGGCGACCCCCACGATCGGCTGGTCCAGCACCCCGTCCGCCGCCAGCTGGTACAACGCCGGCAGCAGCATCTTGTACGCCAGATTCCCGGTGATCCCGAATAGCACCAGCGCGTCGGCCCGCTCCATCGCCGGTCCCCCTCTCTCCTCGGCTCACAGCTTGACGCCTCGGCCATCCGGAGAACAAGCGTCCCACGGGTCGCATAGCGCTCGGTCATGGTCCAAACGTGTCGCCTCGTCTCCATCGATCCCGGTTCGCGTGTCGTTCCGTGCCGATGCCCGCCACTCGGCACGGCCGAGCGCCTCGCCCATTAACGATCATGGTGCCCGGAGGTTTGTGTCGGCGGAGGGACCGTGACCACGCGGACCCCGCTCAGCGGGGCACGAGCTTGACGGTCGCGCTGCGGGCCTGCTCGTTGGTGAGATGGTCGACGGACGTAGGGCTTCCCGAAGGCGGCATTCGCCCTTCCCGTCAACCAAACCGGGGACCTGAACCCTCCATGCTTCTGAACTGCAGTTTCTTGGAGGTCCCCAGGTGGCTCCATGGCCAAGGTGAACCCGGTTGCACTTCAGAGTGAGGTCCGTGAGGGCCTCTCAATGGGGCTGGCCCAATTCTGGGTGGTGCTCTCCTGCGGGTGTCCCTCGGCAGTGAACCACAAACGAGCCGGCGCCCCGGCGGCGGCCGGGGCGTTGGTCCCTGCTCACGCAGAAGACATAAAGGGGCTCTTCACAGATGACGGTGTAGCCGCGGGCCTGGGCCTGCGGGTTTTGGGCCACCCCTCATGCTGTTGTTGGGAGTTCCCACCCGGAGCGGAGCCGTGGACGTGGGGGGCCGCCGCTGAGACTCTTGTCGGCCGTGCTGATGCCAGGATGGTCGAGTTGGGTCAACACATCGGCACTCCGCTCCTTCGGTGTCCGTCCCGGGGGGTGCCTCGCGAACGTCCTTGGGGCCGACAGCCTCGATTGCTTAGGCAGCAGCTCCTTTTGTGGCGGTGGGACCAAGTCGCGGTCGGCGGGATCAGTGGTTGGCGGACGCCCCGGGTCCAGTCGCGGCATACCGGGCTGCGATGGTGCGGACGGCCTCGTCGACCACCTGAGCGACGCGTTCGGCGCTCACCTCCCAGCCCGGCACCAGGAGTGTCGGCCAGAAGACGTAGTTGGAGATCATGCCCAGGAACTGCGTGGCCGCGAGGTCCACGTCTTCGATCCGCACCGTTCCCGTCTCGTGCTCGGCCAGCAGGTAGCTGCGTACGGACTCGAAGTAGGGCATCTTCCCGTGCGAGAACTGCGCGTGGGCCAGTTCGGGGAATCGCGGCAGCTCGGCGATGACGATTCGGAACAGGTCGGTCATCTGGGCGCGGCTCAACAGCTCGGCGTAGCGGCGACCGATGGTGCTGAGCCCGTCAACGATGTCGCCTGCTGGCGGAGGATCCTCTTCGTCAGTTGTTGACCATGACTCGGTGACCATGGCATCGAACAGGGCAGCCTTGCTCGGAAACTGCTTGAACAGGGTGGCCCGCGAAACGCCTGAGTGCTCGGCGATCCGCGCCAGCGACGTCCGGTCGTAGCCCAACTCGAGGAACAGTGCGGTCGCGGCCTTCATGATCAGCGCGCGCTTCTCCTGGGCGATGCGCTGGTGATACGTCGTCACGACCCTGCCCATGGCCCGATTATACGAGGTGAGTGGCTTGACTCACCATTGCCGCCGACCTAGTGTCAGGCAGAGGTGAGTCACTCGGCTCACCACTGGCCGCCGTTCATCACTGATGATCCCGGTCAGTCACCCACGTACCGAAGGAACATCTGATGCGTCGCTTCGACGACCAGACCGTGCTCGTGACCGGTGGGACCGGTGGCCAGGGATCGAGCCACGTACGCGCCTTTCACGCGGAGGGAGCGAACGTGGTGATCGGCGACATCGACGCCGAACGCGGCGCCGCTCTCGCCGACGAGCTCGGGACCCGCGCTCGCTTCACCCACCTCGACGTCACCGACGAGAGCTCGTGGTCCGCCGCTGTGCTGGCCGCCGAGAGCGCCTTCGGCGCCCTGAACGTGCTGGTCAACAACGCGGGCGTTCAGAACCCGCCGGCGCCGATCGAGAAGACGGACCAGGCCACGTGGTCGCGCATCCTCGACATCAACCTCACAGGGACCTTCCTCGGCATCAAGGTCGCCGCCCCCGTTCTGCGCCGCGCAGCAGGGGGAGCCATCGTCAACATCGCCTCGACGATGGGCCTGGGCGGTACGGCGCACTACGCGCCGTACGTCGCCAGCAAGTGGGCCGTGCGAGGTCTCACCCGAACCGCAGCGCTCGAGCTCGGCCGCGACCACATCCGCGTGAACACCATCCACCCCGGCGTGATCGCGACCCCCTTCATCCAAGAACCAGCAGCCGGCGCCACCGCGGCAATCGCCGACTTCTACTCACCCGAACCGTTCGCCATCCCCCGACTTGGAGAACCGACCGACGTCACCCGGCTTCTGCTGTTCCTCACGTCATCAGACGCGTCGTTCATCACGGGGTCGGAGTACATCATCGACGGTGGACTCCTCCTCGGCCCCGCCCTTCAGCCCGAGACCGCATGAGCAGTCCAGACACGACCGGATCGAACGACTCCGTACGGGACGCGTCTTTGTCGCACCTGCCCGATCGCATCCGGCAAGCCATCGAGATCACACCCGCCGCGGGCACCAGCGAACGGATCATCGACATCACGACGAGGGGGCGCCGCACCGGCCGACCACGCCGCATCGAGATCTTCTTCTACCGAGCTGCGGGTACCACCTATCTCTGTAGCGGCGCCGGCGGGGCCGCGACCGACTGGCATGCGAACCTTCTCGCCAATCCCAGCTTCACCTTCCACCTCAAGAACGGGATCCGTGCAGATCTGCCCGCACGGGCCACGCCGGTCACCGACCCAGCCGAACGTCAGGCCGTGCTGACGGAGATCATCGCGGATCTCAATCAGCCCCACGACCCCGGCACCATCCGGCCGACACGGCTCGAAGACTGGGCCGACATCCGTCTGATGCGCATCAGCTTCGGCCCTCGGCCGTGATCGCGGGGCCCCTCGCCAGATGACCCACTCCCAGGGACCGGGACTGCAGGCGCGGCCCACAACGGCTCCTCACCAGATGAGGGGTGTAGCTGGCGCAGCGGTCCAGGATGGATGTCGAGGTCTCTCGAGGAGCAGCCTCCTACACACGCTCATCTCGAAAGAACCTCGACGTGCCCGACACCACCGTCGGCGAGCGCTTAGGTTCTATCGCCAAGTGACGTTCGTGGAGGGGGCCGGAGGAGCGAGCCCGTATCCCTGCGAAGCAGGAGGAGAGCGGAGCCACAGAGGGCGACGTGAGCCGCTTCTGAACGGCAACCGAGACTACAACTGAGACTGAAGCGCTGAGGGCGATTCCCGTGGGGTGCCGCCCTCAGCTTTCGTCTTGCTCAGGCCGACGGCGAATACGAGATTCGAACTCGTGAGGCGTTGTCACCAACACGCTTTTCCAAGAGAGTGTCGAGCAGGTGATCGCGATGGGCTATCAACACTCCGACGTTCTGACTGCCGCACTCGTCCAGGACAACGGCCGTCCCGAACCCATCTCCACTTTCCTCGCCGCTGTCGCCCTCCGCCGATCGCCTGCCTCCGCGGAGGGTACGACCCTCAGCGCACCCCCGCGGCCAGTCACGCCGCGTGAGTATCGCCAGTGAGTCTGCCAGCACCCGGGCGCTCCAGAACGAGGCGTCCAGGATGGGCAAGTTGCGGTCGCTAGTGTTCCCGCGCCACCATCCGCTCATGCCGCGATCAGCACGGCCAAGGCGGCGCATTCATTGCATGCTCATCTGGTGCGGGTGGTCGTGTGAAACGGGGCAGGTGAAAATCCACAGGCCGTAGCCCCGGCCGATCGTGATGTTGGTCGGGCTGTTGAGATCGGGATGGCGGTGGAACTGCTCGGCCGCTTCCTGATTCTCGGGTTGGGTAGATCCTCTCGTATTCGATCGGGGTGAGCATCCCCAGGGCGCTGTGGCGGCGTCGGCGGTTGTAGAAGATCTCCAGGTATTCGAAGATCGCGTTGGCGAGTTCGATGCGGGTGCCCCAGCGCTGCCGGTTGAGCAGCTCGGTCTGCATCCGTCCCCAGAACGACTCGATCACCGCGTTGATGCCTCTATGTCAAGCGGTTGTGGCGGTGCCCGGCGGAGGGTTGGACGAGGCCGGAGGTGACAGGGCGAGTGTGATGTCGCGATAGACCTCTCGTGCGATGTAGCGCTGGAGGCGTCGGA
>NZ_SMJX01000448.1 GCF_004348535.1 Actinomadura sp. KC216
ACCGCGGACAGGATGGCCTTGAGGGACGCGGTGACGATGTTGCCGTCCATGCCGACGCCCCAGACCGTGGTGGCGGGGGCGTCGCCGAAGCGGACCTCGCATTCGACGTAGGCGGCGGCGCGGGCGTCGCCGCCGGCGCTCATCGCGTGCTCGGCGTAGTCCAGGACGCGGACGCCGATCCCGACCGTGGAAAGGGCGTCCTCGAACGCGGAGACGGGGCCGTTGCCGACGCCCTCGATCTCGCGGATCTCGCCGTCCAGCCGGATGTCGCAGCCGATCGCGTCCTTCTCGTCCACCCGCGAGGTGGTGCGGTGCGCCAGCAGGCCGACGCGGGGGCCGCCGGTGAGGAACTCGCGCTGGAAGATGTCCCACATCAGCTCGGCGGTGACCTCGCCGCCCTCGTCGTCGGTGTGCCGCTGGACGACCCGGGAGAACTCGATCTGCAGCCGGCGCGGCAGCTCCAGGGAGTGCTCGGTCTTCATGATGTAGGCGACGCCGCCCTTGCCGGACTGGCTGTTGACGCGGATCACGGCCTCGTAGGTCCGGCCGACGTCGTGCGGGTCGATCGGCAGGTACGGGACCTCCCAGCGGTACTCGTCCAGCGGCGTGCCGGCGGCCTCGGCGTCGCGGCGGAGGTGGTCCAGGCCCTTGTTGATGGCGTCCTGGTGGGAGCCGGAGAACGCGGTGTAGACCAGGTCGCCGCCGTAGGGGTGCCGCTCGTGGACGGGCAGCTGGTTGCAGTACTCGACGGTGCGGCGGATCTCGTCGATGTCGGAGAAGTCGATCTGCGGGTCGACGCCCTGGGTGAACAGGTTCAGGCCCAGGGTGACCAGGCACACGTTGCCGGTGCGCTCGCCGTTGCCGAACAGGCAGCCCTCGATGCGGTCGGCGCCCGCCATGTAGCCCAGCTCGGCGGCGGCGACGGCGGTGCCGCGGTCGTTGTGCGGGTGCAGGGAGAGGATCACCGAGTCGCGGTAGGCCAGGTGGCGGTTCATCCACTCGATCTGGTCGGCGTAGACGTTCGGCGTGGCCATCTCGACGGTGGCGGGCAGGTTCACGATGACCTTGCGGTCCGGGGTCGGCTTCCACACGTCGTTGACGGCGTTGCAGACCTCGACCGCGTACTCCAGCTCGGTGCCGGTGAACGACTCAGGCGAGTACTGGAAGTGGATCCGCGTGTCGCCCATGTCCTCGGCGAGCTTGGCGCACAGCTTGGCGCCCTCGACGGCGATCGCGGTGATGCCGTCGCGGTCCTGCCCGAACACGACGCGGCGCTGCAGGGTGCTCGTGGAGTTGTACAGGTGGACGATCGCCTGCTTCGCGCCGCGGACGGCCTCGAAGGTCCGCTCGATCAGCTCGGGGCGGGCCTGCGTCAGCACCTGGATCACCACGTCGCCGGGGACGCGGTCCTCCTCGATGATCTGCCGGACGAAATCGAAGTCGGTCTGGCTGGCCGCCGGGAACCCGACCTCGATCTCCTTGTAGCCCATCCGTACCAGGAGCTCGAACATCCGCAGCTTGCGGTCGGCGTCCATCGGGTCGATCAGGGCCTGGTTGCCGTCCCGCAGGTCGACCGCGCACCAGCGGGGCGCCTCGGTGATCACGGCGTCCGGCCAGGTGCGGTCGGCGAGCCTCACCGGGACGAACGGGCGGTAGCGCTGGACGGGCATGCCGGACGGCTGCTGCTCGGGGTACATCGCGATCTCTCTCTGCTCGAACCTCGCGGCCGACGTGCACGACGCAGTCCCGCAGCGAGGGAGCCGGCCTTGTCAGAGGCCCCCGCTGCGGCCGCTAAGGAGGAGCAGCTCACGCAACACGCTCGCCAAGCTAACAGATGACATCCGCGTTCCGGTAACCGACTGTCCGCATACTGAGACGGCCCGTTTTCAGGGGACGAGGACGGAGAGGCAGGTCACACAGCCGTCGAGGGCCTCGAACTCGCCGATGTCCACACTGGTGACACGCAGACCGTCCGCGGCGAGCCGCTCGGCGGTGCGCGGCGCGGACGCGGCCATCAGCACATGGTCCGGCCCCAGCACCACCAGGTGCGCGCCCGCCGGTTCGCGGACGACCCGCAGCCCCGGCAGCACCGAGGTGTCCACCTTGTCCGGCAGGCCGATCAGGGTGCCGTCCGGCAGCGCCGTCATCGCCGACTTCAGGTGCAGGCAGCCGCGGGTGTCGACCGGGACGACCTTCCGGCCGCCCACCAGCCGGGCGAACTGGCAGATGCCCTCCTCGTTCGTCCGGGCGCCGCGCCCCACGTAGACGGTGTCGCCCGCCTGGAGGACGTCGCCGCCGTCCAGGGTGCCGGGCTCCTCGATCCGCTCGACCCGCAGGCCGAGCTCACGCGCGGCCCGCTCCGCGCCCGGTGTCTCGCCGCGGCGGCGCGGCTCGCCCGACCGGCCGATGACCGCGACGTCGCCGCAGACGACCAGGGCGTCCTCGATGAACACGGCGTCGGGCTGGTCGTCGGCGGGCGCGACGGCGCCGACCCGCCAGCCCGCCGACCGCAGCGCCGCGACGTACGCCTCGTGCTGGCGCGCCGCGAGCGCGACGTCCACGCGGCGGCGTGCGGCGTGGGTGACGATCGCGTCCGCCAGCCGGGGGCCGGGGGCGCGGACCAGGGCCCGCCCCGCCGGGGAGCTCGTCTCCGCGGTGGCGGCCGCGGGCGTGACGGCGGATCTCATCTCAGCGTGACGCCCCTTCGGTGGTCACGATCACGCCCAGCGCGTAGGCGGGCGACATGCCGAGCAGGTCAGCGACGCCGTGCAGCTCGCGCCGCTCCCCTTCGCCGAGCGGCCCGTCCGCCAGCCCGATCCGGACGGCCTGCGCGAGGAACCACTCCTTGGCCTCCACGGCGAGCTGGGCCCCGGCGCGGGCGACCTCCCGCTCCAGGAACGTCCGGCGGAGGGCGAGGTCGGCGTCGATCGCGTCCCCGTCGTACTCGGGCTCGCCGTAGCCGGTCACGGTCTCGGCGGCGCGGGCGCGGGCCGCCGCGTCGGCGGGGTCGCCGGCGCGCAGCACCAGGGCCGCCGCGGCGCGCATGCCCGCGGCGAGGGTCTCGGCCATCTGCTGGGACGTCGGCGTCCGCAGCGCGGAGACCCGGAACCGGCCCCGGCACGTCCGGCACGTCACGGCCTCCCCGAGCCGCCACAGCGGCACCATCGGGACGAAGAACACCGAGAGCCAGCGGCGCCCGGTGCGCCTCCGGTAGGCACGATCACCGCCGCACTGCGGGCAGTGGAACGTCCCCTCGCTGACCGTGCGGAACACCGCCGTCAGGCCGAAAACCAGCAACACCGGGGCCCTCCCTCCCATAACGGACTTCGTTCCAAACTACCGAGCGGCAGGCCCCGCCGTGGCCGTCCCGGGCAATGCCGTCCGTGCATTTACGCTGGGTCCATGACCGGTGACCTGGGTTCCGACGCGGGCCGTCCGCGGGCGCGCCCGTCGTTCCTGCCGCCCGTCGACGGCTATCCGCCCGCCGATGGGGCCCCCGCGGAGGCCGTGCCCGCGCCGCTCCCGGCGCCGCCGGCGCGGGGCCTCGGCTGGATCGTCGCGATGATCGTCGCGGCCGGGGCGCTGCTGGTGTCGGCGTTCATGCCGTGGGCGCGCGCGCAGGTCGTCGTCGAGCTGTTCGGGCAGCCGATCGGCCGCGACCTCGGCAGCGTGGCCGGGATCGACGCCGACGACATGGTCCTCGCCGTCCCGGTCCTGGCGGTGGTCGCGATCGCCCTCGCCGTCGGGGACCTCGCGGGACGCGACGCGCGGATCGGCGGCCTCGCCGCGATCCCCGGCACGCTCGCCCTGCTGGTGTGCGGCCTGTTCGTGCTGCGGCTCGGCGACGTCCGCGACAACCTGCCGCAGACGGGCCTGGACGTCGGCTACCAGATCACCGTCCGTTACGGCTGGTACCTCGCGGTCATCACCTCGCTGCTGGTGGTCGGGTTCAGCCTGGCCCGCCCGATCGGCGAGCGGGTGTCGAAGCCGCGCAACCGCCCCGACCAGGCGTACGGGGCGTACACCGACCAGCAGTACTACGCGGATCAGCAGCAGTACTACACCTACACAGACCAGCAGTATCAGGCCGACCCGGCCGCCGCCTGGCCCCGGGAAGACCGGGCTTGGGGACGTCCCGAAGCCGAACCGGAGGACGCCGCGCCGCCCGCCACGGACGAGCCAGAGCCGGACGCGGACGAGCCGGAGACGGGCAAGCCCAAGACGGATCAGTCGTAGAAGCCGAGGCGGCGGAGCTGCTTGGGGTCGCGCTGCCAGTCCTTGAGGACGCTGACGCGCAGGTCGAGGAACACCTTCGTGCCGAGCAGCGCCTCGATCTGCCGCCGCGCCGCCGCGCCGACCTCCCGGAGCCGCGAGCCCTTGTGCCCGATGATGATCCCCTTCTGGCTGGAACGCTCGACGTACAGGTGAGCGTAGATGTCGACGAGGTCGTCGCGTCCCTCGCGGGGGTTCATCTCGTCCACGACCACGGCGATCGAGTGGGGCAGCTCGTCGCGGACGCCCTCCAGGGCCGCCTCCCGGATCAGCTCGGCGATGAGGATCTGCTCGGGCTCGTCGGTGAGGTCGCCCTCCGGGTAGAGCGGCATGCCCTCCGGCAGGTGGGAGATCAGCAGGTCGCCGACCAGGCCGACCTGGAAGCCCCGCTCGGCGGAGCACGGCACGATGTCGGCGAACTCGCCGAGCCGCCCGACCGCGAGGAGCTGCTCGGCGACCTGCTCGGGTGAGGCGAGGTCGGTCTTGGTCACGATCGCGACGACCGGCGTCTTCCTCACGGCCGCGAGCTCCCGCGCGATGTACTTGTCGCCGGGGCCGACGGGCTGGTCGGCCGGGACGCAGAAGCCGATCGCGTCCACCTCCGTCAGCGTGGACCGGACGAGGCTGTCGAGCCGCTCCCCGAGCAGCGTCCGCGGCTTGTGCAGGCCGGGGGTGTCGACGACGACGAGCTGCGCGTCCGGGCGGTGCACGATCCCCCGGATGGCCCGCCGCGTCGTCTGGGGACGGCTGCTGGTGATCGCGACCTTGGTCCCGACCAGGGCGTTCATCAGCGTGGACTTCCCGACGTTCGGCCGTCCGATGAAGCAGGCGAACCCCGCCCGATGGCCCTCGGGCGCCCCGTCTCCCCATGTCGTCACCCCCCAATTGTCGCCCACGGCACGACGGGCTCCCGCCATCCGGTGGCTGGGGGGTGGAGGACGGTCAGGCGGCGGG
>NZ_SMJX01000449.1 GCF_004348535.1 Actinomadura sp. KC216
TGAGCGTCTCGTGGGCTCGGCGGTGGGGCTGCACCGGGTGCTGGAGCCCCGGGGCGTGCTGCCGCAGGCCGCGCTGCGGCTGGACCCCGACCCCCGGATCGGCCCGGACGAGGTCCGCATCGCCGTCGAGCGCCTCAACCTGGACGCCGCGTCCTACCGGCAGCTGCGCACCGCGCACGACGGCGACCCGGACGCGATCCGGGAGGACGTGCTGCGGATCGTCCGCGAGCGCGGCAAGATGCACAACCCCGTGACCGGGTCTGGCGGCATGCTCGTCGGCGTCGTCGAGGAGGCCGGGCCGGACTCGCCGCTCGGCCTCAAGCCCGGCGACCGCGTCGCGACCCTCGTCTCGCTCACCCTCACCCCGCTGGCCATCACCGACGGCCTGGCCCGCTGGGACGGGCGGTCCGAGCAGGTGCCCGCCGAGGGCCACGCCATCCTGTTCGCCCGGTCGATCGCCGCGGTGCTGCCCGCCGACCTGCCGGTCCCGCTGGCGCTCGCCGTCATGGACGTGTGCGGCGCGCCCGCCCTCACCCACCGCGTCGTCGCTTTGCAGAAGGCGCAGCCGGGCGCGCCGGCCGTGGCGGTGCTCGGCGCGGCGGGCAAGAGCGGCTCCCTGTCGCTGGCCGCCGCGCGCCGCGCCGGCGTGTCCCGCCTGGTCGGGCTGGTGCCGACCGCCGAGGAGGAAGAGCGGCTCGCGGCCACCGGCCTCGCCGACACGGTCGTGCGCGCCGACGCCCGCGACCCCGTCGCCGTCGCCGCCGCGATCGGGGACCCGGTGGACGTCACCGTCGTCTGCGTGGACGTCCCGGGCTGCGAGCACGGCGCGATCCTGGCGACCGCGCCCGGCGGCACCGTCGTGTTCTTCTCGATGGCGACCTCGTTCCCCGCCGCCGCGCTCGGCGCCGAGGGCCTCGCCGCCGACGTGACGATGCTCATCGGGAACGGCTACGTCCCCGGGCACGCGGAGGCGGCGCTCGACCTGCTGCGGTCCGAACCCGCCGTCCGTGCGCTGTTCACCTCCCGGACCGGGGACGATTCGGCACAATGACCGGGAACGCCCCGGGAGCGGGCGGGGAGACCGATCATTGAGGGAGACGGCATGGGGAGCATCACCGGGGAGCTGCGCGGGCGGGACCCGAAGGAGCGCCGGGCGCAGATCGTCGACGTCCTCGTCGACGCGTTCTCGGACCTGATGGAGCGCAGCCCCGCCGAGTTCCGCCGCCGCTTCCGCAAGATGGCCTCCGACCCGTTCGCGTTCTACCGGGGCAGCGCCTGCCTGTTCTACGCCGACATCATCGGCGACGACGACCCGTGGGCCGACGAGCGCACCTCCCGCGTGTGGATCCAGGGCGACCTGCACGCGCAGAACTTCGGCACCTACATGGACGACGACGGCGTGTTCGTCTTCGACGTCAACGACTACGACGAGGCCTACGTCGGGCACTTCACCTGGGACGTCAAGCGGTTCGTGGCGAGCCTGGCGCTGCTGGCCTGGCAGAAGGCGATCTCCGACGACGACATCCGGCGGCTGATCGAGACCTACGTGCGCGCCTACGTCGACCAGGTCCGCCGGTTCGCCGCGCACGACGGCGACGAGCGGTTCGCGCTGACGCTCGACACCACCGACGGGTACATCAGGGACGTGCTGGTCGCCGCGATGGGCGGCACCCGGATCGGGCTGCTGGCCGGGATGACGGAGGTGTCGGGGCCCGACCGGCGGTTCCGGGACCGCCCGGGCGTGCGGCGGCTGGACGCCGCCGAGCGCGCCGAGGTCGAGGCCGCCTACCAGGAGTACCTGACGACGATCCCGGCGGAGAAGCGGTTCGGGAGCCTCACCTACCAGGTCAAGGACATCGTCGGCGCGTCCGGGTTCGGCATCGGCTCCGCCGGGCTGTCGGCGTACAACATCCTGGTGGAGGGGAGCACGCAGGCGCTGGAGAACGACGTCGTCCTGTCGATGAAGCAGGGCAACATCGCCGCCGCCAGCCGCGTCGTCGACGACCCGCGGATCCGCGAGTACTTCCGGCACCACGGGCACCGCACGGCGGTGTCGCGGCGGGCGCTGCAGGCCAACAGCGACCCGTGGCTCGGCCACACCCAGATCGGCGGCGTCGGGTACGTCGTCCAGGAGCTGTCCCCCTACGAGGAGGACCTGGACTGGGGCGGCCTCACCGAGCCGGAGGACATGCTGTCGGTCCTGGACGACCTGGGCCGCGCCACCGCCAAGGTGCACTGCGTGTCCGACACCGACTCCGACCACACCCTGGTCGACTTCCAGGTCGAGGACGCGATCGACGCGGTGATCGGCCCGGACGAGTCCGCGTTCGTCGCCGCGATGGTCGCGTTCGGGACGCAGTACGCCGAGATCGTCCGCGACGACCACACCTACTTCGTGGACGCGTTCCGCAACCACGAGATCCCCGGCCTGTAGAAGCCGGGGCCGGGGTCAGGCCGGGCGGATGAGGAGGAGGGCGATGTCGTCGCGGCCCCGCTGGTCGGACAGCAGGGCCAGGACGCCGTCGGCGGTCTCCTCCGGCGTGCCGTCCTGGGACGCGGCCAGCGCGGACGCCAGGCGGGCGATGCCCTCGTCCACGTTGCGGCGGCGGCTCTCGACGAGGCCGTCGGTGTAGAGGGCGAGGGTGGCGCCCGCCGGGATCGTGTCGGTGACCTGGTCGTACGCGGGCGGGTGCGCCCGGTCGGACACGCCGAGCGGGAGGCCGTGCGGGGCCGCGAAGTGCCGCACCGTCCCGCCGGGGAGGGCCAGCAGCGGCGGCGGATGCCCCGCGCACGCCACCTCGCAGCGCCGCGTCGCCGGGTCGCAGACCAGGCACAGGCAGGTCGCGAACTGGGCGGCGTGCAGGTCCTGCGCGATGGCGTCCAGGCGCTCCAGCACCTCGGCGGGCCCGAACTCGCAGCTGGCCAGGGTGTGCGCGGCGACGCGGAGCTGCCCCATCGCGGCGGCGGCGGTGACGCCGTGGCCGACCGAGTCGCCGATCACCACGGCGATCCGGCCGCCGGACAGCGGCACGACGTCGTACCAGTCGCCGCCGACGCCGCTGCGCGCCGGCAGGTAGCGGTGCGCGATCTCCAGACCGGGAGGGGCGGTGATCGCGGCGGGTACCAGGCTCGACGTCAGCGCGGTGGCGGTGCGGTGCTCGTGCCGGTACCGGCACGCGTTGTCGATGCAGGTCGCGGCGCGGGCGGCGAGCTCGGCGGCCAGCGCGGTGTCGGCGGCGGCGAACGGCGGCCGGCCGCGCTTGCGGCTGAACACCGCGAACCCGAGCGCCCTCCCTCGCGCCACCAGCGGCACCGCCAGCAGCGACACGTGGTCCAGGAGCCCCTCGACGAGGCGGCCGGTGCGGTGCGCGAGCGTCTTCTGGACGGTGTCGCCGCCGAACTCGACCATCCGCCCGGTGGCCAGGCACCGCGCGTACGGGGTGGTGGGCGGGTAGACGATGACCTCGTTGACGGGGAACTCGCGGGCCCAGCCGCGCGGGTCGTCCTCGGCGAACGCGACCGCCAGCCGCCGCACGACCGCCGGGCGGTCGTCGTCCGCGGCCCCGTCCCCGCTCCTGTCGGCCTTCTCGCCGGGCGCGGGCCGGTCGTCGTCGGCGAGGAGCCGCTCCAGCACGTAGATGGCGCCCGCGTCGGCGAACCGCGGGACGGCGACCTCGACGATCTCCCGCGCGGTCGGGTGCAGCTCCAGCGTCGAGCCGATGCGGCGGCCCGCCTCGCTCAGCAGCTCCAGCCCGCCGGCCCACGGCGGCGACAGGGTCAGCGCGACGGCGGCGCCGCCGTCCGCCACGGTCATCGGCTCGCACGCCGCCGACATGCCCTCACCCGCCTCCGCGTCGCCCGGCAGCGGCAGGACGCCGCACCAGGGGCGGCCCTCGGCGGCGCGTTCGAGCGCGGCCATCAGCGCCCGGGCGCCGTCGGCGCCGCCGGGCAGGCCGGCGAGCAGGTCGGTGAGCGGCGCCCCGACGGCCTCGGCGGCGCCGCGGCCGAACAGCCGCGCGGCGCCCTCGCTCCAGCCGGAGATCCGCCCGTCAGGGGTCAGCAGGACGGTCACCGGCGCCGCCCGCCACGGGGGTCTTTCGGACACGGCCTTCACTGTTCCGTATTCCGGACGGTTCCGTATACCGGAGCCCGCCGATTTCGTAGATTATGTACACCACAGGCCGTCCAGGCGGAACGCGTTACCCCGGCCCCGCGGACGGCACCCCTTCGGCCGGCAGGAGACGATGCATGGGCTCCGAGTGGATTCCCCCCGAGGTCGACAGCCAGCGGCCGAGCGTCGCGCGGGTCTACGACTACCTGCTCGGCGGTGACCACAACTTCGCCTCCGACCGCGACCTGGCCACCGGGCTGCTGCGGGTCGAGCCGCAGGCGCGGGAGCTCGCGCAGGCGAACCGGGCGTTCCTGCGGCGCGCGGTCCGCACGATCGCCGGAACGGGCGTCGACCAGTTCGTCGACATCGGGTCCGGCATCCCCACGCAGGGGAACGTGCACGAGATCGCGCGGAGCGTGAACCCGGACGCGCGGGTGGTGTACGTCGACAACGACGACGTCGCCGTCGCGCACAGCCGCACGATCCTGGCGGGCGACGAGCGGGCGGTGGTCCTGCACGCCGACATGCGCCGCCCGGAGGACATCCTCGCCGACCCCGTCCTGAAGGGGCTGCTCGACCTGTCCAGGCCGACCGCGTTCCTGCTCGTCGCGGCGCTGCACCTGGTCAAGGACGAGGAGGGCCCGGAGGGGATCGTCGGGGCGCTGCGGGACGCCGCCGCGCCCGGCAGCCACCTGGTGATCTCCCACCTCACCCACGAGGCCGAGCCGGGCAAGACCGCCGCGATCGGGAAGCTGTACGACCGGGCGAGCTCCCCGGCGGTGTCCCGCTCGCACGCCGGCATCCTGCGGTTCTTCGACGGCTGGGACCTCCTGGACCCGGGCCTTGTGTACGTGCCGCTCTGGCGCCCCGACGAGGGCGAGGCCGTCGCCGACCCCGAGCGGTTCCTGGTCTTCGGCGGCGTCGGCCGCCGCTGAACCGGAACCCCCCGGGGCGCCGGTTCAGCGGGCGAAGGCGACGGCCGCGCCCGCGCTGACGACGATCGCGACGACCGCGAGGACGAGCGCGGTGCCGAGCGG
>NZ_SMJX01000044.1 GCF_004348535.1 Actinomadura sp. KC216
GGGCGGGCCTGCCGCGCGGTCCGCGCGATCTCCGCGTCATCGTCGTCTCCCTTACCTGCGGACGTGCCTGGGGGCCGACACCCGATGTGTCGAGTTCTCTCATGGGCGGATGGCTGTCCGGGGCGTCAGCCCGCCGTCATCTCGGTCCACGCGGCGAACGCCTTCGCGGTGTTCGCGTTCCACCATTTCGGGTCGATGAGGGCCATCTCGCCGATCTTGTCCATGTTGTTCTTGGACAGCCATTTCGCTCGGCCGGCCGGGAGGTTCGGCTCCGCGCTCGGCGTGGTCGGACCGTAGGGCAGCTGCTCGGTGAACGCCGCCTGCGCCGCCGGCGTCGCGACGTGGTCGAGGAGGGCCTGCTGCGCCTTGGGCGACTTCGACCCCTTGATCGCGTAGAGCATGTCCCATCCGGACAGCGCGTTCTGCCAGACGACGCCCAGCTTGGCGCCGCGCTCCTCGCTCAGCGCGGCACGGCCGAGGTAGCACCAGCACATCGCGAAGTCTCCGGACTCCAGAGCCTGCGACTGCCCCGCGATGGTGGGCACGGGCGAGAAGTCGCCGCCGAGACCTTGCACGGCACGCGCGGCGCGGGCCAGGTCGAGCGGATACAGCTTCTTCGGCTCGACGCCGCCGGAGAGGAGCATGCCCTCGATCCCACCGGCCGCGTAGTTCAGCGTGATGCGCTTGCCGGGGTACCTCGCCGTATCGAGGAAGTCGGTGATCTTCGTCGGCGGGTTCGCCCCGAACCTGTCGGCGTTGTAGACGAGGGCCATGGTCTGGAGCATGATCGGCACGCCGCAGTCGTCCGAGAGGAGAGCGGGATCGACGGCGCTGACGTCCACCTCCGGCGAGCGCTTCTCGTACAGGGTGCCGCAGCCGAGCCGGCCCGAGCCGACGTCGAGATCGATCATGTCCCAGGTCGGGTTGCCGGCCTCCACCATCGCCTTGACCTTCGCCGGGTCGGACGGCGAGTCCGTCGCGAACCGCACCCCGGTCTTCTTGGAGAAGGGGTCGAGCCATGCCTTCTTGGCCGCGGCCAGACCGTCACCGCCGAAGTTGACGAACACCAGCCTGGCGCCCGAGAGGTCGTCCCCCGAACCGCCTGACGCGCCAGGACCCGAACCGCACGCCGCCGTCAGGACGACGGTGGCCGAACAGATGGCGCCGAGCGCGAGTTTCCCGTTCAGCTTCACGGATTCCGCCTTCGATGGGTCCGAATGGAATGCACGAGGAGAGAATGAGCGCGTATCCGGCCACGTTGGCAGGATGGACGCTTCGAGATAGCCCAGATGGGGGAGGGCGCGGGCGCCGCCGGCCTCACCGGCACGGCCGCCCGGGCCTGGGGCCGCGCGGTCCCCCAGGCGGGGGAAGTTGCCCGGGCTTCATGCCGGATGCGGGCCGGCGTCAGGAGGATCGGGCCATGCCCAAGGACCACAGTGACCAAAGCCTGGTCGCCGCTCTCAGGCTCGCGGCCGCCGACACACCGGATCACGAGTTCCTGCGGATCGCCGGTGAGTCGTTCAGCTATCGAGACGCCCTCACGGAGGTCGAGCACACCGCACGGGGCCTGCGCGGGCTCGGCGTCGACCCCGGGGACCGCGTCGGCATCATGTGCGACAACCGGGCCGAGGTCGTCTGGGCCTGGCTGGGCGCCAACGCGGCGCACGCCATCGACGTCCCGGTCAATACGCAGGCGCGCGGCCGGCTTCTCGCCTACTTCGTCGAGGACGCGCGGCCGCGGGTCCTCATCGGCACGGAGGACTACCTCCAGGTGCTCGCCGACACGATCACCTACGACCCGGAGGTGGTCGTGTGCGTGGGGGAGCACTCGTCCCGGCCGTTCGGGGACCGCGCCAGGCAGCTGGGCTTCGACGAGCTGCGGGAGGCGGGGGCCTCGCCGCCGGTGGTCCTGGAGGACCCGCACCCGGGCGAGATCGCGACGATCATGTACACGTCCGGGACGACGGGGCCCTCCAAGGGGGTCATGTTGCCCCAGCGCTACTATCCGGCGCAGGCGGAGCACATCACACGCGTCATGGAACTGGGCGCGGACGAGATCATCTACTGCGTCCAGCCGCTGTTCCACATCGATGCCCGCGGTTTCCTCGCCACCGCCCTGGACACGAGGTCCACCGCCGTCATCGGGCGGCGGTTCAGCGCCACCCGCTTCTGGGACGAGATCCGGGAGAACGGGGTCACCGTGTTCGGCACCATCGGGACCATGCTGTGGCTGCTCCACAAGCAGCCGCCGCGCCCCGACGACAAGGACAATCCCGCGACGCTCGCCGTATGCTCCTCGACCCCGAAGGAGATCCTCCGCGAGTTCGAGGAGCGGTTCGGGATCCGGATCATCGAGGCGTACGGCATGACCGAATGTCTCCTGATCGCCTCCGCGCCGGCGCGCGATACCGTCCCCGGACGGATCGGCAGGCCGCTGACGGAGGTCCCGGTCCGGCTGGTCGACGACGGCGATGCGCCCGTGCCCGCGGGGGAGGTCGGCGAGCTGGTGTACCGGCCCGAGGAGCCCTTCGCGATGATGCAGGGCTACTGGACCAAGCCCGAGGCGACGGTGGAGGCGTGGCGGAACCTGTGGTTCCACACCGGCGACCTCGCGCGCGAGCATCCCGACGGCACGCTGGAGTACGTCGGGCGGAAGAAGGACTCGATCCGCCGCCGGGGCGAGAACGTGTCCGCGTGGGAGGTCGAGGAGGCCGTCGCCGCGCACCCCCGCGTCCGCGAGGTCGCCGCCATCGGCGTCCCGTCGGAGGTGGGCGAGGAGGACGTCGCGGTGCTCGTCGTGACGATTCCCGGCGACCCGCTCGATCCGGCGGAGCTGGTCGAGTTCGTCTCCCGGGACCTGCCGCGCTACGCCGTGCCCCGGTACGTCGAGTTCGTGGACGGCCTGCCGAAGACCGCGTCGGAACGCATCGAGAAGGCCAAGGTCCGCGAGCGGGGCATCACCGCGGCGGCCTGGGACGCGAACGTGGCCCTCGGTCTGCGCTGACGACGGCCCGGCGGAACTGGGCCCAGCGGAATCGGGCCCGGTGGAGCTAGGCCCGGTCGGCCTGCCGCTGGGTGACCCAGGTCGCGATCTGGGCGCGCGTCTTGAAGCCCTGCTTGGACAGGACCTTCTCCACGTGCCCCTCGGCGGTCCGGAGGGAGATCACCAGCTTCGCCGCGATCTCCTTGTTCGACATCCCCTCGGCCACCAGCGCGGCGACCTCCTGCTCCCGCGGCGTCAGCCGGACCGCCGGACCACCCGGTTCGGCGGGCGGCTCGGGCCGGGGCTCGCGCAGCCCGAAGGCGAGGGTCTCCTCGATGCTCAGCGCGCTGCCCCGGGCGAGCGCGGCGTCGAACCGGTCGTCGCCCAGGCCGGCCCGGGCCGCCGCCTCATAGCGCTCGCGCTTGCGGCGCAGTTGCCGGGCGCCGAGCGTCCGCCAGATCCGGTCCGTCCCGCCGAGCAGGACGGCCGCCCGCTCGGCCTCGCCCTTGACCGCCGCCGTCCACGCCAGCACTTCGAGGGTGAGGGCCAAGCCCAGGTTGTCGCGGAAGACCCGCTTGATCTGAAGCGCCTCGAAGAGCCGTCGCTCGGCGTTCTCGGGATCGTCATGGACCAGCGACAACAGGCCGCGCAGCCACAGGGCGTAGGACAGGTTCCAGCGCTCACCGGCCGAGGCGCACTGGTCGTACAGCTCGTCGGCGACCTCCGCCGCACGGTCGAACTCGTGGAGCATGATGTGCGTCGCGGCGAGCTCGACGAGCAGGCTCTGGGCGTACTGGGCCTCCAGCCCGGTGCGGGCGTACTGGGCCAGCGCCTCGCCGAACAGCGGGATGGCGGTCGCGAGACGCGCGGAGCCGCCCAGCGATTGCCGGAACCCGAGGACGTGGTTGGCGAACGCGAGGGCGGGGAGGTCGTCGAGTTCCACCGCCAGGTCGCGCGCCTGTTCGGACAAGGCCGAAAGCGTCGCGTGGTCGCCCTGGAAGGCCGCGATGTAGGCGGTCGTGGCCAGCGCCCAGGCGCGCTCATGGGAAGGCTCCCGGTCGAGGGCGAGGCCGCGGTCCAGCCACAGGCGGGCCTCGGTCAGGTGGTCCATGGCTCCCCAGAACCACGGCACCGCCGCCATCCGCAGCCCGACACGCGCCTCGCCCGGGATCGACATGCAATACTCGAGCGCGTGCCGCAGGTTCGCGTGCTCGCGCTGCAGCCTGGCCGCCCAGTCCTCCTGGTGCGGCCCGACCCATTCGCGGCCGGCGGTCTCGATCAGCCGCGCGTACCAGTCGCGGTGCCGCCGCGCGATCAGGGCATCGTCACCGGTCTCGGCCAGCCGGGCGTGCCCGTACTCGCGGAGCGTGTCCAGCATCCGGAACCGCGCGTGCCCGCCGTGCTCCTCGCGGATCAGGATCGACTTGTCGACCAGGCGTGCGAGGGTGTCGAGGACCGCCGGCCCCGGCAGGAGGTCGTCGGTGCACACCGCCTCGAGCGCGTCGCCGGTGAACCCGCCGGCGAACACCGACGAGCGGGCCCACAGCAGCTGCTCGATCGGGGTGCAGAGGTCGTAGCTCCAGTCGATCAGGGACTGCAGCGTCCGGTGCCGCTCCGGTAGGTTGCGGTTGCCCTCCTGCAGCAGCTGGAAGCGGTCGTCCAGGCGGCCGGCCAGCTCGTCGACGGTGAGGACCCGGAGGCGCACCGCGGCGAGCTCGATGGCCAGCGGGATCCCCTCCAGCCGGTGGCACAGGCGCACCACCGCCGCCTCGTTCTCCGGGGTCGTCGCGAAACCGGGGACGACCGCGGCCGCCCGGTCGGCGAACAGCGCGACGGAGGGGTAACGGCTCGCCGTCCCGGGTTTGAGGGAGTCCCCGGGGTCCGGTGCCAGCAGCGGCGGGACCGGATAGATGTGCTCGCCGGCGATCCGCATCGCGTGCCTGCTGGTCGCCAGGATCCGGACATCGGGCGCGGCGCGCAGGACCGGGTCCACGAGGTCGGCGGTGGCCTCGACCAGGTGCTCGCAGTTGTCGAGGATCAGCAGCAGGGTCCGCCGCTCCAGGTGTTCGCACAGCGCCGTGACCGGGTCGAGCGCCGGCTGCTCGTGGACGTCGAGGGCGTCGATCAGCGTTTGCGGCAGGAGGTGGGGGTCCTTCAGAGACGCTAGTTCGACCAGGAACACGCCGTCGGGAAAGGCGCGGCGCATCTCTCCGGCGGCCTGGAGAGCCAGCCTGGTCTTGCCGACCCCGCCCATGCCGGTCAGGGTCACCAGCCTGGTAACCGAGAACAGCCGCCGGACCGCGACCAGGTCGTGCCGCCGGCCCACGAAGCTCGTGAGATCCGCCGGCAGCGTGCGCGCCGCCTTCGCCGACCGTGAAGCCAAGAGCGATCCCTTCGTGGTGCTTCCTCGGGGATGCGGCACGATCCTACAGTCGGTGCGGCACGCTGTCCTCGCCGGACGACCGCGTTACGGCCGGTCAGGGGCACGCCGACGGGCACTCCCTCACCTTGGGGACGCTCCGCACCACCTTGGGGACGCTCCGCACGGAACTCGGCGGCAGCAGGACATCCCCCACTCGGGGGGTGTTGTTTCCGCCGCGGCTACCCACGGCACGGCCCGAGCCTACGTTCCGACCAGGTCTCCTAAGGCTGCTCGGGGCCTGGCGAGAACGTCCGATGAAGGTGGCATTCCGTGACGATGAAACGAAAGGCCGCGCTTTCCATTACGTGTCTGGCGGCCCTGCTGTTCGGGTCGGCCTGCAGCTCCAGCGAGCAACTCGTCTTCGTGAACTACGGTGGCGAGTCGATGACCGCGGCGAAGCAGGGGTGGATCGAGCCGTTCTCGAAGGAGACCGGCGTCAAGTTCGCCACGGATTCCCCCTCCGATCCCGCCAAGGTCAAGGCCATGGTCGAGGCCGGCGCCACGACCTGGGACATCGTCGATCTCGATGTCGGGACCGGGGCGAAGGGGTGCGGCACACTCTTCGAGAAGAGGTCGTCGGAGATCGACATGAGCGCGATCGATCCCAAGTACGTGACCGACGACTGTGGCGTGCCCGTCATGGTCCAGTCGATGGCGCTGGTCTACAACCCCGAAAAGTTCGGTGACGACCCGCCGACGAAGATCACGGACTTCCTGGACACCCAGAAGTACCCGGGCAAGCGCATCACGCTGAACTATCCGCTCCAGGGCCTTGAGGGGCTGCTTCTCGCCGACGGAGTGAACCCCGAGTCGCTGTACCCGCTCGATCTGGACCGGGCCGCCGCCGTGGTCAAGAGGCTCGGCAAGAACCTCTCCCTGCTGCCGACCGTCGCGGGGCAGGCGGAGGGACTCGAGTCGGGCGACTACGCGATGTGCTGGTGCATGATGGGCCGCGCCGCCATCAGCGAGGAGCGCGGCGCGAAGCTGGGCATCGTGTGGCACCACGCCTTCTCCGGATGGGACGCCCTCTACGCGGTCAAGGGATCCAAGTTCCCCGAAGCGCAGCAGAAATTCCTGAACTTCGTGGCCACTCCCAAGGCACAGAGCGACTTCACCGAAGTGATCCCCTTCGGGCCCACGACGCCCGCCTCGAAACCGAAGCTGACCGGCCGCCGGTCGAACTTCCTGGCCCAGTACAACGAGCAGGCGATCGGGACCCCGGCCTTGATGGATCCCAAGTGGTGGAAGGAGAACTCCGACAAGGCGTTCGCAGCCTGGACCGCCATGACGTCGGGCTGACGATTCCGGTCCATCTGGGAGCCACCTGTGTCCGACGACTCCGCGGTCGGCCTCGGCGCCATGGGACGCGCGCAGGTGCCGAGCACCTCGGCCGGACGGCCGGACGGCCGGACGGCCGGACGGCCGGACGGCCGGACGCAGCCTTCTTCGAGGCCATGGTGCGAGTAGGCGTCCCCCTCAGCCCACGATCTCGCAGATGATCTGGTTCCTCGCGACCACGTCGCCCATCCGAACGGTCAGGCCGGACACCGTGCCGTCCTTGTGAGCGTGCAGCGCCTGCTCCATCTTCATGGCCTCGATCACGAGAAGAATCTGGTCCTGCTCGACGGCGTCGCCCTGCTCGACGGCGATCTTGACGACGGTGCCCTGCATCGGGGACGTGACCGCGTCGCCCGTGGGGGTGAGTTCGGATGCGCGGCGCTCGCGCGTGCCCCTGGGGCGAGGACCCCGCGTGACGGCGAGTCCCGGGTGCGTGTGCGGCCCCGGCCCGTCCGGTGCCGAGGGCGCGGTGCACGTCTCCGCACCGGCGGCGTCCTCGAACGGCGGGATCCGGTTGTCGAACTCCGTCTCGATCCAGGTCGTGTGGATCGCGAACCGCCCGGTCCCCGGCGGCGCCGACGGCCCGGCGAAGTCCGGATCGTCGACGACGGCCCGATGGAACGGGAGGACGGTCGGCATTCCCTCCACCGTGAACTCGGACAGCGCACGCCGTGCCCGTTCGAGCGCCTGGGTCCGGTCGCGCCCGGTGACGACGAGCTTGGCGATCAGGGAGTCGAACAGGCCGGGGACGGTCTCCCCCTCCTCGTATCCCGCGTCGATCCGCACGCCCGGGCCCGAAGGCGGACGCCACCGGGTGATCCTGCCGGGCGCCGGCAGGAAGTTCCGGGCGGCGTCCTCGGCGTTGATCCGGAACTCGATCGAGTGGCCGTGACTTTCGGGATCGTCGTAGCCGAGACGCTCGCCGGCGGCGACGCGGAACATCTCGCGCACCAGATCGACGCCCGTGACCTCCTCGGACACGCAGTGCTCGACCTGCAATCGCGTGTTGACCTCCAGGAAGGAGATGGTGCCGTCGGCGGCGACCAGAAACTCGCAGGTGCCCGCGCCGACGTAGCCCGCTTCGCGGAGGATGGCCTTGGACGCGCCGTACAGCCTGCGGGTCTGCTCGTCGGTCAAGAACGGTGCGGGAGCCTCCTCGACCAGCTTCTGGTGGCGGCGCTGGAGCGAGCAGTCACGGGTCGAGACGACGACGACGTTGCCGTGCGCGTCCGCCAGGCACTGGGTCTCCACGTGGCGCGGACGGTCGAGGAACTTCTCCACGAAGCAGTCGCCACGACCGAAGGCCGTGACGGCCTCGCGGACCGCCGATTCGTAGGACTCGACGATCTGAGCCTCGTTCCGCACGACCTTGAGACCACGGCCGCCGCCCCCGTAGGCCGCCTTGATCGCGACGGGCAGGCCGAACTCCCGCGCGAACGCCACGACCTCGTCCGCCGAGTGGACCGGGTCCTTCGTCCCGGGCGCCAGCGGTGCGCCCACCTTCTCCGCGATGTGCCGTGCCTTGATCTTGTCGCCCAGGCTGTCGATCGTGGCGGGCGGCGGCCCGATCCACACCAGGCCGGCGGCCATGACCGCGCGCGCGAACTCGGCGTTCTCGGCCAGGAACCCGTATCCGGGGTGGACCGAGTCCGCTCCCGAGGCCACGGCGATCTCGAGGAGCCTGGGGATCGACAGGTAGGTTTCGGCGGGTGCCGTGCCCGCGAGCGGGTACGCCTCGTCCGCGAGGCGCACGAAGAGGGCGTCCGCGTCGGGTTCGGCGTACACGGCCACGCTCCCGATGCCGGCGTCCCGAGCGGCACGGATCACCCGGACGGCGATCTCCCCCCGGTTGGCGACGAGTGTCTTGGTGATGGCGGTCGTCATGGTTCGGTTCATATCTCCGTGTGGGGGCAGTGCCTGCACGCTCCAGGCTCCGGACGTCCTCGGCGGCGCTCAGACGCGGTACTTCTTGCCGGTCTTGGCGGGGACAGGGGCGCGGGCCGCGAGCGCGAGGAGCCGGGCGAGGGTGTCCCGCGTCTCCCTGGGGTCGATCACGTGCTCGACCGCGAACTTCTCCGCCGCGCGCCACATCGACGTGTTCTCGCGGTAGCGGGAGAGGATGCGCCGGCGTTCGGCCTCGGGATCCTCGGCGGCCTCGATCCGCGTGCGGAACTCGGCCTCGATGCCGCTCGTGACGGGCATGTCGCCCCACTCGCCCGACGGCCACGCGATCCGGATGCTGTTCGGATTCGCGTTGCCGGTGGCGTACGCGGCCATCCCGTACGAGCGGCGGACCTGGACCGTGTACACGGGGACGCTCACATGGTGGATGGCCTGGACGGCCCGGGTCCCGTACCCGAGCACGCCGGAGCGTTCCGCGTCCGGTCCGATCATGAACCCTGGGACATCGACGAAGTAGGCGATGGGGACGTTGAACTCGTCGCACAGCTCGGTGAACTTCACCTGCTTGCCGGACGAGTCGGTGTCCATGGCACCGCCGAGGAAACGCGGGTCGGACGCCAGCACGCCGGCCACGAACCCGTCGATGCGCGCGAATCCCGTGATCAGGGAGCGTCCGAAGCCGGCGCCGAGCTCGAAGAACGAGTCACCGTCGACGACCGCGGCGAGCAGCCTGCGCGGATCGTACGGGCGGCGGGAGTCCGGCGGAACCGTCGTCAGCAGGGTGTCGGCGGGCAGGTCCGGGTCGGCGGGCACGGCTCGCGGCGGGCGCTCGGTCACGTTGGACGGCAGGTACCACAGGAAGCTCCGGATCGCGTCGAACGCCGCCTCCTCGTCGTCCACGACCTGCGAGATGAGCCCCGAGCCTTCCGCGTGGACCTCCGCGCCCCCCAGCCCGAACTTGTCCACGGCCACGCCGGTCGCCCGCTTGACCAGCGCCGGGCCGCCCGCGAACATGCATCCGTTCGGGCGCGTCATCACCGAGAAGTGACTCGCGACGGCGCGGGCCGCCGACCCTCCGCCGGCGGGACCGAGGACCGCCGACACCACGGGCACCTGCTCCAGCAGGTCGAACATGGGGAAGGTGGGTTCCCCGGACGGCAGGTGCAGGTACCCCTTGGTGTCCTGCATCTGGATCGTTCCACCGCCGCTCTGGATCAGCAGCACCAGCGGGATCTTGTAGCCGAGCGCGAACTCCTCGATGAACCCGCCCCAGCCGCCTTTGAACCTGTGCAGGTTCACGCCGATGCAGCCGAGCTGGATGGTGTAGTCCTCGACACCGAGGGCGACGGGCTGCCCGTTGATCTCGGCGAGCCCGCACACGTAGGTGCTGGGTGACACGCCGTCGCCGTCGGGGGTCGTGGCGAGCCTCCCGAACTCCATGAACGTCCCCGGGTCCACCAGGCTCTCGACCCGTTCGCGAGCCGAGAGGCGTCCACGGTCGTGCTCGCGCCGGATGCGCTCGGGGCCCCCGCCGGCCAGGGCGAACCGCCGCCTTCGGCCGAGCTCCTCCAGCAGCGGCGCCCATTCCCCTTCGGGGACCGTGAGACCGTCCTCCATCGCTAACCGACCCTTCCGGCGCGTTCCGCCGCGGTGCGGATCTGTTTTCTGAGCCGGTCCTTCAGGACCTTTCCGGCCGCGTTGCGCGGGAGCCCGTCGACGAACACGATGTGCTTGGGCTTCTTGTACGAGGCGAGGTTCGCGACGAGGTGTTCGAGGACGTCGTCCGCGGTCACCGCAGACCGTTCCTTGGCGACGACGACGGCGCAGACCGCCTCGCCGCGCTCTTCGTCGGGCACGCCGATGACCGTCCACTCGAACAGCTCGCCGTGCTGGGCCAGGACGTTCTCGATCTCCGCGGGGTAGATGTTCTGACCGGACGAGATGATCATGTCCTTCTTGCGGCCCTCGATGTAGAGGTGACCGTGCTCGTCGAAGCGGCCGAGATCGCCCGTGGCGAGCCAGCCGTCACGCAACACCTGTGCCGTGAGCTCCGGTGCCCCGAGGAAGCCGGAGCACACCGCGCCTCCCGCCGTCCACACCTCGCCGACGTCCCCGACCGGCAGGTCGTTGCCCTCGTCGTCGACCACGCGAACCGCCTGGAGCCCGAACGGCCTGCCGACCGACTCGGGAAAACGCTCGATCTCGTCGTCGGCGCACTCGGTGATGATGCCGGACTCCGTCATGCCGTACAGGACGTGGAGCGACGCGTGCGGCCAGCGGCTCCGGAAACGCCGCATGAGCGAGGCGGGGCAGTTCTCGCCGCCTGTGAACACCACCTTGAGCGTCGAGAGTCCGATCGCCCGCCGCTGGTCCGCCTCGAGAAGCGGCTCCATCATCGACGGGAAGATGACGACGTGCGTGGCCTTCCAGCGGTCGGCCAGCCGCGCGAACCTCTCGGGCGACCAGCCACGGCTCGGCATGATCGCGACCGTCGCGCCGACGAGGAACGACGGGATCGTCTGCTCGTTCATGGCGGCGCCGTACAGCGGGGCGTTGATGAAGTTGACCATCGATCCGTCCCAGGAGGGGTAGAGCGTCGCCTGCTGCATCGCGAACCAGATGATCGAGTGGTGGCCGAGCATGACCCCCTTGGGCATTCCCGTCGTCCCGGACGTGTAGAGGACGATGTGCGGGTCCGCCGGCTCGTACGGGGGCGGCAGCGGGCCATCGTCGAGCAGCGCGTCGTACTCCGGGCCGGCGTCGTCGTCGGCCAGGGTGAGGACCTCCAGGCCGTCGAGGTCCGCCACCGCCGTCCGAGCCGTCTCGGCGAGGTCGTCCTGAGTGAGCAGCAACCGGGCGCCGGAGTCGTGCAGGACGTGCGCGAGCTCACGGGCCGTCAGCCGGAAGTTGGCGGGCACGAGCGTCAGACCGGCGTAGGCGCACGCGAAGTACAGCTCGAATGTCTCTCCCCGGCTCAGGAGGTAGGTGGCCACGCGATCACCGTGGTGGAGACCGCGCCGGCGCAGACCCGCGGCGAGTCTGAGGGCGCGGTCGCGCAGCTCGCCGTACGTCCGCTGCCGATCCGACCAGAGGAGGGCGACCTTGCCGGGGCGGATGTGACCGGGCAGCTGATCGATTCCCAGTATCCAGGCGACGGACGGCTGGATGCCGCCGGCGTGTGATGACCGACTCATGGCTGGCCTCGCTCTCGTCATGCGCGTGTGGCGGTGACTCCCGTCGTCACCGCTGGTCGCCGGAAGCCCGCTCCGGGCTTCGGGCGGTCGTCGGTGCCCGCGGTCGGCCCGACCAGTACAACGTGGGAGGTCAGGCGGGTCGTGTCAATGGGCCGCGGACCCGCCATGCCCGACTGGGGGAACGATCGCGGGGCCGAGTGGCTCGGGCGCGGCACCCGCGGGTCCTGCCTCTCCGGGACGGTGCGCGGCGGTGCCCGCGTTGATCCACTCGCCCTCCTCAGGGCCTGTGCGGGGCGTTGATCTCGAGCACGACCTTGCCGAGCGCACGACGCTCCTCCAGCAGCGTCGCCGCCTCGGCCGCCTTCTTCAGCGGAAGCGCGCGGTGGACCAACGGCTTGATGACGCCCTTCTCGACGAGGAGGTCGACGCCTTCGGTGATCCGCTGGTTGACCGCGGGCCGGGTCAGCGCGTAGGTCCACTCGACGCCTATCACGTCGAGGTTGCGAAGGAGCACGCGGTTCAACCGGACCTCGGGGATCTCGCCCGAGGCGAACCCGACCACGATGAGGCGGCCGCCCTCCCGCAGCGACCGCATGCTGTCGAGGACGCGGTCGCCTCCGACGGTGTCGAGCACGGCGTGGACGCCCCCGCGCCCCTGCGCCGCCCCCTTCCAGTCGTCGTCGGCGAGCACGACCTGGCTCGCGCCGGCCTGCCGCGCCACGCCGGCCTTCTCGGGAGTCGACACGACCGCGATCGTCTCGATGCCGAGACCGGCGGCGATCTGCAGCGCGGCGGTGCCGACCCCGCCGGCGGCGCCATGGACGAGCATCGACTCGCCGCGCCGCAACCGGCCGCGCAGCACCATCGCGAAGTAAGCGGTGTGGTAGTTCAGCAGGAGCGACGCGCCCTCCGTGAAGTTCAGGCGATCGGACAGCCGCACGGTCGACGACGCCGGCGCCGAGGCGACCTCGGCCCAGGCGCCGATGTCGGTGCACGCCGCCACCCGATCCCCGACCTTGAAGGGAGAGCCGTGGGGAGCGCTGCGGACGTACCCCGCCACCTCGCTTCCCGGGACGAAGGGAAGGTCGGGCTGGAACTGGTAGCGACCGTACGTTTGAAGGACCTCGGGAAAGGAGACGCCGGCGGCCTGGACGTCGATCAGGATCGCGTCACCATCGGGAGCGCGCGGATGCGCCCGAGCAGGGATCGGCGTCTCGGCAAGGACCAGCGACGCTGCCGGTCCTGCGTGACCGACGACCTGAACTGCTCGCATCGTAGAACCCATGAGGTGAGGATCGCGCGCCGACCTGCATCGGTCCAAGCGTCTCGGCTGCCGTCCGGCCCATCCGGGGGATGGCGGCACCCGACAGGGCCACTAGCGTCCAGGTCACGTCGAGCACCAGGCCAACCGTGTGCGGCGCCGGCATCCAGGACTTGGCGTCCTGGCCGGCGGCGTCCCCTGGCGCCGGGAGGATGCCTATGGAACCGCGCATCCTCAAGCTCAGAGGTCTGGGACCTCCCGCACGGCGCCCTTGCCGGCAGACTCGGCCGAGCAGCCTGATCGTCCTGCGTGACCTCCACTTCCGGACCGCCCTCAATCTGAGAGCTTGACCAGCATCTTGCCGACGTTGCCGCCGTGCATCATGTCCAGGAAGGCGGCGGGTGCCTGTTCGATGCCCTCGGCCACGGTCAGCTCGGTGCGCAGGGAGCCGTCGGCCAGCCAGCCGGCCGCCTTGCCGATCCATTCGGGGAACAGGTGGAAGTAGGAGTTGATCAGCATGCCGCGGAGGGTGGCGTCCTTGGCGGCCAGCGCGAACAGGTTGCCCGGGCCGGGGACCGGCTCGTTGGCGTAGTAGGAGCTGATCGCGCCCACCATCGCGATCCTGCCGCCGTGCCGCAGCGCGTCGATGGCCGCCACCAGGTGGTCGCCGCCGACGTGGTCGACGTAGACGTCGATGCCGCCGGGGGCGGCTGCGGCCAGGTGCCCGGCGAGCGATCCCGCGCGGTAGTCGATCGCCGCGTCGTAGCCGAAGTCCGCCACGAGCTTCCTGGTCTTTCGCGGCCCGCCCGCCGAGCCGATCACGCGGGCGGCGCCGAGCTTGCGTGCCAGCTGGCCGGCGATGCTGCCCACCGCCCCGGCCGCGGCCGAGACGAAGACCACGTCCCCCTCACGTACCGGGGCCACCTGGGTGAGCGCGGCGTAGGCGGTAAGCCCGGTGGTCCCCAGCGCGCCCAGCCACGCCTGTTCGGGGGCCAGGGACAGGTCGGCGACGGTCACGGCGGCGTCGTCCACCACGGCGTACTCGCGCCAGCCCAGGAAGTGCGCAACGGTCGCGCCGACCGGGATGTCCGCTGAGCGGGAGGCCACGACCTGGCCGATCGCCGAGCCCTCCATGGGGGCGCCGAGCTGGAACGGCGGCAGGTAGGACTCCGCCTCGCGCATCCGGTCGAGCATGTACGGATCGACCGACATCCAGCTGTTGCGGACCAGGACCTGCCCTTCCGCCAGGTCGGGCAGTGCGGTGGTGACCAGGTCGAAGTTCTCCGGCCGGGGTTCGCCGGCGGGGCGGGTGACCAGGTGGATCTCTCGGTTCGTGTTCATGGCCTCACCGTGGCCGGGGCCGCGCACGATCGGCTGGTGGTTCGCTGCGGGTACGGTGACCTGGTGCGTTTCGGTGTCCTTGGCCCCCTTTCCGTGTGGCGTGACGACGGACGGCCCGTCCGGGTCCCCGAGGTGAAGGTCCGGGCGTTGCTCGCCGATCTGCTGGCCCACGAAGGTCGCCCGGTGTCGGCCGACCGGCTGGCCGAGGACCTGTGGGGAGACACCCTCCCGGGCAATCCGGTCAACACGCTGCAAACCAAGGTGTCGCAGCTGCGCCGTGCCCTGGAACAGGCGGAGCCGGGAGGCCGCGAGCTGGTGGTCTTCCAGGCACCGGGCTATCGCCTGCGCCTGGACGGCACCGCCGAGGTGGACTCCGCCCGGTTCCTCGCGCTGCTCGAGCGGGCCCGCGCCGCCACCGATACCCGGACCAAGGCGGAACTGCTGTCGGACGCTCTGGCGCTGTGGCGCGGGCCCGCCTACGCCGACTTCCTCGACGAGGAGTTCGCCCGCACCGCCGCCACCCGGCTGGAAGAGCACCGGCTGACCGCGCTGGAGGAGCAGGCGCAGGTACGGCTGGCGTTGGGTGAGCACAGCCTGCTGGCCGACGAGCTCGGCGAGCTGGTCGCCGCCCACCCGCTGCGCGAGCGCCTGCGCGCCGCTCACCTGCGCGCGCTCTACCGGTCGGGGCGGCAGGCGGAGGCGCTGGCCGGGTATGACGAGCTGCGGCATCGGCTGGCCGATGAGCTGGGCCTGGATCCGGGCCCCGAGCTCGCAGCTTTGCACCAGGCGATGCTGCGCCAAGATCCCTTGCTCGCGCCCGCGCGTCCCCCGCCCCGCTCACCGAGCTGGTCGGCCGCGAACAGGCCGTGGGCGAGGTGCGGGCCCTGCTCGGCGCGGCGCGGCTGGTCACGCTGACCGGTCCCGGCGGCGTGGGCAAGACCAGGGTCGCCCTGGCGGTGGCCGACCGGGCCGCCGACGCCTTTCCCGACGGGGTGTCGCTGGTCGAGCTGGCGGGCACGACGGGCGTGGCCGAGGCGGTGGCCGCCGCCCTCGGCGTCCGCGACGACACCGCGACGGGCTCGCATCCCGGCGTACGGCCGACCGGCCTGGCCCACCGGCTGGCCGGCTCCCTGCGTGGCCGGCGGCTGCTGCTGGTGCTGGACAACTGCGAGCACGTGGCCGGGCCGGTCGCCGAGCTGGTGGACGTCCTACTGCGGGCCGCGCCGGACCTGCGGGTGCTGGCGACCAGCCGGGAGCCGCTGGCGCTCGCCGGGGAGACGCTGTACGCGGTGTCGCCGCTGGAGCTGCCGGATCCCGGTTCGGACCCCCGGCTGGCGAGTTCGGTACAGCTGTTCGTGGCCCGCGCCGCCGCCGCCGCACCCGGGTTCGTGCTGGACGCCGACAGCGCGCCGTTCGTGGCGGCGATCTGCCGGCGGCTGGACGGCCTGCCGCTGGCCTTGGAACTGGCCGCCGCCCGGGTACGCGCCCTCGGCGTCCGCGGCGTCGCCGATCGGCTGGACGACCGCTTTCACCTGCTCACCGTCTCGGGCCGAGGACGGCCCGCCCGCCAGCAGACCCTGCGCGCGATGATCGACTGGAGCTGGGAGCAGCTCACCGAGCAGCAGCGGCTGGTCCTGCTCAGGCTGGCCCTCCACCCGGGCGGCTGCACGCCCGAGGCGGCCGAGGCCGGGTGCGCGGACCTCGAACTGGACGTGGTAGACGTGGTCGACCAGCTGGTGGCCAGATCGCTGGTCGAGTCCGCCGACGGGACCCGCTACCGGCTGCTGGAGTCGATCGCCGCCTACTGCCTGGACCGGCTCGCCGGCGACGACCCCGCCCTTCGGCGCCGCGACCTCTACTACGCCGACCTCGCAGAACAGGCCAGGCCGCACCTGTACGGCCCCGGTCAGCGCGAGTGGCTGGACCGCCTGGACGTCGAAGCGCCCAACCTGCGCGTCACGCTCGAGCACACTGCCGACCCCGCGCTGGCAGCTCGCCTGGCCGGGGCCCTGGCGTGGTACTGGTTCCTGCGCGGCAGACACCGGGAGGGCCAGGGCTTCATCGCGGCGGCGATGGCGCTGCCCGGCGCGCGCTCCGCGGAGCTCGCCGCGTGGGAGGCCGGGTTCGCGATGCTGACGGGCGACGGGAGCGACCTGCTGGAGCGCAGCCGCGCCGCGGCCCGGGCGCTGGCCGCCGGCGACGCGCGGTCCCGCTGGTTCCTGGCCCTCGCGCACCTGAGCTTCGGGGACGTCGCCGGCGCGGACGGCCTGCTGACCGAGGCGCTGGCCGCCTTCCAGGCCGCGGGCGACCGCTGGGGCGAGGCTGCGGCGCTGGCAGGCCGCGCCAAGCAGGCGATGTTCCAGGGTGACCACGACCGCGCCGCGCGCTCCGCCACCCGAAGTTTGACGATCTTCTCCGACCTGGGCGACGGGTGGGGGCGGCTGCAGGCCTCCGACATGCTCGGCTACCTCGCGGAGATCACTGGTGACTACCAGACAGCCGCCCGCCTGCACCGTGAGGGGCTGCGCATCGCCGAGGACCTGCAGCTGTGGACCGACGCGTCGTACCGGCTGTCCAGCCTCGGCCGGATCGCCCTGCTGACCGGGAACCTGGACCGATCCCGGGAGCTGCACGAGCGCGCCATGCGCCGGGCGGGCGAGCAGTCCAACCGCTTCGCCGAGGAGTTCGCCCGGGTCGGCCTCGGCCTGGCGGCCCGACGCGCCGGCGATCTCGACACGGCGAGCCGGCTCTTCGAGCAGTCGCTGGCCTGGAACCGCCGCCTGCAGGCCGACTACGGCGTGCCCTTCTACGGGGTAACGCTGCTGCTGAGCGAGCTCGGCTTCATCGCCGAGCTGCGCGGTGACCGCGCCGCAGCCAGGTCCCTGCATCTGGACGGGCTCGCCGCGGCCACCGAGGCGGGCGATCCGCGGGCCATCGCCCTGGCCAAGGAGGGGCTGGCGGGAGTCGCGGCGGCCGAAGGCTCCCACGAGGAAGCGGCGGCTCTGCTGGATGAGGCCGCCGCGCTCAGACAGTCCGTGGGCGCACCGCTGCCGCCGGCCGAACGCGGCGACGTCGACCGGATCACCGCCGCCGTCCGAGCCGAACAGGGTGAGAGGGCATCCGCGGACCTCTGAGGTCCGTGGTCTCGCCGCGGTTTGCCCCCCACCGCAGGTACGAGTCGCCAGCAAACACCTACAACGATCCCGCGAGCTCGCCCAGGCGCACCGCCCCAGTGAGGCGGCGGCTGCCGCCAGGCGGCAGCCGATGTGCTGAAGGGGTTCGTCCCGCCAGTGGCTGGTCGGAAGGGTTATTTGTGGTTGTTTGGTGTGGTGCGTTTGGATTTGTTTCGGCGGTTGTTGGCTGATGGTCGTGCTGGTGCGGCGGTTGTGGTTGCGGTGGAGGCTATTGATACTTTCCGGCAGGCCGCTGCGGCGGGTCAGGCCGGGACTGATGTGGCTTCTCAGCTTTTGGCATTGTCGCGGGAGCTCGCCCAGGCGCACCGGCCGAGCGAGGCGGCCGCAGCCGCCCAAGCAGCAGCCGATGTGCAGGGCTAAGTAACGCGGCTGGCAGCACTCTCTATGGTCCGTTACGGTTGATCACCTTCGTGAGGGGCAGCTGCGGCGTGCCGATCAGCGCAAGACCATGCCCGCGTCACGGCAGGGCCGATGTTTCACGCACCCTCCTCTACCTGAATCCCGACGCCTGCGCTGACGGACGCCGGGCCCAGCAGCGTCGGCAGGCCGCCGAGGCGGTCAACGCCTTCTGGCGGGGGACCGGGTGCTCAACGACGGCCTGAAGTTCGTCAGCGCGAGACCTTCGTGGATGCTGCGCCTGACTGCTCCAGACCGGCACAGGCCGCTGCGGGTGACGAGCTTCACAGGTCGGTGCGGCCTGTGCAGTCAGTGGGGGTCGGCCTGCGTGAGCTCGGCCGCGACCTCGGCGGCCAGCTCGCGCTTGAGGACCTTGTTGTTCACGCTGACCGGCAACTCGCCGCGGAACAGCACGTGCCTGGGCTTCTTGTGTGACGCGATCCGGTCCCGGACGAACTCGACGACGTCGGCGCCGGTGAGCGCGTGGCCGGCTCGGGGCACCACGACCGCGACGACCATCTCGCCGTACTCCTCGTCCGGGACGCCGACGACGGCGCACTGGTCGATGCCCGGGTGCTCCTGGAGCACGCCCTCGATCTCGGCGGGGTAGATGTTCTGGCCCTTCGAGATGATCATGTCTCGGACCCGGCCGTTGATGTAGAGGAAGCCGTCCTCGTCCACGTACCCGAGGTCGCCGGTCCTCAGCCAGCCGTCCGAGAGCGCGGCGGCGGTCAGCTCGGGCGCGTTCCAGTAGCCCCGCGTCACGGTCGGCGACGTCGTCCAGATCTCGCCGGTCTCGCCGACCGCGGCGGGCCGCCCGCCGGCTGTAACGATCTTGAAGACCTGGCCCGGTGCGGCCCGCCCGACGGACCCGGGTCTCCGGTCGATCTCCGCGTTCCCGATCATGGTGATCCCGCCCGCCTCGGTGCCGCCGTACCCGATGATCAGCTCGATGCGGGGCCACCGCTCGCGGACCCGGCGCATGAGATCGGCCGGGCAGACCTCGCCGCCGGTGAGGATCACCCGGAGCGAGTCCAGGGGCAGCGGCGACTCGGTGTCGGCGTGCAGCATCGGCTGGAACATCGTCGGGAAGACGATCGTATGGGTGACCCGCCACCGGTCGATGTAGGCGGCCATGCGTTCCGGCCGCCAGCCTCTGCTGGGCATGATGCAGACGGTCCCGCCGACCAGGAAGGTCGGCAGGGTGAAGTCGTGCAGGCCGCCGGTGTTGAACAGCGTCGGGACGACCAGGGTGCGCATGTCACGGTCGTAGCCGGGGAACATCGCCGCCTGCTGGACCGCGTAGTACAGCAGGTTGCGGTGGGTGAGCTCGGCGCCCTTCGGTTTCCCGGTGGTGCCGGAGGAGAACAGGATCACGTGCGGGTCGGCCGGGGCGAGCGCGGCGGGTAGTGGAGCCGATCCCAGCAGCGCCTCGTACGCCGGCCCGGGCTCGTCGCCCCCGAGGACGACGATGTGCGCGTCCACGCGTGCAGCGGCGACGGCCGTCTCCGCCGTCTCGGCGAGCTCGGCCTCGGTGAAGACGAACCGGGCGTCGACGTCGCGGATGACGTCGGCGAGCTCGGCGGCGGTGGCGCGGAAACTCGCCGGCACCAGGGTGAGCCCGGCGAACGCGCAGGCGAAGTAGATCTCGAAGACCTCGCCGCGGTTGAAGAGGTGGCTGACCACGCGGTCGCCGGTCTCCAGGCCGTGCTCGCGCAGGGCACTCGCCAGCGCGAGCGCGTGGGCGCGCAATTCGGCGTAGGTCCGCGTTCCCCCCTCCCAGATCATCGCCGTGCGGGAGGGGGCGATCGGCTGCGGCGGGCCGTAGCCGCCCAGCATCCAGGCGACGGACGGTTCCGCCGCGGTGAACACACCGGCTCCGGCGTGGAGGCCGGCCGGGGACCCGATGACATCCGACATGGTCCCGACAGTAGGTCCGTCTCTCGGCGGCGGCCGGGGCCCGCGAAGGGAAGCGGCCCGGTTGGGGGATGCTCCCAGCCCCGCGGGCCTGATGGATGATTGGACTTGACGGATCTAGCGGACCGCCGCCGTATTCGACGCCCGCTGCCTGCGGCGCTGGAAGACCTCGTCGGCCGCACGCTCGCCCGAGCGGAGGGCGCCGTCCATGCCGGTCGCCCACATCTCCGCGGTGTGCTCGCCCGCGAAGTGCACCGGACCGACCGCCTGGGCCAGCAGGCTGGGCAGCCGGGGGAAGTCGCCCAGGAGCGCGGAGACCACGCCGCCGGCGAACTGCTCGCGGGTCCAGTCCTGCGCGATGCCGGCCAGCCGTTCGGCCCGCAGCCCGGTGGCGGCGCCGACGAGCCGGTCGAGCGCGTCCAGCGCCCGCGCTTCGTCGCGTAGCACACCGTCACCGCGGTCGGGCACCAGCCCGAGCACGACCACCGTGTCCTCCGGGCCGGGCGGACGCGCCCAGATGAGCGAGACCGGTCCGTCGCTGACGGCGGAGAGACCGAGGCGGCCGACGATCTCGGACCCGTTCGTGTACTGCCCGATGACCTTGCCGCCCTGAGCCATCGGCGTGGCCAGCAGCGCGTTGACCTTCCACTCGGGCAGCACCGGGTCGAACCCGATCCGCAGCGTCGGTGTCACCGGTGTCGCGACGACCACGTCCCGAGCGGTGAACCGGTCGGTGTCGGTCTCCAGGACCAGCCCGCCGCGGGCGCGGCGCACCAGCCGGACCGGCTGCCGCAGCCTGATGTCGAGCCCGCCGGCCAGCGCCGAGGCCAGCGAGTCCGTGCCGTCGGCGAGCATCCAGCAGACCCGGCCGACATGGGGCGGCTGGAGCATCGACATCGGGATCTGCGCGGCCTCGTGCACCGGGTTGAAACCGGCCTGCGAGCAGAAGACGCGGCGTGCCACGGGGGAGAGGCACGCGCGTGCCGCCCAGGCCGGGATGGTCTCGGTCGGGGACGGGGGCACGGCGTCGAGCGCCGCGCGGACCTCGTCGGCAACGCGGTCGCGCTCCGCGTCGTCGAGCCGCCGGCCGTCCACCACGAGGGTGGCGCGCAGCGGCGACGCCGCGGTCAGCCGTCCGTCCGGGTCGGGCGGGAACAGCGCCATCTGGGGCGTCAGCCTGAGACCGAGCTCGGCGCAGGCTTGGATGATCTTGTCCTGGCCGATGTCGATGAACGAGCCGCCGAGGTCGGCGGGCTGCCCGTGCCGCAGCCGGTCGCGGACCGTCCGGGTGCGTCCGCCGATGTGCGGCTGGGCCTCCAGGACGACGACGTCCTCGCCGTACCGCGTCAGCTTCCGTGCGGCGGCGAGGCCCGCGGGGCCGGCGCCGATGACGATCGTGCTCATGCGCGCACCAACTCCGTGTCGATCTCGTCCAGGGACATCCGGCGGGGCTGGCGGAGGACCTCGTCGGCGGCGCGTCGGCCCGAGCGCACGGCACCCTCCATCGTCGCGGGCAGATCGGCGTCGGTGTGGTCGCCCGCGAAATGGACCCGGCGTTCGGGCGTCGCGAACTGCGCGACGAGGGCGCGGCGGAAGGTGTAACCCAGCGTGGCGCCCATACCGAGCGCGAACGGGTCTTCCATCCAGTTCTTGCGCCGGCCCGCGATCCGGGTGACCGGCTCCCCGACGGCGATCCGGACGACCTCGTCGAGCGCGGCGAAGGCGTCGCCGTCGGACTCGAGGACGTGCCGCTGCGCACCGCAGATGAAGCCGCTCACCACGGCGGGCCCCTCGGTGACGTAGTGGTTGCTCACCCATGCGGTGTTGAGCGGCCCATCGGCGAACACGCCGCGGCTGAGGGCCGCGCGCACGGCGTCGCCCTCGGCGTACTGTCCGATCACCTTGCCGCCGTACGCCCGTTGCAGGGACGTCAGCGCCCCGACGTGGGTGGCCGGCAGGGGCGGGTCGAACCCGACCGTCGGCAGCACGAACGGCGGTACCGCCACCACGACCTGGCCGGCGGTCATCCTGTCACCGTTCTCCAGCTCCACCTCGACCCTGCCGCCCGCCTGCCGGACGGCCCGCACGGGCGCCTCCAGGCGCACGTCGAGGTCGCGTGCCAGGGTGTCCGCCAGCACCTGGCTGCCCCCGACGATGCGCCGGACCGCGCCGACGTGGGCGTCGACGAGGTAGTGGGCGTCGATCTGCGACGGGTCGTACTGCACCGGCATCCGGCCGATGCCGGCGAGTGCGCCCCGGGCCAGGGCCGAGAGCCCGGCGCGGCGGGTCCACTGCTCGATCACCTCGTGCGGTGCCGGGGACGTGTCGCGCAGCGCGACGCGGATCTCGTCGTCGACCGCGGCGAACCGGGCTCCGGTGAGCAGACCGCCCTCGACGATGATGCGCCCATCGGCGAGGTAGCCCTCCAGCGGCGTCTCCCCGGGAAGGGTCTGCTCGCGCTCGATCCACACCCGCTCGGAGAGCGCGACGCCCGCCTCCTCGCACAGGGCGGTCAAGGCGTGGTAGTCGGCGGTGACGAGCTCGCCGCCCAGGTCGCCGTGCTGCCCGCCGGTGAAGCCGTCCCGCACGGTGTAGGTGCGTCCGCCGACACGGTCCCGGGCCTCGTACACGGTCACCTCGACGCCGGCCGCGGCGAGCGTGCGGGCCGCGGTGAGTCCGGCCAGACCGGCGCCCACCACGAGGACCTTCACAGGCTCGCGGTTGCTCAGAATCATGGCGTCAGCTTCGTCGCCGGCGGGCCACCGGACCCGCGACGCGAGGATCACTCTGCCCACCTGGGGGATGACCCGCGACCCTCGGTGCGGACGGGCATGCGAGGACCTCCCGGTCAGCGCCGTCAGCCGATGCCCACCGGGAGGTACTCGCTCACGCCCCGTCAGTCGATGACCGCGGTCACCTCGATCTCGACGAGCGCGCCGGGCATCGACAGGCCGGTGACCCCGATCAGGGTCATCGCGGTCCGCTTGGCGCCGGCGGACCGGGCGGCGTCGCCGAGGCCGGCGTACAGCTCCTCAAGGTTGGCCGCCGCGGGGTCGACGACGTACACGGTGAAGCGCACGATGTCGGCCGGCGTGCCGCCCGCTCCGGTGACGGCGGCGTACGCGTTCATCGCCGCGCGGTGGCCTTGCGCCCGGTATCCGGCGCCGACCAGTCTCTCGTCCGCGTCGATGCCCACCTGGCCGGAAACAAAGACGATCCTGCTGCCGCTGGCGACGACGACCTGGGCGTGCCCGTGCGGGGGAGCGAGGGTGTCGGGGTCGATCTTCTTGAGCGTCATGGGGCCACCCTCACCGCCTCCGGCGCGGCGCCGATGGGTCGCCGGCCTCGGCACACCCGCCTGGGGGATCGGCGCGTCCCCGGCCTGCCCCGTCGACCATCCCCCATCTGGGTGCGGTCCCGCCGCTCGCCAGTGAGCAGCCTCCCACCCCGCCAAGGATGCCGGAGTGACTTCCATCGCATCCGGGGAGCACCTCCGCGGCCACCGTCATCCCCTCGGACGCGATCGTCGATGCGGTGGCGGGACAAGATGCGGTGGCGGGACAAAGGAAGCGAGCTGAGCGGTGAGCCGGGACATTCGAGTCGGGCTGTACGGCAGCGGACGGACCGCTGGGGAGCTGGTCGCCGCACTGAAGAAGACGGGGTACCGGCTGACGGCGGCGGTCGTGCACTCGCCCCGGCGAGCCGGTCAGGACATCGGCGTCCTGACCGGTGGTGATCGGATCGGGCTCGCGACGGTGTCCGATCTGGCCCGGGCGGTGCGCTCCGGCCGGTTCGACGTGCTCCTGTACGCGGGCCTCGCGGGGGAGCGGCACCAGGAGGCGATGGCGCTGTGCGCGGCCGCCGGCGTCCACATGGTGCACGCGTGCTTCGTCCATCCGCTCATCGCGGTGGACGAGGAACTCCGCGGGAGGCTGTCGGAGCTGGCGATGTCCAGCGGTTCCCGGATCGTCGGCACCGGCATGATCCCCGGGCTCTGGCTCGACGTCCTGCCGGCGTTGCTGGCGAGCGCGTTGCCCGCCCCCGTCAGGATCCGGGGCCGGCGAGCCTCGGACATCTCCTCCTGGGGCTCCGATGTGCTCGTCCACGAACTGGGGGTCGGCTCCCGCCTCGCCGGCACCGCGACCAGGATCGATCTGCTGCTCCGCGAGTCCGCGCACATCATCGCCGACGCGCTGCGGCTGGCCGGGGACCGAGTCGAATCGCGGGGTGGGCTGGCGATGGCGTCGTCGGACACCGTGGTCGGCGGGGTCGAGGTGCGGGCCGGCGAGGTCGAGGGCTTCGACCAGGAAGTCGTCGTGTACGAGAACGGCGCGGAACGCATTCGCCTGACCTGGAGCGGCTTCGCGGCCCGGACGGCACGCGGAACGGCCCAGGGTTCGGACGGTGGCGTGGAGTTGCAGCTCCTAGGCGCCGACCAGAGTGAGATCGCCGTCCATGTGGCCGCGCCACTCGACCCCTACCCGGGGACCGCGGCGAGGATGGTGAGCGCCATCGGCGGCCTGCCGGCCCTCCCGCCCGGGCTCCACCCGACCACGGCGTTGCCGGTGGGCTGACCGGGAACGGCGAACGGCGGGCCGGACCCGTGACACGGGTCCGGCCAGGCTCGGCCATGCGTGAAACGTGGCAGAGCCTTCCCGAGCGGACGCGTCAGATCTCCTCGGAGACCACCTCGACGACCGGGCCGCCCGGATGGTCCTCGACGAGGAGCGACAGTTCGTGGAAGTAGGTCTCGGGGTCCACCGCGCCCTCCGGCCCGTGCACGCCCGGCTTGTCGACGTCGCCGCGCGCCATCATCAGCGTCGCGATCGCCAGCGGGTAGCCGGTCATCTCGCCCATGTTCGCGTCCGGCAGCACGATGGGCCGGGCGCCGACCCGGATGCCGTTGCCGTCTTTGGTGCCCTCCGCCACGGCGAACAGGTTCGGGAGGATCGGCGACGGGCCCGCGGCGGCGCCGCCGGTGTTCGGCTCGCGCAGGATCTGCCTGGAAGCCGCCGTGACGTTCAGCTCGCCGCCGCGGACGCGTGCGGCCACCCGTTGCATGCCCTCCATCAGACCGCGGCGCGACACCATCAGATTCAGCGACTCCTGGACCTCCGGGCGCACGCGCGGCAGCGTCAGCGGCTCCGGGTGGCCGCAGACCCACACCGGGCCCTCGCCCCGCCCTGGGTAGGAGAGCGTCAGCTCTTCGAGCGCCCATGCGTCGGTGAGCCGGCCGCGGCGCCACGTCTTGATCGGCTCGGTGCAGTTGTGCACCCAGTGTTCGAGCGCGGCGTTCGGCTGCGGGTCCGGGTCCTCGGGGGTCGGGTACGGGAGTGCGCCGGCGCGCCAGGCGGTGTAGACCCGGTCGACGGTGTCGCACCGGTTCATCGCGAGCAGGGCGAGCAGGTTGCTCGTGCCCGGGCTCGCGCCCATGCCGATCACCGCGGTGACGCCCGCGGCACGCGCCGCGTCGTCGAGTTCGAGCATCTCCAGCGTGGGTTCCCAGTCGTCGCAGATGTCGAGGTAGTTCGTGCTCGTGGCGATCGCCGCGCTGAGGACCTCGCGGCCGAAGCGGTAGAACGGCCCGGCGGTGTTCAGCACGATGTCGACGCCCGCGAGGGCGCCGTTCAGCGCGTCGGCGTCGGCGATGTCGAGCACGAGCGGCGTCGCCCCGGGGCCGAGTTCGGCGGCCAGGCGCTCGGCCTTCCGCCGGTCACGGTCGGCGACGAGGACCTGCCCGACCCCGTCGGCCTTGGCCAGCGCACGGCACGCGTAGGCGCCCATCTCGCCGGCGCCGCCGGTCACGAGGATCCGCTTGTGCCCGGCCTGCTTCGCAGAGGAGTTGGTCATGGAGGCATCGTCGTGGCGCGGCGGCGGGTTGCCGGCGGGCGTGTCCCGCTCTGTGCCCACCTGGGGGAGCTGCCGCCGTCCTGGACGATCTCGGTCTGCGCGTAGATGCCGAGCCCGCCCAGGCCGGCCGCTCGGGCGGCGTCGAGGGTCTCGACGGCGGCGGCGAGCAGGCGCGCACGGTGGCCCGCGGCCCTCATGGCGTCCAGGCCGTGCCGTGCGCCTTCCGCGTAGGTCTCCAGGGTCGCCTGGTCCGTCCGGTGATCGCCGCTCTCGATCGCGGCCGCGGCCTCCTTGGTGCCGCGGCCGAGCGTCCTCAGCGCGAGACGCGTCGTCTCGCGGAGCATCTCCGCGGGCACGCCCTGCGAGGGCGCGTACGTCGCCGCCTCGACGTACGCGCCCACCGCGGTCACGTAGAAGGCGCCGATGATCGCCGTTTCGAGCACGTTCGCGGCGCCCACTCGGTCGGCTCCGGTGTCCGGTTCCGAGGGGCCACGTCGTGGCCGCCGGCGGCGAGCGCACGCGCCGGCGCCGAACCCATCAGGCCACAGCCGCCGATCGCGACCGGGGTCATTGGGCGGTCAGCCCGCCGTCGACGACCAGGACCTGTCCGGTCACGTAGTCCGACGCGGCCGAGGCCAGGAACACCGCCGGAGCCGTGTACTCGTCCGGCTGCGACCAGCGTCCCATCGGCACGCTGCGGCGGATGTACTCGGCCACCGCCTCGTTCGCGTTGAGGTCGGGCAGCATCGCCGTCTCGACGTAGCCGGGGGCGATCGCGTTGACCTGGACGCCCTTGCGCGCCCACTCCAGCGCCACCGCCCGGGTGACCCCGATCAGGCCGTGCTTGGCCGCGATGTACGCGCTGTCGTCCCGTATCGCCACCAGACCGAGCACGGACGCGATGTTGATGACCTTGCCGCCGCCGTCCTGCAGGTGCGGCGACGCGGCACGGATCATCACCCAGCAGGACTGCAGGTTCAGCTCCACGACGCGCTGGAACACCGAGAGGTCCGTCGCCTCGATCGGGGAGTCGTGGTCGTCGGCGGCGTTGTTCACCAGCACGTCGAGGCCGCCGAGGGACTCCGCCGCGTGCGCGACGCACTCCTCGACGGAGCTCGGGGAGCGCAGGTCCACGGCGTACGGCTCGAAGCTCCCGGCCGCGTCGGCGGCGAGCTCGGCGGTCTCCTCCAGCCCCTTCTCCGAGCGGGCCGCGCCGACGACATGGGCGCCCAGCCGCGCGAAGCCCACCGCGATGGCGCGCCCGATGCCGCGGCTCGCGCCGGTGACGAGGGTGCGCCGCCCGGTCAGGTCGAAGGCGGAGGGGATCGTGGCAGTCGTAGTCATGCCGGAAGGATGCCGACGCCGGTCCCGATCGGCGTCGCGTCCCCCCGAAACACGCCCACCTGGGTGATCCGAGGTGGGCGAGGTCACACATCCCCCAGGTGGGCGCGCGTGGCGCGCGGGCGGCGGGGCCGGCTCACGGCTGCGGCAGGGTGGCCCCGCCGGCGACGTGCCGCGCAAGTGTGAGGAGCGCCCATGCCCGAAGCCGTCACCGTGGCCACCGCCCGGTCGCCGATCGGCCTCCTGCCCGACCTGTTCTCGCCGGTCGAGGCGTCCCGCCGGGCGCTCGCGGGCTTGAGCAGCGCGGACGTCGACCTGGGCGTCGACGAGGAGAGGCTCAACGTCAACGGCGGCGCGATGGCCGTGGAGCGGCTGTCGTGACCGGGCGCTTCGCCGGCCGGACCGCGATCGTGACCGGGGCGAGCCGGGGCATCGGCCTGGCCGTCGCCGCGAGGCTGGCCGCCGACGGCGCCAAGGTCGTCGTCACCGCCCGCAGGAAGGACGCGCTGGACGAGGCCGTCGAACGGCTCGGCGGCGCGGGACACGCGCTGGGCGTCGCCGGCAAGGCCGACGACCCCGGGCACCAGGACGACGCGATCCGGCGGGCGATCCGCTCCTTCGGCAGCGTCGACTTCCTGGTCAACAGCGCCGGCGTCAACCCGGTGTACGGTCCGATGACCGAGCTCGACCTCGGCGCCGCCCGGAAGATCTTCGAGGTCAACTGCCTGGCCGCGCTGTCATGGGTCCAGAAGGTCCACCGGGCGTGGATGGGGGACCACGGCGGCGCGATCGTGAACGTCTCCTCGCTGTCCGCCGTCAGGTCCGCGCCGGGCATCGGGTTCTACGGCGCCACCAAGGCGATGCTGAACTCGATGACCGAGCAGCTGGCCGCCGAGCTCGGCCCCGGAATCCGGGTCAACGGCGTCGCCCCGGCCGTGGTCAAGACGAGGTTCGCGACCGCGCTCTACGAGGGCCGCGAGGACGAGGCACGGCGCGCCTACCCCCTCAGGCGGCTCGGGGAGCCCGACGACATCGGCGGCGTGGTCGCGTTCCTGCTCTCCGCGGACGCCGCCTGGATGACGGGCCGGACCGTGGTCGTCGACGGCGGCGTCAGCCTCACCGCGGGCGGCGAGTGAGCCGATGAGCCAGGGCGCCGTCGCCGAGTCGATCCTGCACCGAGGGGACAAGCCGTCCCTACACAGAGGGAGCCGTGTCATGACCTCCGCTGCTGACGCTGCGCTCGAACCGGCTTCCGCCGAGTCCGTCAGGGCCCTGGTGCCCTGATGCGGGCGGCGAGTCACGATCCTCCTGGCCTGGATCTGGGGCGTCTCGGCGACTGGATGTCGCTCACGGTTCCGGGTGCGGGCGGTCCGCTCGAGGCGAGGTTGATCGCCGGCGGCAAGTCGAACCTGACCTATGAGGTCACCGGCGGCACCGGCACCTGGATCGTCCGCCGTCCGCCGCTCGGGCACAGGCTGGCCACGGCGCACGACATGGCGCGCGAGTACCGGGTCATGGCAGCGCTACAGGCGACCGGCGTTCCCGTGCCCCGCACCTACGCCCTGTGCCAGGACGAGGACGTCCTCGGCGCGCCGTTCTACGTGATGGAGCGCGTGCGGGGCCGCACCTACCGGTTCGCCGCCGAGCTGGCGCCGCTCGGCCCCGACCGGGCCCGGGAGATCTCGACGGCGCTGGTCGACACGCTGGCGATGCTGCACCGGGTCGAGCCGGGGGCGGTGGGCCTGGACGGCTTCGGCCGTCCGGAGGGCTTTCTCGCGCGGCAGGTGAGTCGCTGGAAAGCGCAGTTCGACGCGTCGCGCACCCGCGATCTGCCCGCGGCCGACGAGCTCCACGCCCGCCTCAGCGCGGATGTCCCCGCCGAATCGGCGACGGGCATCGTGCACGGCGACTACCGGCTCGACAACGTCCTCGTCGACGACCGCGACCGGCCGGCCGCGGTGATCGACTGGGAGATGGCGACGCTCGGCGACCCGCTGACCGACGTCGCGTTGTTGACCGTCTACGGCCGGCTCGGCGGCGCCGCCACCGGCGACTCCATCGTCGACGTCGCCTCGGCCCCCGGCTACCTCTCCGAGGCCGAGATCATCGAGCGGTACGCCGCGCACAGCGGGCGCGACATGTCCCGCTTCGGCTTCTATCTGGGACTCGCCTCGTACAAGCTCGCGGCCATTCTGGAAGGCATTCACCACCGGCATCTTCGCGGCCTGACCGTGGGGGAGGGCTTCGACGGCATCGGGCCGGTGATCCACCCCCTGCTCGACGGCGGATTGGCCGCGCTGACCGAGCACTTCTGACGGCGGTCCCACCCGCCTGACGAAACACGGAGGCGCTGGCGCGTAGGGGGCCGCACGATCGTAAGGAGGCACGATGACCATCGACGAGCTGCGAGGGCGGGTCGAGGAGTTCCTGGCGGCCCACGACCCCGCGACGACCGAGCGACTGGCATTCCTGCACGCCCGCTATGACGCCGGACTCGCCTGGGTGCACTACCCGGTAGGCCACGGCGGATTCGGCGCGGAACAATCGCTGCAACCCGAGGTGGACCGGCTGTTCGAGGAGGCGGGGGCACCGGACAACGACCCGCAGGCCAACGGCATCGGGCTCGGTATGGCCGCCCCGACCATCCTCGCGTTCGGCACGGAGGAGCAGAAGCGACGCTATCTGCGGCCGTTGTGGACCGGGGAAGAGATCTGGTGCCAGCTGTTCAGCGAGCCGGGCGCGGGCTCCGACCTGGCGGCCCTGGCGACCCGCGCGGTGCGTGACGGCGACGGCTGGCTCGTCAACGGGCAGAAGGTCTGGACGTCCGGCGCTCACCTCGCACGCTTCGCGATCCTGGTCGCGCGCACCGACCCGGACGTGCCCAAGCACCGTGGGATGACCTACTTCCTCTGCGACATGACCGATCCCGGGGTCGACGTGCGCCCGCTACGGCAGATCACAGGCGAGGCCGAGTTCAACGAGGTGTTCCTCACCGACGTCCGGATCCCGGACGGCATGCGCCTCGGCGCCGAGGGCGAGGGCTGGGCCGTCGCGAACGCGACGCTCAACCACGAACGGGTGGCGATCGGGGGCAAGGCGGCGCCGCGCGAGGGCGGCATGATCGGCGTGGTCGCCCGCACCTGGCGCGAGCGTCCCGAACTGCGGACCCCCGATCTGCACGACCGGCTGTTGCGGCTGTGGGTGGAGTCCGAGGTCGCCCGGCTCGCCGGGGCGCGGCTGCGGCAGAAGCTCGCCCAGGGCCAGGCCGGCCCGGAGGGGTCGGCCATGAAGCTGACGTTCGCCCGGCTGAGTCAGCGGCTCTCCGGACTCGAACTGGAACTCCTCGGCGAGGAGGGCCTGCGCTATTCCGATTGGACCATGATCCGACCCGACCGCGTGGACTTCACCGGGCGGGACGCCGGCTACCGCTACTTGCGGGCCAAGGGCAACTCCATCGAGGGCGGGACCTCGGAGATCCTGCGCAACATCGTCGCCGAGCGGGTGCTGGGCCTCCCGGGCGAACAGCGTTCCGACAAGGACGTCCCCTGGAAGGAGATCCCCAGGTGAGCGAGCTCGACCTGACCTACACCGAGATCGAGGACGATCTGCGCGCCAGCGTCCGCGACCTGCTGGCCGCCCGCTGTCCCGCGCCTATGGTCATCGCGGTGTACGACGGCGACCGGTCGCTGGTCGACGGGCTCTGGAAGACGCTGTCGACCGATCTCGGCCTGGCCGGACTGCTCGTTCCCGAGGAGCACGGCGGGCAAGGTGCGACGGCGCGGGAGGCGGCGGTCGTGCTGGAGGAACTGGGGCGTACGGCGGCGCCGGTGCCGTTCCTCACCAGCGCCGTCGTCGCTACCACGCTGCTCTCGGAATCCCGCGCGGAGACGCTCGAACAGGTGGCGACGGGTGAGCGTACGGCCGCACTCGTCGTGCCGTGGTCGACGGCCCCTGACGGGCCCGTCCCTGCCGTCCGCGCTGACGGCGAACGGCTCGCCGGTCGAGTCACCAGTGTCGCGGGTGCGTTGGAAGCGGACCTTCTACTGGTTCCCGCGTCAACTCCGGAGGGCCTTGCCGTTTACGCCGTCGCTACGTCGGACGCTTTGATGACACCCCTCATCTCACTCGACATGACCCGCCAACTCGCGGACGTGACCCTCGACCACGTCACGGGCACGCTGATCAGCGCTGGCGCTGGACCGGCGGTACGGCGGGCCCTCGCGGCAGGGGCGGCGTTGCTGGCCTCGGAGCAGGTGGGCGTCGCTCGATGGTGTCTGGACACCACGGTCGCCTACCTCAAGGAGCGGCGCCAGTTCGGCCGGGTGGTAGGCGGCTTCCAAGCCCTCAAGCACCGGCTGGCCGACCTGTACACCGGAGTGGAGTCCGCGGCCGCGGCCGCCCGGTACGCCGCGGCGGCCCTCGCCGCCGGAGACGCGGACGCCGCGGTGGCGACCGCGGTGGCGCAGGCCTACTGCAGCGACCTCGCCGTCCTGGCCGCCGAGGAGGCGGTGCAGCTACACGCCGGGATCGGAATGACCTGGGAGCATCCGGCACACCTGTACCTCAAGCGGGCGAAGTCCGACCAGATCGCACTGGGCACCCCGGGCCGGCACCGCGCCCGCCTCGCCGACCTGGCGGATCTACCGCGATGACCGGCGGGAAGCCGACGGCACAGGCCGCGGTCACCGTGGACGGCCACGAGTGCCGCGACCTGGGATGCCACCCGCCGATCCCGGACGGCAGCCAGACTCAACCTCGGCCTCTCGCCTTCACCCAGCCCGCAAGAGAACGACCAAGATGATAGAAATTCAGGAATTCTGAGCTGGTTTCAGATTGCAGAACCGGCATAGATCCCAGAAGAACGCTTAGGCCCTGGGACTACAGAGACGTGGAGGGCTCGGAGAACTCTGGGGTTGTTGCTTATGCGCAGCGCGGTGCGTGTGTCGGTGTGCTCGTTCCACTCCGCGCCGATCCGGGCCGTGGGCCTCGGCCTCGACCAACTCCCGGAGCATTCGCACGGCCACATGCGGACGAATTCGAGCCCGTCCGCCGAACGTAGTGACTCAAGCAACCGAATGGGTCATCCTGAGACAGGGCCGTCCTGCACCTCCCGCCGTTGAATTGCCCTTTTCACTGCTGAGAGTTGCACGGTGGCCCACCTGGCGGGCAGAGAGCGGAAGCCCCCATCGACACACGCCCCGGCGCGCTCCCTAACCGTGACCGGCTACACCGCATCCAGGGACCGCCATCAGCACGAATGACTGCATCGGTTGCGACTGCAGAGGAGATGGAGTGAGATGAGAAGAATCAGAAACCGGGCGGCTGCAATGGTCGTGACGATGATCGCCGCAGTGGCCCTTGTGTCGCTGGCAGCGCAGGCACCGGCACAGGCGGCACCGAACGGTGCGGCCGGAACGAGCGCATGGACGCCGCAGATCCACCCGCTGTTATCAGGCGAGTGGGTACAGCGGAATGTGTCGAGTGCCGATCGGAACGCGGCGCTGGCTCTGTGCGCCTGGGCAGATGGAATCGCCTGCGTGTCGGTTGGCCAAGGCGACGGCAAACACAGTGTCTTCCACCTGTTCAAGTGCGATACGCGGTCGCTCTCGAACTTCATCGACGCTCTCGCCGTTCTCAACAACCAGACTGGCGGAGCCCAAGTCCATTTCTGGGGACCCAGGTACAGTGTCCGCATCCCAGCGGACGACAGGATCCACACCGTCCCGGACTACGCGACGTACGACTTCAATCGCCTCGATATCTGCTAACGGCACATCGACCCGGGCACGCTGATCATGGTGTCCGGGTCGGAGGCCTTCGCAGTGAGGGCTGCGGAGTGACGACTGTCTGACGTACAGGTGGTCGAGACCCGGGTCGACCACGATGCGCCGGCGCGATGGTGAACGGCCAGACCTCCTCCACGGCCGCATCCGCTACGAGGGCGCCTTCGCCGTGCAAGGCGTGGGCCCCGCACGTACCGCGTCCTGAGTGCCTTGACGCTCAGCGAGAGGGCGGCGATACAGTGGAAGCGGCGATCGGTTTCGAGAACATGGGGTCCGTCTTGGTCGTGAACCCGGCTTCGGGCCGGGGTGTTCGAACCGGGGGAGGAACCACAATGTCCAAGTTCATGGACGTCCACCACGGTATGACCGGAATATCCGCCGACCAGCTCAGGCAAGCCCACGCGGCCGACCTCGCCATCCAAGACGAGGAAGGTGTCGCCTTCGAGCGGGCCTGGGCCGACCCGGAGTCCGGCACGGTTTACTGCCTGTCGGAGGCTCCCGACGCCGCCGCCGTGCAGCGCGTCCACGAGCGTGCCGGTCACCGCGCCGACGAGATCCACCCTGTCCCGTTGAGCGTCTGACGGCCCGGTCGAAGCCGGATCGTGTGGATGGTTCGCCTGGTCAAGGAGCCGGCCCGGCTTGAACGTGCGCACGATGTGATCTTGCACCGCTCACCCTGGCCCCACGCGATCACAAGGTTCGCACGTGGTCTGCGAGATCGCATGATGCGGGGTCGATCAGCACGGTGCCGTGAACGTGCCCGCGTAGGCGTCGATGCCCAGGATTCGGACCTGTCCGACCGGCGGGTCCGGAAGCGCCCGCACTAGGCGGTCAGCGTGGATCTGCTCGCCCGCGGCCTGAGCAGGCTCGCCAGTCGCGCGGCCGCTGCTCTCGCGTTGGTTCTCACCGGCCACCACCGCGGGCGGCCTCGCTCGGGAGTGGGCGGTCACGCGCCGTGGCGGGCAGGTCCGGGGATGGTGCCACGGTGCGAGGTGAGAGTCGCCGCCGTCAGTGTCTTCATGCGCCGGCACGCCCGCTTGTAGAACTTCAGCTGCATGTACCGGCCGAAAAGGAAGAAGCCGAAACGGACGATGGGGTGCGGGGAGGCCGCGGCCTGCGAGAAGACGTGGATGTGGAACTCCACCTCCCCGGTGTCGAGCCACTTGCGCACCTCCTGGCTCATCTGGCCGCGTTCGAGGTGTCCCTCCAGCGTCTGGTAGTTCCAGCCCCACACGCGCGCCTGGCGCCCGTTCTCCTCGACGGTCGTGTCGATGACGTCGCCGACACGGAGACCGAGGTAGAAGCGCAGCCCGTAGAACCGGGCTTCGAGCAGCATGTCCCGGCCCGGCTCGGGCGGACCCGACCGGCAGATCTCCCGGATGATGGCCGGGTCCGCGTACTGGTAGTTGCGAATGAGGCGGCGGGCGACCTCCCAGCTTCCTCCGGGGATCGGAGGGCCGGGCGGCTCGGGGGGCAGCTGCTGCCGGTAGTCGTCGACGTGCCAGCCGCTCTCGGGCCTGTCCATGTCGTGCCGGCCCGGGTCGAAGTTGAGGGGGCGCCGGTGCAGGTCGGAGTGGAGCCGCCGCATGCGCTCCCGGGTTCGTGTGCTTCGTGTCATGAGGAGGGCTCTTCCGACCGGCGACGGGGAGTCAAGGCAGGGGTTCGCGCGGTGGCGGGCGAAGCGCTGGACGGCCGCGTAGGTCGAGCCGCGTACCTGCTGGAACAGCCCCGCCGGGTGCAGCTCCTGGATCGGATGCCGCGCGGGATCGAACCGCATCGGTTCGCGCTCGTCGCTCCGGGCGGGTCCCGTGAGGCGAAGTTCCCCGAAACGCTCCCAGGGGCCGAAGTCGGTCGCCACCACCAGATCGAAGAGCAGCGGCCGTTCGGCCACGGAGCGCGCGAGGGTGGCGAGGCCGGCCGGGCGGGCACGTTCCCGCCGGGCGACGGCGCCGAGGAGGACACGGCGGTCACCGACCCGGTACGCCAGGAGGGAGCCGTAGAACGCGGGGCTCCATCGGGTCATGGGGCGCAGCAGGTGGCGTCCGAGCCGGGTGCGGCCCGTCGTGGCCAGCAGCAGCTCGGCAGTGGCCTGGTCATCGGCGGGTTCGCCGGTGTCGGGCCCGGCCCCGGACCCGTGCTGCGGCCATCGCAGCGCGAGGCCCAGCACGTCCGGCAGCACGGGCGGCAGCCCCACCGCGCGGGAAAGCCGCGCCTTGCCCCGCAGGTCCGCGCGGGCGTCCAGGAACGGAGCCCCCCAGCGCTGGGACGTGCCGTGCAGGCGCAGCGTCGCGTCGAACACCAGGCCCCTCGGGTGCAAGGGCCGGTCGCGCAGCCGCGCCGCCAGGACGAAACCCCGCCTGAACGCCGCGTCGACCGTGCGGGCGACCGGCCGTCTCCGGCGCCCGGGGAGGTCCTTCCGCTCCGTCTGGACTTCGACGTCTCCGACCATCTGGCCGCCCGAGATCTCGGCGACCCGCGAGCAGAAGTGCGTCCACATGTGGAGTTGCATCTCCTTCGCGATGCCCATCTTCGCGTAGAGGAACTCCGCCCACCGGTCGCCGCTGCGCGCCCAGGACTCGATCATGAACACCAGGTCGCCGTCACGGGCCTCGCCGACCCGGAACTCGATCTCACCGGCCTCCAGGTGGCCGCGCAGGGTGACGAACCGGAACGACACCGCCGTCCGCTCCACCACCCGCACGGGGCAGTTCCACGGCCCCGGCATGTGGACCGTGTACTCGTCCCCGATCTTCAGCCCCCGGTCGGCACCCGAGGTTTTGTCGAAGACGGCGATCTCCACGGGAGAGGCGGCGTTGAGATCCTCGCCCAGCCGTTCGGCCAGCTGCTCCGCCGTCAGGGGGCTGCCGGAGATCCGGACGATGTAGCGCCGCTGGAAGGTGGGCCCGACGCCCTCGGGGGCGCCCTGCACCCGGGCTCCGTCCCTGCGCGGGAACCGTTCGACGTCCGAGAACACCCCCAGGCGGAGCCTGCGCCGCGGTACCCGGCGAGAACGCCGCAGCCACCGCCACGCCGCGATGCCCATGCCCGCGGGCCATCGCACCGCACGCGCACGCCGCCGCCACCGCGCCGACGTCGGCGCCGGTGCCGCGCTGCCCGCGGCTCCCCTCGTCATCCCATCAACGTCCTTCCGGCCGAGGAGTCGGTCATGTCCGGCCCGGCCATACCCGACCCAGCCGGGCCGAACCGCTCACGTCCGGGAACGAACGCGGCAGGCGGAACCGGGCCACACCTCCAGCCGCCAGGCCGCCGAGCCAGCCCTTGCTCCATATGCACCGCGCACCAGAGCGGGGCTAGTGGGTGAGGGCGGCGAAGAGTTCGTCGCGGCCGTCGGCGCCGGTCTTGCGGTAGATCGACTTCAGGTGCTCGTTGACGGTGTGCGCGGAGATGTTCATGACGCGGGCGATGCGCTTGGGTGGTTCGCCGGTGCGCACGTGCTCGATCATCTCGCGCTCGCGTCGCGTGATCTGGTGCCAGTGGCAGAACGAGGGGAGAAGCAGGTCGCCGACGGCCGCCTGGATCACGATGGCCACATCGTCGCCGAGGGGCTGGCCCCGCACCGCGATCCGCCGGCCCGGGTCGAGGTAGGACGCGTAGAGCTGCTGCTCGCGGGGGCGTCCGTCGCGGACCCGTTCTCGGGTGTCCAGCGACAGCTCGGCGACGAACCGGGCAGGGATCTCGTCGGGCGCGGTGTTCCACCACGGCCTGCGCAGATGCGCCAGCCATGTCCGCGCCTCGGGGCTGATCGCCCGGATGGTGTGGTCGCGGCCGATGGTGATCACGCCCGCCGGAGATGCGGGGGCGCGCGACGCCAGCGGCTGGCCCGTGGCGAACCCGCGCAGGATGCTCACCAGGCCCGGGCCGAGCTGTGCGGCCCGTTCGACATCACGGGTACCGAATGGCGTGCCGCCCTCCGCCCGGGCCAGGCCGACGAACCCCCAGGTGCCCCGCCGATCCCGTAACAGCAGGCGCAGCTCGCTGCCCGCGCCGTGGGTCTGCAGGAGCTGCCGCGTCCGCCGCTGGCGCGGCAGGTCGCCTCGGCGGTCCACGACGCCGACCGGCAGGGGCCGCCGGGCGAGGTCTTCGGGACGGCAGGGGTCCCCGCCCGCGAACCGGTCCAGCACGAGCGCGCTGACGAACTCGGGCTCGTACCGGTGCCAGCAGCTGCTGAGCGAGCCCAGCATCAGACCCGCCGCCGGGTTGGTGACCACCACGCGCAGCGCGTCATGCGCCACGCGCCGTCTGATCACGCCATGGAGCGCCGCCCCCATCTCGTCGGCGCCGGCGCCCAGCCCCGACGCGGTGCGCAGCTCATCGAGCAGTCCGTCCAGCGATCGCGTCATAAGGACGAGTCTGGACGGCCGCCACCCCGGGACGGCATCGGGTGAACCACGTACAGCGAGCGGACGGCAACCCCCAGGTTTGGGAATGGAGCCGGGCGGGCCGGCCGGTGACGCTTGAGGGGCCAGCCAAAAGCTCAGCCGATCAAAAGGATGATCATGAAGAAGTCCCTCCGGTTCCTCCCCGTGCTCGGCGCCGCGAGCCTGCTGCTCGGCACGGCCTTCCCGGCCGTCGCGGGGCCGAACCCGCCCGGCCTGTCCAAGTCCACGACCCGCCAGGCCAAGCCGCGTACCCCCACCATCGTGAAGGACGGCGTCGCCGCGGCGGCGCCGTCCTTCGGCAAGACGCTGTGCTACCTCGACGTCGTGGACGGCGAGCGGCTGTGGTGGGGTGTCTCGGTGTCGCCGGGACAGCCCGTCGTCGCCTCGGCCAGCGAGGCCAACCCGGACAACAACTGGGAGGAGTTCATCGGCGACGCGCACGTCTACGCCGAGAACGTCGCCGTCATCAACGGCAGGGTGATGTTCAGAGTCCGCACTCACTGGAGCGCCCGGCTCGACGTGTGCGTCCACGTGATCGGCTGACCCGACATCCTGGGGCCGATCAAATACGCCAGGCCGCGGGCCGGACAGAACATGGCCGCCCGCGGCATCGACCCCGCCATCCCATCGGATCGGCACGGGTTCGGTGCCATGGGATCGGCATGCTGGCTCGTGAGCAACACAAGCACAGGAGTGTGGTGGGCGATACTGGGATTGAACCAGTGGCCTCTACCGTGTCAAGGTAGTCCGCGATCATAACCGACCTGCAGGATCACACGAATGCGCAGGTCAGGGACCTCGATAGGGCGCAGTTGAGCGATATTCGGCGACGTTCGGGGAAGCTGCCGTCGCCCAAATATCGCCCAGCCCTGATCGGGAGAGTGATCATGGTTTCTGGGGATCTCGCAGCCTCGTCCAGCGGAGTACAGCCCGGTGATCGGCTAATCCGTTGGTGCAACACGATCAGTGTTGTGGTGCTGGCCTGGATTGCGGCGGTGCTGTCCTACAAGCACATGTATGAGCTGGTTCTCCGGTACGGGGAGACCTCGTGGAGTGCGGCGCTGTCGCCGGTTTCGGTGGACGGGATGATAGTGGCGTCGTCGCTGACCCTGCTGGCCGACTCGCGGGCTGGCCGGCGCGGTGGCCTGCTGCCGTGGACTTTGCTTCTGGCTGGGAGCGCGGCGAGCCTGGCCGCCAACGTGGCAGCGGCCGAACCGTCGATGATCGGCCGTGTGATCGCCGCCTGGCCGAGTTGCGCGCTGATCGGGGCATATGAACTGCTGATGCGCCAGGTCAGACGGGCATCGCAAGCGAAGCACCCAGTGGTCTCATGTGAAGCCTCTGAGCAGGTGGCAGAACGTCCTGAGGCCTCCTTCGAGATTCCAACGAGCCTGATCGATGATCCGGCTTCGTATGAAGCTTCTATGAGGCGGGTCGATGTGTCGGAGGGTTCCGATGGCGTCCGGAAGTATGGCTTGGAGGACCTCGTAGGAATCGCTGAGGAGCCACCGGCTGCTAGTACGGAAGCGGGGGACGGCGTTCTGTCGGGCCGCCGTGGTCCAGTGGCCCGGCTTCAACGCCAGGCTTGGCATTGGGCGGTTGCCAATCGGACACCGGCGGGGGAGTTGCCCGCAGGCAAGGTGATCGCTGAGCGCTTTGGGCGGTGTGAGCGCTGGGGGCGTCTGGTCAAACGAACTGGTCTCCTGGGCGGGTTCGATCGGCAGGCTAATGTGCGGGTGTGAGGTCTCCTGCGGAGCACGTAGTATCTACGGTGCCGCGGCCGGGTTTCCAGGGGGCGGCTCGTCGTAGAGGCGCGAGGATCGTGCTGATACGGTGAGTGAAGGAAGTGGGGTGGAGAGGGCCAGGGTGGGGGTCCTGTGCGGTCCCTGGTCGTCCGCAATCATGACTGATCTCTGTTTTTCGAGATGTCGCACGTCAGCGGTATTCATTATTGCTCTTTGGCGCTTGATGAGGACGGTTCGGAACCATGAATGCTCCCGTCGTTCTCGGCTGAGAGCGTCGTCCTAGTGAGCGGTGTCGGCCTTTGGCCTGCTGTGGGGACGGCGGGGTTTGAACCCACGACCCCTTGACCCCCAGCAATGAAAGACGTTCCCGGCTGCCTGCGGGGATCAAGGTTCTTGCAGGTCAGCCGCTTGGAATCGCCCAGCCTCGCCCAGGCTGATGCAAGATGTCCTTCATGGTCGTCCCACGCTATTCCCGCAGACCCGCACGAGAACGAGCCCTGCCGGGCGGCGAAGTCGCCGGGCAGAGGCACTTGATCCGCCGCCTGCGACATTGTCGCACGCGGTCGCGGCCTGGGCCCGTTGCACTCTGTCGGCCACCCGCAGTTCCAGCACGCCGGAGGTGGCGAGGGTGAGCAACCTGATCATTTGGCGTCTACAGAACGACGTTCCAGTGCCACAGAGCGCGGGGCCTGGCTAACCAGGATTAATTGGTGTTGGCGGGTGTGGTGGTGAGGGTGAGGCCTGTGGTGGTCAGGCAGCCATCGATCACGTCGGGGTGGTGCTGGACCACTTTGAGGCGGTGCTTGATCATGCGGGTGAG
>NZ_SMJX01000450.1 GCF_004348535.1 Actinomadura sp. KC216
CTGCTACCGGATGCTCGGGTCGTTCGAGGACGCCGAGGACACCGTCCAGGAGACATTCCTGCGCGCCTGGCGGCGGCGGGAGACGTTCGAGGGGCGGTCGACGTTCCGGGCCTGGCTGTACCGGATCGCGACCAACGCCTGCCTGGACCTGCTCGCCAAGCGCCGCCCGGAGCCCGCGACCGGCGGCGAGGTGCGGTGGCTGCAGCCCTACCCGGACCGGCTGCTCGACGAGCTGCCCGCGGGCCACGCGGACGAGCCGGAGTCCGTCGCCGTCGCGCGGGAGACGATCGAGCTGGCGTACCTGGTCGCGGTCCAGCACCTCGCGCCGCGCCCGCGGGCCGTGCTGATCCTGCGGGACGTGCTCGGCTGGCCGGCCAAGGACGTCGCGGACCTCCTCGGGGACTCCGTCAACTCCGTGAACAGCGCGCTGCAGCGGGCCCGCGCCGGGATGCGGGAGCACCTGCCCGCCGAGCGGCAGGACTGGACCGGCGGCGAGGCGGACGCCGGGACGCGCGAGGTGGTGCGCCGCTACGCCGAAGCCGGCGTCGCCACGGACGTCGACCGGCTCGCCGCACTGCTGCGCGACGACGTCCGGTGCTCGATGCCCCCCACGCCGGGCCTGTTCGTCGGCCGCGACGCGGTGGTGAACGACTGGGTCGAGAGCGGTTTCGAGGGCATGACGGGCCTGCGCGCCGTCCTCACCTCCGTGAACCGGCAGCCCGCCGTCGCCTTCTATGAATGGCGGGACTGCGTAGGCGCCTACCTGCCGCTGACGATCGACGTCCTGCGCGTCTCCGGCGGGGCGATCACCGAGATCGTCACCTTCTACGACGACCGGTTCCCGCGGCTCGGGCTGCCGGAACGCCTGCCGGGTGACGGCACCGAGTAGTCCGGTGTGGACCGCTACGCGGTGGCACGCGTGTCACCGCGGTCGCCGCGGCATGGACAGCGGGCTAGTGAGCGGGCTTGTTCCAGGTCAGCGAGTACCGGCGGAGCAGGTGGCGGCGGTAGCGCATGCCGGGAAGGAGCCGCCGCGCCGCGTCCCGTACCTGCCCGTAGCTCATCCTCGAGTCCGCGACCGGCATCCCGTCGGGCCCGTGCGCGCGGCGCAGCACCTTCGTGATCCGTACAGCGGGGGCGGCGGCGATCGTCGCGGCCCAGTCGGCCGGGGACGCTTCGCGGGCCAGGCCGACCACCACGAGCGTCCCGCCGGGACGCAGCATCCCGCGCATGCGGGTCAGCGCCGCCTCGAAGTCCATGTGATGGATCGCCGACACCGAGCAGATGAAGTCGTACCGCGCCGCGGGCAGGTCGGCGGTGAGGAAGTCGCCCTCGACGAAGGTGAGCCCCGGCGTCCCGGCGCCCTGTTCCCGAGCGCGGGCGACCATTTCCGGGGAACTGTCGATGCCGGTGACACGCTCGGCCCGGCCGAGGAGCTTCCGGGCGAGCAGGCCGTCTCCGCACCCGACGTCCAGCGCGTCACCGCACCCGTCGGGAACGGCACGAAGAATCCCCGCGTGCCGGGCGACATTGGTATTCCAGTACGGCTCCGCCTCAGCCACCGGATCATCCTAGAGCCCTTCTCAGGGACGCCAGGCGGCGATGACGTCGTGCGGCGTCCAGGCGAGGTCTATCGGGTCGGTGGCCTCGATTCCGGAAAGGGAGACGACGGCGAGCCCGGTCGTCGCGGGATCGAGGCCGGGGACGTGGGACGCGGAACGGCGGAGGTCGGCGAGGTCGTGGGCGTCGAACGGGGTGTTGTGCCATTTGATCGAACCGGCGAAGTGGATGCGGTTCGCGACGGGGGCCCGGTCGGCGCCCACGAGGTCGATTTCCGGGTTGAACCGGCGGTTCCACCAGCCGCCGACCGTCTCGACGCCCGGCCAGGGCAGTTCCGCGAGTTCCAGGGCCTGGCGGATGAGGGGTTCCACGGCGCGGCCGCGCCATGACGGCCAGCGGCGCTGGATGATGCGGAAGCCCGCTTCGGGACGTCCCCGGCGCGCTTGCTCGTGGGCCGAGCGGAGGGCTTTCAGGTAGAGGCGCAGGTTGCTGTCGGAGATCCGGTAGAGGGCGGGCTTTCCCGGTTTCGTGGAGAGGGGTTCTTCGACGGAGAGGATGTTCTTCTCGGTGGTCAGGCGGCGCAGGAGCGGTGAGAGGGTGCCGGAGGGGAGGGCTCCTTCCCGGTTTCCGGCCGTCGCGGCGATGTTCGCGTGGGTCCGGTCACCGGCTCCTATGGCCTCCAGGACGCGGCGGGAGATGTCGGGGTTGGGGAATTCGGCCAGCAGCGACGCCTCCGGGACGTTGAACAGCGCGGCGGCCGGATCGGCGCACTCGGATTCCATGAATTCGAGGGCGGGGGTTCCGTGCGGCCAGGTGCGGATGATGCCGGGCAGGCCGCCGGAAACGAGGTGGGCGTCGATGGCGTCCGGCGCGTCCAGCCCGAGGGCCTCTCCGGTGTCGGCCGGGTTCAGCGGGCCGAGTATCAGGTTGTCGGCGCGTCCGTAGAACGGGCGGTCGTAGGCGGTGAGCCGCTCCATCATGTGGAGGTCGCTGCCGAGGAGCAGAAGCAGGACGGGTTTGGAGGCGAGGAGCCGGTCCCATGCCGCTTGCAGGGTGCCGTCGAAAAGGGGGTCCTGCTCGGCCAGCCACGGCATTTCGTCCAGGACGACGATCGACGGCCTGCTGGGAAGGGTGGAGGCGAGAACGCGGAACGCGTCGGGCCAGCTGCCGTTGTCCAGGCGCGGGACGAGTTCGGCGTCGTCCGGCAGCGCCGATTCCTTGAGGTCGCGCAGGAACGCGGACACGGCCTCGATGGGTGAGGCGCCCTTGGTGGCGGTGGAGAAGACGTAGGGCACGGCGGACCGGTCGCAGAATTCCTGGACGAGCCGCGACTTGCCGACCTGGCGGCGTCCGCGCAGCGCGACGGCCGTCCCCGCGCCCGTGGCGGCGACCCGGTCGAGCCGCTTGGAGAGGAGCTCCAGCTCGGTTTTCCTGCCGATGAACATCCTTGCCCCGAACTATGTAGATCCGATCTACATAGATTGAGTCTACCTAGCGAGAGCGGGTGCCGCTCAGCGGGATGGAGCGGCCGGGCGAACTAGAACGCGTACTAGTCTCCGTCGGGCCGTCCCCCGACGCCGACCCGGAGGCTTCGATGAACGCTGATCTGTCCCTGGCGGGCCGCACCGCCGTCGTCACCGGCGCGGGCGCCGGGCTGGGCCGGGCCGAGGCGCTCGCGCTGGCCGCGAACGGGGCGAACGTCGTGGTCAACGACATGGGACCGGCCGCGGACGACGTCGTCGCGGAGATCACCAAGGCGGGCGGGCAGGCCGTCGCCGTGACCGGGGACATCGGCGACTGGTCGACGGGCGACGCGCTGGTGTCCGCCGCCGTCGACGCGTTCGGGTCGCTGGACGTCGTCGTCAACAACGCGGGCGTGCTGCGCGACAAGATGCTGTTCAACCTGTCGGAGTCCGACTGGGACGACGTCGTCCGCGTCCATCTGAAGGGGCATGCGGCCGTGTCGCGGGCCGCGGCTGCGTACTGGCGCGGCGCGAGCAAGGCGGCCGGTGGGCCGGTGTACGGACGGCTGGTCAACACGGCGTCGGAGGCGTTCCTGTTCGGTCCGGCGGGGCAGCCGAACTACGCGGCGGCGAAGGCGGGGATCGTGGCGCTGACGCTGTCGGCGTCCGCCGGGCTGGCCCGGTACGGGGTCCGCGCCAACGCGATCTGCCCCCGCGCCCGGACCGCGATGACCGGGGCGACGTTCGGGGAGGGCACCGCGCCCGGCGGCCTGGACGTGATGGCGCCGGAGCGGGTCGGGACGTTCGTGAGCTATCTGGCCTCGCCCGCGTCCGAGAAGATCAGCGGGCAGGTGTTCGTCGTCTACGGCGACATGGTCGCGCTCATGGCGGCGCCGACCGTCGAGCAGAAGTTCACGGCAGCGGACGGCGTCTTCTCGGTGGAGGAGTTCGGCGAGCGGGTCACGCCCTATTTCGAGGGACGCGACCCGCACCGGACGTACGCCGCCTACAGCGTCGCCGCACTCGACGACACGGGCACGGCCCAGGGGTGAGCCCTCAGAAGGTCTCCGGGCCGCGGAGGGTCGGTTCGGCGCCGCCGTCCATGTAGATGATCTGGCCCGTCATGTGGGAGTTCGCCGGGGAGATCAGCCAGCGGAGGGCCTCGGCGATCACCAGGGCGCCGGCGTGGCCGTTCAGCGGCATCGGAACCGCGTCGTTCATGGCCTTGAGCATGCGCTCGTCCTCGAAGAGCGGCGCGCTCATCGGTGTCCGGACGACGCCCGGCGCGATCGCGTTCAGCGGGATGCCCGCGCCCGCCCAGCCGGGGGTGACGCATGAGCGGCGGAGCCATTGGGCCAGCGCCGACTTGGAGGACGGGTACAGCGTGTGGCCCGCGCCCGCCGCGACGGCCCTGGCGGCCGCTTCGAGGGCGGCGGGTTCGTCGCCGTCCAGGCAGGCGCGGACGACGGCGCCGTCCACGGGGTGCGTCCCGGAGATCGAGCCGACGGCGGCGGCGCGGGGCCGCCCGGCGCGGGACAGGGCGGGGCGGAGACCGTCCAGGAGGGCGGTCGCGCCGAAGAAGTTGACCTTGACGGTCAGGTCGGTGAAATCCGAGACGCCCGCGCAGGCGACCACGGCGTCCAACGTCCCGCCGGAGAGGGCCAGGACCTCCGTCACCGCCTGGGCGCGCCCCGGCGGGGTGCCCAGGTCGGCGCAGACTTCGGCGTCCTTCAGGTCGACGCCGACGACCCTGTCGCCCTGGTCGCGCAGCAGCCCGGCCAGCGACGCGCCGATGCCGGACGCGGAGCCGCTCACGGCGACGGTGCGGGCCATCAGCCGCGCCGCCCCGGGGCGTTGGAGCGGGGCGCGAGGATGAGCTTGCAGGCCAGGCGGATGTCGCTTTCGACGTCGGCCATGGACGCGCGCCCGTTCAGGCTCGACTGCAGCACCCCGTACCAGCACTGCATCAGCAGCCGGACGAGCGTCACGTCGTGCACGGTCGGGTCCTCGATGCCGACGGTCCGCAGCAGGATCTCGCGGAAGGTGTTGTCGATGTGGACGGTGTCGGCGACCGTCGCGACATGGGCGGTGTTGGACGCCTGCAGCATCGACGCCGACAGGACCGGCTGCGCCATCAGGTAGCGGCTGGCCTGCACCAGCAGG
>NZ_SMJX01000451.1 GCF_004348535.1 Actinomadura sp. KC216
ACCCACGGATCCCGCATCCCCGCCTCACAGCCACCATGTGCCCCGCAGGTCACACTCGCCTCCCTACGCATTTGCGCCCCGTTGTCACCACACGCCTTGCACACCCCGGCTCTCAGCGCGCCGTCCGCACCCCGCGCCTTGCCCTTGCGCGCTGCTCCCACCCGTGATCTTTACGCGGCCCATGCAGTGTCGTTCATGGGTCTGCGCGCCGTGTATCCCCGTCCAGCGTGTGTCCCTGGCGCACGGTGTGTTTCTCGCCTGGTTGGGGCGGCGTTCGTCCAGCGGGACCGTCCAGCTCACGGTAGTGCTGTGTGCGGCGTTCGCTTGTGGCGTAGCGGTCGGACGGTTTGCGCGCGCACCAGGCGAGGTAAACCCGCCGCGCGGGTGGACCAATGCCCCCATTCGACACTCTGGCCCCGCGCCTTGATCCACCTGCGGAAAGCCCTCGTTCGCTTGGGGCGTAGCGGGAACATGACGCGGCGCTGCGGTAGTTGGATGAGACTGAACAGCGCATAGCTGGGGAACGTCTCCTGGTGGGAGTGCACCGGGCGGCCTCCTCGGGGCGGGCTAGCATGCGGAAGGACAGTTCCGGACGTTCCGGACTCTGCCCAACCGCTCTGTGAGGAGCGACGAGATGTTCGAGAGGTTCACCGACCGCGCGCGGCGCGTTGTCGTCCTGGCCCAGGAGGAGGCCAGGATGCTCAACCACAATTACATCGGCACCGAGCACATCCTCCTGGGCCTGATCCACGAGGGTGAGGGTGTCGCTGCCAAGGCTCTGGAGAGCCTGGGAATCAGCCTTGAGGCGGTGCGCCAGCAGGTCGAGGAGATCATCGGCCAGGGCCAGCAGGCGCCGTCGGGCCACATCCCGTTCACTCCGCGTGCCAAGAAGGTCCTTGAGCTGTCACTGCGCGAGGCGCTGCAGCTCGGCCACAACTACATCGGCACCGAGCACATCCTGCTGGGTCTGATCCGTGAGGGCGAGGGCGTCGCGGCCCAGGTCCTTGTGAAGCTCGGCGCCGACCTCAACCGGGTGCGCCAGCAGGTCATCCAGTTGCTGCACGGCTACCAGGGCAAGGAGCCGGCCGCCTCCGGCGGTCCCTCGGAGTCGGCTCCGTCCACCTCCCTCGTCCTCGACCAGTTCGGCCGCAACCTGACGCAGGCCGCGCGCGAGGGCAAGCTCGACCCGGTGATCGGGCGCGGCAAGGAGATCGAGCGGGTCATGCAGGTGCTGTCCCGCCGTACCAAGAACAACCCTGTGCTCATCGGCGAGCCCGGCGTCGGCAAGACCGCCGTCGTGGAGGGGCTCGCGCAGAAGATCGTCAAGGGCGAGGTGCCCGAGACGCTGAAGGACAAGCAGCTTTACACCCTCGACCTGGGCGCGCTGGTCGCCGGCTCCCGGTACCGCGGTGACTTCGAGGAGCGCCTCAAGAAGGTCCTGAAGGAGATCCGCACCCGCGGCGACATCATCCTGTTCATCGACGAGCTGCACACGCTGGTCGGTGCGGGCGCCGCAGAGGGCGCGATCGACGCCGCGTCCATCCTCAAGCCGATGCTGGCGCGCGGCGAGCTGCAGACCATCGGCGCGACGACGCTGGACGAGTACCGCAAGTACCTGGAGAAGGACGCCGCGCTCGAGCGCCGCTTCCAGCCGATCCAGGTCGCGGAGCCGTCGCTGTCGCACACGATCGAGATCCTCAAGGGCCTGCGGGACCGCTACGAGGCGCACCACCGCGTGTCGATCACCGACAGCGCGCTGGTCGCCGCGGCGCAGCTCGCCGACCGCTACATCAGCGACCGGTTCCTGCCCGACAAGGCGATCGACCTGATCGACGAGGCCGGTTCGCGGATGCGCATCCGCCGGATGACCGCTCCGCCGGACCTGCGCGAGTACGACGAGAAGATCGCCGACGTCCGGCGCGAGAAGGAGTCCGCGATCGACGCGCAGGACTTCGAGAAGGCCGCGGCGCTGCGTGACAGCGAGAAGAAGCTGCTCGGCCAGAAGGCGCAGCGGGAGAAGGAGTGGAAGGCCGGCGACATGGACGTCGTCGCCGAGGTCACCGACGAGCTGATCGCCGAGGTCCTCGCCACCGCCACCGGCATCCCGGTCTTCAAGCTGACCGAGGAGGAGTCCACCCGGCTGCTGCGCATGGAGGACGAGCTCCACAAGCGCGTCATCGGCCAGGAGGACGCCATCAAGGCGCTCTCGCAGTCGATCCGGCGTACCCGCGCCGGCCTGAAGGACCCGAAGCGTCCCGGCGGCTCGTTCATCTTCGCCGGCCCGTCCGGTGTCGGTAAGACCGAGCTGTCCAAGACGCTCGCGGAGTTCCTGTTCGGGGACGAGGACGCGCTGATCCAGCTCGACATGTCCGAGTTCATGGAGAAGCACACCGTCTCGCGGCTGTTCGGCTCCCCGCCCGGCTACGTCGGGTACGAGGAGGGCGGCCAGCTCACCGAGAAGGTGCGCCGCAAGCCGTTCTCGGTGGTCCTGTTCGACGAGATCGAGAAGGCCCACCAGGACATCTTCAACAGCCTCCTGCAGATCCTGGAGGACGGCCGCCTCACCGACGCGCAGGGCCGTGTCGTGGACTTCAAGAACACCGTCATCATCATGACGACGAACCTGGGGTCCAAGGACATCTCCAAGGGCGTGTCGATGGGCTTCGCCCGTCAGAACGACGAGCAGGGCTCCTACGACCGGATGAAGGCGAAGGTGTCGGAGGAGCTCAAGCAGCACTTCCGCCCCGAGTTCCTCAACCGCGTCGACGACACGGTCGTGTTCCACCAGCTCACCCCGGCCGAGATCATCCAGATCGTCGACCTGATGATCGCCAAGGTGGACGACCGGCTCAAGGACCGCGACATGGGCATCGAGCTGCAGCAGGAGGCCAAGGACCTGCTGGCGCTGCGGGGCTACGACCCCGTGCTCGGCGCCCGGCCGCTGCGCCGGACCATCCAGCGCGAGATCGAGGACCAGCTCTCCGAGAAGATCCTCTACAGCGAGCTGAAGGCCGGCCAGATCGTGCTCGTGGGCACGGAGGGCTTCGACCCCGAGAACAAGGACGCGACGGTGGAGACCGCCAAGTTCACGTTCAAGGGCGTGCCGAAGCCGTCCACCGTCCCCGACAGCCCGCCGCCCATCGAGGGCGCGGTCAACTTCAACAAGGACTGAGAACGTCCAGGAAGGGCCCGCACCGGATCCGTCCGGCGCGGGCCCTTCCGCATGCCCAACCCCCTCGGGCCGCACGCCAGCGCATGTGAACGCCCACCCGACGCCTCTTGGCGGATACCCAGCACCCCTTTCTGCCCTGCCCGACGTCCCTACGCACGCGTCCAACGTCTGCACGCACGCGCGTAAGCGACGTCCCTGCGGACGCATGCCCGGACGTCACTACGGACGCAGTCCGGCGTCCCTGTACACGTGTGCCCAGCACCCTCCGGCCGCGTGCTCGCCCCTTCCGGCGGCGTAGTCGCCATCACTACGGCCGCATGCTGGACTGGCAGCCTTCTCGCTGGCACCGGCAGCCGACGACCTTCCGGCCGCGTGCGTGGCGTCGCTGCTCGCGCCTCTGCCTGGCAGTTCGGCGGCGGTCACCTGCCCGACGCACACCTCCGGTCGTCTACCTAGAGCCTTGCGCGCGCATGGGTGTGATGTGGCTGCGGCCGCATGGCTGGCGTCCCTGTGGGCAGCATGCGGCTACGGCGGCCAGCGTGCGCGGACCCCTGCAGCATCGGCCTATTGCGGCACCGTGGGCCCCGGTACGGCTGGCTGGCGCCGTCTGTTCGCGTATCCGAACGACTTGCAGGAGCCTCCATGGGTCACCCGCCGCGCATGGTTCTGTCTGCCCCCGTCCTCGACGCCCCTGACCCGCACGCGCTAGCGGCCTTCTACAGGCACCTTCTGGGGTGGACGGTCGTGCAGGACGAGCCGCACTGGGTGAAGCTGCGGCCTCCCGACGGCGGAACAGGGCTGTCGTTCCAGAGGGAGCCTCTCTACAAGGCGCCGACATGGCCCGCCGCTGCCAACACGCAGCAGATCATGGCCCACCTGGACATCGAGGTGGACGACCTGGACGCGGCGGGCGAGCACGCGGAAGCAACGGGTGCCGTCCTGGCCGACTTCCAGCCCGCAGAGGACGTCCGCGTCTACCTCGACCCGGTCGGACACCCCTTCTGTCTCTTCCTCCCGGAGCCGGAGGAACCTCTCTCGCCCGGCGCCGGGGCGTAATCCACAGAACGCGGTTCTACTGCCTTCGACCACCGCCCTGCGCGACCGTGGATGTCGGAGGTGACCCATAGTGTTCGAACATGCGATCGAATGCGGAGTCTCGGTGGGACGGGCGCGCTCGCGAGGCCCACGTCGCACAGGCGTTCCTGCGGGACGTCCGATCCCCTGCGCCGACCCAGCTTCCGATCTTCCGGTCGCGCCTGCAGGGCGAGCTTCTGGCGCGGCTGCTGCTGGGGCCGGAGCGCGAGATGTCCATGCTCGACCTGGCGGTGATGCTCCACACCGACCTCGCTTCCGTGATGCGCGAGGTGGAGCGCCTGGCCCGGGCGGGCATCCTCGCCCTGCGCCGTACCCTGGCCGGGCGCCTCGTGAGGCGGGACGCCGACAGCCCGCTGTACGAGCCCCTCGCCCACCTCCTGATGCTGACCTTCGGCCCGGCGGCGGTGGTGGCGGAGGAGTTCGGGCGGCTGCCATCCGTCCGGGAGGTCCACCTCTTCGGAGCGTGGGCGGAACGCTACGAGCATCCCTCAGGGGTCCACCCGGCCGACGTCGAGGTCCTGATCATCGGACACATCGCCCCGGGCGCCGCCTTCGACGCCGCCCAGGAAGCCGCAGCCCGCCTGGCCCTCCCCGTGCACCCCGTCGTTCGCACACCGGACCAATGGCACAACGACAACGACCCCTTCCTCCGCGAAATCCGCAACGCCCCCCGTATCACTCTCCAGCCCTAGGGCTCGACAGCCAGGCGGAGATTCCCAGATGGAGGTGGGACTTGGTCGAGGACGGAGCGAACGAGGCGTCTACACCCGCGCGGGCCAGATCAGCGAGGGCTTGGTCGTCATAGCCAAAGGCGTCGCGGATGTGAGCGTATTCGGTGGTCAGCGGGGTGTTGATCAAGGCAGGGATGTCGGTGTTTAGTGGCACGATCAGCCCC
>NZ_SMJX01000452.1 GCF_004348535.1 Actinomadura sp. KC216
GAGCGGGTGTCCATTGATGCCCGGGGGGGCCTACTCTGTCCCCGGGTCCTGTTCGGGTCGACCGGCGGGGGGTAGCGCGTGCCTCTGCTTCACAAGATCGCTGGAGTTGTGATCGTCTGCGCCGTGGTCCTGGGGCTGACGCTTCCCGGTGAACGGGGGCCGCGGGACGGGGAGCCCGCGGCGGAGCGGGCCGGGAACTCGTCCGGGACGGCCGACGCCGCCAGCGCGGCCAAGGCGAGCGGGACGCCGGTGCCCGGCGGGTCCGCGCCGCCGTCGGCGTCCGCGACCCCGACCGGGCCGATCCCGGCGGCTGCGCCCGGCGCGGTGGCCGTCAAGGCGAACGAGCTGGGCCAGGTCCCGGTGCTCATGTACCACCGGATCGTGGCGAAGCCCGAGATGTCGCTGGACCGGTCGACGAAGGAGCTGTACGACGAGCTCACGCGGCTCGCCAAGGGCGGGTACAGCCCGATCACCGCGGGGGAGTTCGCGAGCGGGCGGTTCAACGTCCCCGCGGGGAAGCATCCCGTGGTGCTGACGTTCGACGACAGCACCCCCGGGCATTTCACGCTCGACGCGGCCGGGCGGCCGCAGGCGGACACCGCGGTCGCGATCATCCAGCGGGTCGCCCAGGAGAACCCCGGGTTCCGGCCGACGGCGACGTTCTTCCTGAACAAGGAGCTGTTCGGGCTGGAGGGCAGCCCGGTCACCGCGGCGCTGAAGTGGCTGACGCAGAACGGGTTCGAGCTCGGCAACCACACGATGACCCATCCGAATCTCGCGGGCATGTCCGAGAAGAAGGTGCGCGAGGAGATCGGCGGGATGGAGGACCGGATCTACCATCTGACCGGGGCGCACACGGCGACGCTCGCGTATCCGTTCGGGTCGGTGCCGCGCAAGGAGAAGTGGGCCCGCAGCGATGGTGCGCGGTACGCGTTCCAGGGGATCTTCCTCGCCGGGTGGCGTCCGTCGCCGTCGCCGTTCGCGGAGGAGTTCGACCGGTGGAACATCGACCGGGTCCGCTCCGAGGGCAAGATCAAAGAGAACGACTGCACGAAGTACTGCTCCACCGCATGGCTGGAGTACCTGGACAAAAACCCTGATGAGCGGTACACATCTGACGGAGACCCGAACACGGTGACGTTCCCGAGGACGGCCGAGGACCGGCTGGACGGGACGTACCGGGCGCGGGCGCGGGCATACTGACGGCGCGCCGCCATCCGGATTGACCACGGGAGTTCGGTCCCATATCCTGATCGCTGCGCTGTGGGCCTGCGCGCGCTTCGGACGGAGCAGGCTCGCGCTCGGTCAGGTCGGCGACAACGGTTCGGTTCTATGACGCGGCAGCGACCGCGTCCCATTCCGGTCTTCGGCAGGGCGGATACCGGCCCTCCGCGCACAACCCATACGACTTCCATGTCCGTACCGGAGCCAGCCGACACATGACGAGCAGCACCGAGGCCACCTCGACCACCCCGCAGGTAGCGGTCAATGACATCGGGTCCGAGGAAGCCTTCCTCGCCGCCATCGATGAGACCATCAAGTACTTCAACGACGGCGACATTGTCGAGGGCACTGTCGTCAAGGTCGATCGTGACGAGGTCCTCCTCGACATCGGCTACAAGACCGAGGGCGTCATCCCCTCGCGCGAGCTGTCCATCAAGCACGACGTCGACCCGAACGAGGTCGTGTCGGTCGGCGACCACGTCGAGGCCCTGGTCCTCCAGAAGGAGGACAAGGAGGGCCGGCTGATCCTGTCCAAGAAGCGCGCCCAGTACGAGCGCGCCTGGGGCACGATCGAGAAGATCAAGGACGAGGACGGCATCGTCACCGGCACCGTGATCGAGGTCGTCAAGGGCGGCCTCATCCTCGACATCGGGCTGCGCGGCTTCCTGCCCGCCTCCCTGGTCGAGATGCGCCGGGTGCGCGACCTGCAGCCCTACGTCGGCCGCGAGCTCGAGGCCAAGATCATCGAGCTGGACAAGAACCGCAACAACGTGGTCCTGTCCCGCCGCGCCTGGCTGGAGCAGACGCAGAGCGAGGTCCGCCAGACCTTCCTCAACACCCTGCAGAAGGGCCAGGTCCGCAAGGGCGTCGTGTCGTCCATCGTCAACTTCGGCGCGTTCGTCGACCTCGGCGGCGTGGACGGGCTCGTGCACGTCTCCGAACTTTCCTGGAAGCACATCGACCACCCGTCCGAGGTCGTCGAGGTGGGCCAGGAGGTCACGGTCGAGGTCCTGGACGTCGACATGGAGCGCGAGCGGGTCTCGCTGTCGCTCAAGGCGACGCAGGAAGACCCGTGGCAGCAGTTCGCCCGCACCCACCAGATCGGCCAGGTCGTGCCGGGCCGCGTCACCAAGCTGGTGCCGTTCGGCGCGTTCGTCCGCGTCGAGGAGGGCATCGAGGGCCTGGTGCACATCTCCGAGCTGGCCGAGCGGCACGTGGAGATCCCCGAGCAGGTCGTCCAGGTCGGCGACGAGATCTTCGTGAAGATCATCGACATCGACCTCGACCGGCGCCGGATCAGCCTGTCGCTCAAGCAGGCCAACGAGGGCGCCGCCGGAGTCGAGGAAGAGGACTTCGACCCGACCCTGTACGGCATGCCCGCCGAGTACGACGACCAGGGCAACTACAAGTACCCCGAGGGCTTCGACGCCGAGACGGGCGAGTGGCTGCCCGGCTTCGACGAGCAGCGCGAGACCTGGGAGCGGCAGTACGCCGAGGCCCGGTCCCGCTTCGACGCCCACCGCCGGCAGATCGAGGAGGCCCGCAAGGCCGAGGCCGAGGCGGGCGCCGAGCCCGCGGGCGGCGGCGCCGAGCGCGGCGGCTCGGGCGGCGAGACGTCCTACTCCGGCGGCGGGGAGAGCGAGTCCGGAGGCGGCGCGCTCGCCACCGACGAGGCTCTCGCCGCGCTGCGGGAGAAGCTGTCCGGCGGCCAGTGACCCATCACTGATCCGCCACCTGGCGCACGTGTCGTCCGCGACAGGGCCGTGAGTCCATGACCACGGTCCTGTGCGGCGGCCGGTGACGTTCCGACCACGGCCGGAGAACGATCCCGCGGGATCGCGCTCCGGCCGTGCTTCGCTGCGCCGGGTTCGGTAGCCTCGCCGTCGTCCCGAAGGCCTGTTCATCCCCCGGGAGCACACGTTCAAGTGGCCAGCACAGAGGTAGGCACGAGGACCGGCGGGCCCGCCCCCGCCGCCCCGCCGATCGTCCCGCAGGGCCCCGCCAGGCTCGCGCTGATCGCCGTCACCGTCGCGGTGCTCGCGCAGACGCTCCGGTTCTCGCTGCCCCAGCTCGACCGGTTCGCCGACTCGGCCGGCACCGGGGTCGCCGCCTTCGGCGTCCTCGCCGTGTACCTCGCCGGGTTCGCCGCGCCGCTGATCCGCCGCGCCGCCGGGTTCCGCGGCCTGCTCCTCGCCGGTGTCGGCGGGCTCCTCGCCGTCCGGCTGCTCGCGCAGGCCATCGACCCGCGCACCTGGCTCGCGTTCGCCGGCACCGCCATCGGCATGATCGCCGTCGCGGCGCTGTACGAGGGCGCCCGCGGCCTGTCCGGCGTCGGGTTCGCCACCGCCACCGTCGCCGGGCTGTCGATCGACACGGCCGTGCGGATGTGCTTCGCCACCTGGGACCCGGTGTGGCGGTCCGGAATCGGGCCGTGGCTGGCGTGCCTGGCGTTCGTCGGCCTCGGCGCCGCCGCGCTGTACCGGGAGCTGGCGTCCGGGCCGGTCGCCGCGCCCGGGATCTCCTGGCGGGACGCGCTCGGCGCCGCCGCGTTCGGACCGTTCCTGGCGCTCCAGGTCCTCGTGCTGTCCAGCCCCGCGTTCGTCGCGTCGTCGGGCTGGCGGTCGCTGACCGCCGCGCACATCGTGATCGTCATCGGGCAGGGGCTCGCGCTGGCGTTCCTCGCGTCCGGCCTCGCCGTCCGGGCCGTGCCGGGCGGGGTGTGCGTGCTCGGCGGCACCGTCCTCGGGGTCGGCGCCGGAGCCGTCGCCGGGACGTACGCCGTCTCCGGCATCGAGGTCGTGCCGATCGTGATCCTCGGGCAGGTGCTGTCGGCGTGGCTGCTGGCGGTCGCGTGCCGGGCGCCGCTGCGCCGCGCCGGCACCGGCGGGCCGGTGTGGCGGGTCGACGTCGGCGCCGCGCTCGGCGGGCTGCTGATCGTCCTGATCCTCGTCCCGTACCAGGTCAGCGCCGTGTCGCCGCTGCCGTTCCCGAACAACCTGCTGCCCGGCCTCGCCGGGATCCTGCTCGGCGCGCTCGCCGCGATCGCCGCCGCGCGCGGCGGTCCGCTGCCCGCCCGCGCCCCGCTGCGCGCCCTCACCGCGGGCGGCGCCGCGCTCGGCCTGCTCGCCGGGACGCTGGTGTTCACCATCGCCGCGCCCGACGGGAAGGCGACGGCGGCGCCCGTCCCCGGGACGGTGCGCGTGCTCAGCTACAACATCCACGACGCCGTCGACCAGTCGGGGCGCCTCGACCCGGAGGGCATCGCCCGCGTGATAGAGGGGCAGCGCGCCCAGGTCGTCCTGCTGCAGGAGGCCGGGCGCGGGTCGCTGCTGTCCGGCACCGCCGACGTCGGCGTGTGGCTGTCGCGGCGCCTCGGCATGACGCTGATCTGGGGGCCCGCCGCCGACGGGCAGTTCGGCAACGCGATCCTCACCTCGCTGCCCGTGCACAGCTCCGGCACGGGCCGGATGCCGCGCGGCGACTGGTCGCAGATCCGCGGGTACGTGTGGGCGCGGCTCGGCGTCGGCGGCACCACGATGGACGTGTGGTCGACGCACCTGGAGGGCGGCGACGACCAGGCGGACGAGCGGTCCCGCTCCATCGCCGCGCTGCTGCGCGCCTGGGGCGGCGCGCCCCGCACGCTGATCGGCGGCGACTTCAACGCCGGGCCCGGCAGCCCCGAACTGGCCGCGATGACCGAGGGCACCGACCTGCGCAGCGCCGCGATCGGCGACGACACGTCCCCGACCAGGGCCGACGGCGAGCACGTCGACTGGATCTTCGGGTCGGACGGCGTCCTGGTCACCGAGTACGACGTCCCGGTGTCGCGGGCCTCGGATCACTATCCCGTCGCGGTGACCGTCCGGATCGGCCGCTGAGCGGTCGGGGCACGCGTCCCGCCGCTAGGGTCGTCCCCATGAGCGAAGCGAACCC
>NZ_SMJX01000453.1 GCF_004348535.1 Actinomadura sp. KC216
GCTCCAACCGGTCCCGAGCCGAGCCCCGCCGTGGCGGACGGCGCGTCCACCGCGAGCGGCCTGCCGAAGCGCAGCCGCGTCGCGTCCGCCAGACGTCCAGCCAGGGCAACCGGGAAGGGCGAACGGACCGGCGCGCCGGGCGGCGGAGCGGAACCGGCCGCCAGACCGGCGCGGGAGACCGCCGCGGGCCTCGGCGCCTGGCAGCGCGGCACCCGGTCCGGCCGCGCGTCGACACCGCCCGACGTCCACGACCCACCCGGCGCGGGCCCCGGCTCCGCCGGCGACAAGGATCCCGCCACCGACGGCGGGGACGAGCGGTCATGACAAAGGGGCGGAAGAGCGCGATGGACGACGGTACGAACCGGCTCGGCTGGATGCTGGACGACGCGCTGCGCATGCCGGAGACGCGCTACGCGATCCTGCTGTCGGCCGACGGCCTGCTCATGGCGCACTCCGAGCGGATCGGCAGGGACGACGCGGAGCGGCAGGCGGCGGGCATGTCCGGGCTGCAGTCGCTCGCCCGCGCGACCGCCGAGTTCTGCGGCGACCCGGGCACCACCTGGCGGCAGACGGTGAACGAGTTCGACGACGGGTACGTGTTCCTCGTCGCCGCCGGTCCCGGCGCGTACCTGGCGGTGTCGGCGACGCAGCACGTCGACATGGAGGCGGTGTCGTTCCGGCTCCAGGAGCTGGTGCAGCGGCTGGGCAAGGAGATGACCAGCCCGCCGCGCCCCGGCGCGGACCGTCCCGCATGACGGCCCGCCGGAACGAGCGGGCGCTGGTCCGCCCGCACGTCGTCACCGGCGGGCGGGCGCGGCCCTCGCGGAACGTGTTCGACGTCGTCACCATCGTCCTCGCCACCGGCGACCCGCCGCGCACCGGGCTCACGCCCGAGCAGATCCAGATCGTGGAGCTCTGCTTAGGCGGCCCGCTGTCGGTCGCGGAGATCTCCGGGCATCTCGGCCTGCCCGTCGGGATCACCAGGGTCCTGCTGTCCGACCTCGTCGACAGCGGGCATCTCACCACCCGGGCCGGCGCACCCGCCGCCCCGACACCCAAGGTCCGGCTCCTTCAGGAGGTGCTCGATGGACTCCGCGCTCGCCTCTGAGCCACCGCCCTACCTGCCCGACACCGTCCGGACGTCGGTCAAGATCCTCATCGTGGGGCACTTCGCCGTCGGAAAGACGACCTACATCGGGACGCTGTCGGAGATCCGCCCACTGCGCACCGAGGAGCGGATGACGCAGGCCGGCGCCGCCGTCGACGACCTCGCCGGGATCAGGGACAAGACGACCACCACGGTCGCGATGGACTTCGGCCGCCTCACGCTGACCGACGACATCGTCCTGTACCTGTTCGGGACGCCCGGCCAGGAGCGCTTCAGCCGGCTGTGGGACGACCTGGCGCGCGGCGCGCTCGGCGCGCTGATCCTTGTCGACACGAGCCGCCTCGACCAGTCGTTCGCGGTCATGGACATCGTGGAGAAGCAGGGCCTGCCGTACGCGGTGGCGGTGAACCACTTCGACGGCTCGCCGGCCTTCCCGGAGGAGGAGGTCCGCGAGGCCCTGGACCTCGCGCCCGGCACCCCGCTCGTCACCTGCGACGCCCGCGACCGCCGCTCGTCCACCGAGGCGCTGATCTCGCTGGTCGACCACCTCATGACCCTCGACACGGAGCAGCCGTGACCACCGCACCAGAACACGAGCGCACCGGCACGGAGCCGGAACGGTTCCCGATGTACGGGCCGGAGTTCACCAACACGCCGGACCGCGTCTACGACCGGATGCGCGCGCAGGGCGACCTCGTGCCGGTGGAGCTGGTCCCGGGCGTCCCGGCGACGCTGGTGCTGGGCTACGACGCGGCGCTGGAGATCCTCCGCGACCCGGACCGGTTCCCGCGCTGCAGCGAGGTGTGGGAGGCGGAGGTGGGGCCGGAGTGCCCGGTGCTGCCGATGCTGCAGGCCCGGCCGAACGCGCTGTTCACCAACGGCGCCGTGCACGCCCGCTTCCGGTCGGTGATCGTCGACAGCCTCGCCCGCGTCCACCCGGCGGCGCTGCGCGGGTACGCCGAGAACGCCGCGGACAGCCTCATCGACGCGTTCGCGGGCGACGGCAAGGCCGACCTCATCGCCCAGTACACCCGCCCGATCCCGCTGCTGGTGTTCAGGGAGCTGTTCGGCTGCCCCGAGGAGATCGCCGAACGGCTCGAGGAGGGCATGACGGGCCTGCTCGAAGGCGTCGACGATCCCGTGCAGTCCCTCGTCATGCTCGAACAGGCCGCGCGGGACCTGGTGGCGCTGAAGCGCGCGAAACCGGGCGCGGACGTCGCGTCCTGGATGCTGCGGCACCCCGCCGGGCTGGACGAGACGGAGGTGACGAACCAGGTCGGGCTGCTGCTCGCGTCCGGCACCGAGCCGGAGAACTCGCTGATCGCCAACGGCATCCGGCTGCTGCTGTCGGACGACCGGTTCGGCGGCGACCTGTCCGGCGGCAGCCTGCCCGTCGAGGACGCGCTGGACGAGATCCTCTGGACCGACCCGCCGATCTCCAACTACGGCCCGACGTTCCCGCGCCAGGACATCAACTTCCACGGCTACCGGCTGCCCGCCCACCAGCCCGTCATCATCAGCTACACGGCGGCGAACACCGACCCGCGCCGTTCCGGGGGGTGTGGGGGGTCGTCCCCCCACAATGACGCGTCGCGGTCGTCGGCGAACCGGAAGGGCAACCGGGCGCACCTGGCGTTCGCGGGCGGGCCGCACACCTGCCCGGCCAAGAACCACGCCCGGCTGATCGCGTCGGTGGCGATCGAGAAGCTCCTCGACCGCCTCCCCGAGGTGGAGCTCGCGGTCGCGCCCGAGGACCTGGAGTGGCGGCCGGGTGCGTTCCACCGCGGCCTGACCGCCCTCCCCGTCACCTTCCCGCCGGCCCCCGGCCACCCGTGACCGCGTCGCCGCCACCGTCGGCGGCGGCGCGGAGGGCGCCGACGATAGCGGCGAGCTGCGTGATCAGGCCCGCCACGCTGGTCTGGTCGGCGCCGTTGACGGTGACGGTGCGCAGCTCGTCCGGCTTGGGCAGCTTGGCCATGATGTCCGGCAGCGAGGCGATCAGCCGGGTCTGCACGGCGGCGGGCGTCCGGTCGTTCTCGATCGCGGCGCGGGCGCCCTCCCGCTCCAGCTCCAGCAGCGCCTGCTCGTGCCGGGACCGGGCGCGCATCTCGGCGATCGCGTGCTCGCCCTCCGCGCGGAGCCGCGCCAGCTCGTGGTCGCGTTCGGCGCGGAGCCGCGCCGTCACGGCCTCCTCCTCGTGCCGCTCCCGCTCCAGCGGCAGCGCGTGCCGCATCGTCTCGGTCTGCAGCTCGGCGACCGCGCGGGCGTCGTCGTGCTCGCGCTTGGTGCGGCGCAGCTTCTCGGCCGCCTCGGTGTCGAACAGCTGCGACTCGTTGCGGGCGCGCAGCTCCGCCAGCTCCCGCTCGTGCTCCAGCCGCTGCGTCTCCTTGATCCGCGCGGCCGCCATCTCGCGCTGCGCGACCGCCTCCTCGGCCTCCAGCTCCGCCAGCCGCGCGATCTGCCCCTGCTCGGCCCGGTACGGCTTCTGCAGGTTCTCCCAGAGGCGGGACGAGCTGACCACGGCCTCCTTGATCTGCACCGTGACGATCCGAAGCCCGAGCCCCTGGTCGCTGTTGTCCTCGCCCTCGGCCACGGCGCGCAGGCGGGCGGTCAGCTCCTCGATGATGGGCTGCTTGTCGCTGAGGACGTCCCGCACCCCCATCGTGGACACCTTGTCCTTGATCGCGGCCTCCGCCTGCTCGCGGAGCTGCAGGTTGACCAGGCGCATCGGGTCATCGGCGTCGCCGAAGTCGAGCTTGCGGTAGGCGGTCGCGAAGTCCTGGATGATCCACTGGACGTAGCCCTGGACGAGCACGCCCTGCAGCTCCCGGCAGATGCAGTACGCGTTGATCAGGATCGTCTGCGTCGCGCCCGGCACGACGAGGAACGAGTCGGTGGACGGGTTGAACCGGAACGACACCCCGAGCCCGATGTGCAGCGGCTCGGCCCGCCCGCGCCGCGTGTGCACGACGAACGCGTTCGGCGGGACGAGCACGTTCTTCCACCGCCAGAAGCCGCTGATCCGCACGTCGACCGGGCCGGGCGCGGGCCCGTCCGCCGCGGGCGCGCCGCCGAGGGCCTGCCTGCGCTTGGCGATCGGCCCGGGCGGCGGCGGGGCGACGCCGGCGGGCGCCGCCGCGGGCGCCGGAGCGCGCCTGGACCGCAGGTCGTCCTCCAGCACCGCCTGCTGCGCGACGACCTTCTCCAGATACGTGTTGCCCTGGTCGGAACCGCTCATCTCGCTCCCTACGCCCTGGTCGGTTGGCGGTACCTTATTGCCGCCTGAACCTTCCGGACGGGTTTATTCGTATCTCCGGCCGTGACGACACGTGTGCGGCAGGCACCCGCGACCGACCGGCCGATGCTCGCACTCGGCGCCGCGGCGATCGCGCTGGTCGTCCTCGCGCTCGCGGTCCGGCTCGGCGGGGCGTTCGGCCCCGAGGCGGCGCCGGGCCTGTCGCAGGCCGGGGCGCTGACGAAGGCGGGGCTGTCGGTCGCGAAGCTCGGCATGAACGTCGCGGCGGTGCTCACGGTCGGATGGCTGCTGGCCGCGGCGGTGTTCGTCCGGCCGCCGTCGCCCACGGCGGGCCGCTGCCTGCGCGCGGTGTCGCTGACCGCGCTGGCGTGGGCGCTGTGCACGCTGGCGCTGATCGTGTTCTCCGTCCTCGACCTGTTCGGGACGGGCTTCACCGGCGTCACCGGCGACATGATGCGGACGTTCCTCATCGAGCTTCCGCAGGGCCGGGCACTGCTGCTCGTCCTCGTGATCGCGGTCGCGCTCGCCGTGGCGGCGAGCCTGCCGCACGCCGAGACCGGCGCGGGACACCTGCTGGCCGGGGCGCTCACGGGCCTGCTGCCGCCGCTGTTCACCGGGCACGCGGCGGACGCCTCGTACCACGCGCTCGCCGTCCACAGCCTGGTCGCGCACGTCATCGGCGTCTCGCTGTGGATCGGCGGCCTCGTCGCCCTGATCACGATCGCGCCGGAGGTCTCGGGCCGTTCCGGGGGGTGTGGGGGGTCGTCCCCCCACGATCAAACGGGCATACTC
>NZ_SMJX01000454.1 GCF_004348535.1 Actinomadura sp. KC216
GGCGGAGGCCCGCAGCGGGCCGGTCTCGGCGACCGCGTCGCACAGGCCGCGGTCGACCGCGGCCACGCGCGCGGGGATCAGCCCCGCCGCGCGATGAGAGGTGAACTCGTTCTCCAGGGTCGTGTCCCAGCCGTAGTCGGCCAGCGGCGACGACCCCGCTGAAGGGGAAGACAATGTTTCGGAACCTTCGCGTGAAAAGGGGCCCCGGCACGGACGCGCCGCAACGCGCACACGAACAGGCGGTGCGGGAAAGCGGGTCAGGTCAGCCGGCGGCCCGGGAAATGAGGACGGGCCAGATGCTGCTGCGGGCAGCAGCCACCGCAACGACGGCCATACGTCCACACCTCCTCACGAGTCCGCCGCGACTCTACCGCCGCCCGCCGGACCCGTCCAACCCGATTTCCGCGCCCGCCGCCCGGAACCGGCGGCCCAGTTCGGAAGTTATGGTGATTTGTGGGGCGGATCGCGAGGAAGAGGGGGCGTGGCCGTGGACGACAACGACAACGACAACGTGGACCTTGACAAGACCGCCCGCGCGCAGCCGGAAGGCGCCGGCCGGGACGCCGCCGACCGCCCCGGGACCGGGCTGGCCGAACGCGCCGACCAGGCCGCCGCCGAAAGCCTCGAACGGCTCTGGGAGGGGCTGGCACCCGCCGCCGCGTCCGCCGCGCGGATGGCCGTCACCGCCGGTGAGCCCGTCACCGCCGCGGCGCGCGAGGCCGCCGCGCGCGCCGCGACCCGCATCCTGGACCAGGTGTCGGGCACGCCCGTGATGAAGGCCGTCGAGCAGGCCGCCCGCGACGCCGCCGTCAAGGCCGCCGGCGCCGCCGCCGAGCGGGCCGTCACCGAGGCCCGCAACGCCGCCGCGGCCAACCCCGCCACCGCGAGCGCGTTCGAGGCCGCCGCCACCGCCATGACCCTCGCCGAGCAGGCCGGGCGGCAGGCCGCCCGGCACCCGATGGCCGCCGCCGCGCGCCGGCTGGCCGCCGGGAGCCCGCTGGCCCGCGCCGCGACCGCCACCGCGAAGGACGTCGCCGGACGCACCGTCACCGCGACCGTGTCCGCCCCCCTCGTGCAGGCCGCGACCAGGACCGTCGTGGACGCCGCGGTCGACACCGTCGCCGACGCCGCCGTCGACGCCGCGATGATCGCCGGCCGCGACGTCGTCGCCCGCGTCGTCCGCGAGACCGCCGAGCAGGCCGCCCGCGACCTGGCCGCCGGGCTGCGCGACCGCGCCCGCGACGCCGCCGCGCGCGCCGCCCGCGACACCGGCGTCGACCCCGCCGACCTCGCGCCCCTCACCGGCGCCGCCCGCACCGCCGGGGACCTGCTCACCACCGCCGCCGGCAGCGCGTTCGCCCGCACCGCCCGCGACCTGGCGCTGCGGGCCGCCGCCCGCGCGGGCACCGCCGCGATCGAGGCCGTCCTGCGCGAGCTGATCCGCGACGCGCTCAAACTCGCCCTGAAGGACACCCTGCGCGGCCTCATCATCGACGTCTCCCGCGACGTCGTCGTCGACGTCGCCAAGACCACCTGGACCACCGCCACCCGCCCCGCCGCGGGGCCCGCCGCCGCGAAGGGCACGGCCGTCGTGGTCGAGGCGACCGCCGAACCCGCCGGCGACGTGTGGGCCGACGCCACCGCCGAGGTCGCCGTGACGATCACCGCACAGGTCACGGACCCGGAAACGGCCGTGCAGGGCCCGCCCAGCGACGACGCGCCCTGACCCGCGCCTCCCGCGCCGCGCCGTCCCGGCCGTGATGTACTCGAAGGAGCAAGGCCGCCCGCGCCGACGAACACGCGGCGGCGAACAAGGGAGGGACACCCGATGGCCGACACGCTCGACGACACCGCCGTCGCCGGCCGCCTGCGCGACCTGCCCGCCTGGACCCGCGACGGCGACACCATCCGCCGCCAGGTCAAGGCGCCCTCGTTCCCGGCCGGGATCGACGTGGTCACCGACGTCGCCCGCGCCGCCGAGGACGCCGACCACCACCCCGACATCGACATCCGCTGGCGCACCCTGACCTTCACCCTCACCACCCACAGCGCCGGCGGCCTCACCGGCAAGGACTTCGACCTCGCCGCCGAGATCGACGCGATCGCCGCCCGGCACGGCGCCGGGTAGGCGGCGCCCGTGCCGCCGGACGCGCGGGTGCCGGTGCAGGTGGCGGTGTGCGGGCCGGGCGAGTGCACCGAACGCGAATGGGACCACGCCCACCGGACCGGAAGCCTCCTCGCCGCCCGCGGCGCCGTGGTCGTCTGCGGCGGGCACGGCGGCGTCATGGCCGCCGCGGCCGCCAGCGCCCGCGCCGCCGGCGGGATCACGGTCGGGATCCTGCCCGAGGCCGACCGCGCCGCCGCCGGTCCCGACCTGGCCGTCGCGCTGCCCACCGGCCTCGGCCAGGCCCGCAACGCCCTCATCGTCAACGCCGCCGACGCCGTCATCCTCGTCGGCGGATCCTGGGGGACGCTGTCGGAGCTGGCCCTGGCGATGCGGCGCGGCACCGTCCCCGTCGTGCAGCTCGGCGGATGGCGGATCCACGACCCGGACGGGCACCCGCTCGGCGGCATCGTCCACGTGGCTGATCCCGAGGACGCGGTCCGCGCCACCGGCCTCTGGCCCTAGCGGCCCCCCGCCCCGGGCGGCGGGGGAGCGGCACCGCTAGTGGGCGGAGAAACCGCCGTCCACGAAGATCGACTGGCCGGTGACGTAGCCGGCCGCCGCCGACGCCAGGAACACCGCCGCGCCCGCGAAGTCGCCCGGCAGGCCGTTGCGGCCGGTCATCGTCCGCTCGGCCAGCGCCTTCACCGTCGCCGGCTCCGACGACAGCCGCGCGTTCAGCGGCGTCATCACGAACCCCGGCACCAGCGTGTTCGCCGTCACGCCCCGGCCCGACCACGCCTCGGCCTGCGACCGGGCCAGCGCCACCAGGCCCGCCTTGGACACCCCGTAGGCGCCACTGGTCACCGACGCCCGGAACGCCTGCTGCGAGGCGATGTGGATCAGCCTCCCGAAGCCGCGGCCCGCCATGCCCGGGCCGAACCGCTGCCCGAGCAGGAACGGCGCGTCCAGGTTCACCGCCATCGTGGCGTCCCACACGTCCTCGCCGAGCTCGTCCATCGGCGGCCGCAGGTTGATCGCCGCGGCGTTCACCAGGATGTCCGGCTCACCGAACGCCGCCACGGCACCGTCGGCCGCCGCCGCGACACCCGCCCGCGACCCCAGGTCCGCGCTCACCGCCGCCGCGCGGCAGCCGTGCCCCTCCAGGTCCCGGACCGCCGCCGCCAGCTCCGCCTCCCGCCGCGCGACGACCACCACCGCCGCGCCCGCCCGCGCCAGCGCCTCCGCGATCGCCCGGCCGATGCCCGAGCTGCCGCCCGTCACCACCGCGACCCGCCCCTCCAGCGAGAACAGCTCCGACAGGTACGGGACGGGAGAAGGGCGACCGCTCATGACCGCAGAGTGTAAACGGGGCGTGTCACCTGTCGCCCGCGTCCCCCGCCGCGCGGCCGGAGGCCGGACGCGCATCGCCCTCCCGGTCCGCAGGCCCTGTGGGCGCCGTGGGCGCCGTGGGCGGCGCCTCGCGAGTGGCGCCCGCCCTCTTGCGGCGGCGTGCCTCCCGCGCGGCCACGCCCACCGCGATCAGGATCGGCACCCAGAACTTCGCCGTCGCCAGCAGCGCCGCCAGCCACGGCGGCGCCGACACATCCGGAAGATCGGGCAGGTCCGGCCAGGGAACGTCGGGCCACGGGATCGACGGCCCGTCGACGTCCGGGAACGGCACGTCCACGTCCGGCCGCGGGATCCACCTCAGCAGCATCCGCACCAGCACGCCCAGCCCCAGCAGCGGGAACACCACCCGGCCGACCGCCGCCACCACGTGCCGCGAGGCGTACAGGACCGGATGCGCCCGCGCCAGCGCCTCCCGCCTGGCCGCCCGCGTCCCCGCGGGGGCCTCGAACGCGATCTTCTCCCGCTTCCCGCCCTTCTCCGCGCCGTCCGCGTCCTTCCGCGGGCGGGCGCCCTTCTCCAGGCTCACGCGCTCCGGGGCGTCCCCGGCGGGTGCCGGCGGGACCAGGTCGCAGCGGGCCGCCTGCCCGTCGACCAGGCCGAGGACGTCGAACACGACCTCGACACTGGAGTCCCCGTACGGGACCGACGCCTTCAGCCAGTCGGTCGTGGCCTCCCCGGCGGGTTCACCGTCCACGAACAGGCGCACGACCCGGTTCCACCCGGCCCGCGCGGTCTCGGCCTCCAGCCGCCGGCCGTCGTGCTCCAGCCTCCAGCGGCCCGCGGGCGCGCCGCTCAGCGAGATACCCCCAGTCATGCCGCCCAGTCTCCGCGCCGCCCGGCCCCCGCGAATCGCCCGAACGGCCACGCCCGGTAGACCAAAGTCGGCACGCCCGCAGACCGGCGTCGCCCCGCGAAAGGCCACCCCGCGAAAGGCCGCGCGGCGGGAGACCGGGCGGCGCCGGGGTCAGGCGAAGCGCCAGCGGGTCGCGCCGAACGGCTCGGTGATGCCGACCGCGACGACGGTGTGGAAGGTGAAGCGGTACACCTGCCACGGCGGCGGGCCCGCGCTCTGCGCGCTGAACGGCGCGGTCAGCGCGTCGCCGTCGACCTGCGCCGGCCAGCCGCCCTCCCGGTAGCCGGCGGCGATCGGCTCCAGCACCGCGGGGTCGGTGACGCGCCGCGCCTCGCCCTCCAGCACCACGTCCGCGACCGCCGTCCGCAGCGAGAACGTGCACGCCGGGTTCGCCGCCAGGTCGCGGGACTTGCGGGTGCCGGGCCCGCTGGTGAAGTACAGGTCGCCCTCGTACCACTGCGCGCCGACGCCCGCCGCGTGCGGGCGGCCGTCGGGCCGGGCGGTGCCGAGGAACACCGGCGTCTCCATCTTCGGCAGCGCCGCGGTCAGCGCGTCCCGCACGGTGTCCCACGCCAGCTCCCCGCCGCCGTAGATGTCCAGGTTGCGGGCCTCGGCGGGCTCACGGTCGGTCATCGTCGTCCTCCTCCGGACGCGTCCTGTGCCGCGCCCTGTCACCCATGCAGACCGCGCGTGGCGGCCGAACTCATCGCTCCTTCACCCATGGCCCCTACCCCGGCAAGGGCCGTTCCTCCGGGGCGGTGGGGTTGGTGG
>NZ_SMJX01000455.1 GCF_004348535.1 Actinomadura sp. KC216
ACGGTGCAACGACACACCGGCGATCACCAACCCGATTCCCGCGAGTTCGACGGGCACCGGCACCTGCCGCAGGACGACCAGCCCGACAACGGTCGCTGTGGCGGGCAGCAGAGCGACCATCAGCGCGTACGTGGCGCGGCTCAGGCGCGCCATAGCCAGTTGGTCGCAAACGTAGGGGATTACGGACGACGAGATGCCCACCCCAATGCCGGCGGCGAGCGCGACCGGGTCCGCTAGGACGGTCACCGCCTGGACCCCGCCGATCGGCAGGACGAACACCGTCGCGACCACCATTGCCATGGCCAGCCCGTCGATGCCTCCCGCGTCCGACTGCGCGGCCTTGTGCGCGACCACCACGTAGAGGGCGAACAAGGCCGCGTTGGCGAAAGCGAAGACGAATCCCAGGGGCTCTCCTTCGAGGCGGACGTCCGTCAGCAGGTAGACCCCGGCGACAGCGGCGGCGAGTGCGGTGAGGTTACGGCGTGTCCGCATTCCCAGGGCGGCGAGCCCGATGACGGGCAGGAACTCGATCGCCGCCACGGTCGCCAGCGGGAGCCGCTCGATCGCCATGTAGAAGGACGAATTCATCAGCGCGAGTACCGCGCCCCAGAGCACGATCGTCCGCCAGGTGTCGCGATTGAACGTCCGCCATGGGCGGCGCCACAGCAGGAACACCAGGACGGCGCTCCAGATGCGCAGACCGGCGACGCCCAGCGGCCCGACGCGGGAGAACAGCAGGACGGCGAACGACGGCCCCAGATAGTGGAAGACCGCGCTGCCGACGAAGTACGACCAGGGCGGAAAGGACATGGCCGTATCGTCGGCGGGTTCGTAAGTTGGAGGAATGGCGAACCGAAGGGGCAGGCCGGGCCGCGCCTACGAACCCAAGCCGCTCGACGCGATCGACCTAAAAATCCTCACCGAGCTGCAACGGGACGGCCGCGCGACCCTTGCCGACCTGGGGCGGCGCGTGGCGCTGTCCGCGCCCGCGGTCGCCGAGCGCGTCCAGCGGCTGGAGGAGACGGGCGTCATCACGGGGTACCACGCGTCCGTCGACCCGGTCGCGCTCGGTTTCCCGATCACGATCCTCGTCCGGGTGAACCCGAGCCCGCGCGAGCTGAGCCGCATCCCCAAGATCGCCGACGAGATCCCGGCCATCGTCGAATGCCACCGCATCACGGGCGACGACTGCTTCTACTTCATCGCCCACCTGCGGACGGTCGAGGAGCTGGAGCCGATCCTCGACCGCTTCACCCCGTACGCCCGGACGACGACGTCGATCCTCCAGTCGGCCCCCGTCCCGCGCCGTCCGCTCCCTCTCGACTGACCGGCTCCGGTTCCGGCTTACGCTTCCGTCGTGGTCGCCTTTGACGTGTTCCTCGCCGACTGCCCCGCCCGGACGACCCTGGATCTGATCTCCGACACGTGGTCCGTGGTCGTCATCGTGGCGCTCGGCCGCGGTCCGGCCCGGTACAGCGAGCTGCGCGGGACGGTCGGCGGCATCAGCAACAAGATGCTGACGCAGACGCTGCGCCGGCTCGGCGACAACGGCCTGGTCGAACGGCGCGCCCTGCGGACCGCTCCGCCCGGTACCGAGTACCGCCTCACCGACCTGGGCCGCAGCCTCCTGGTCCCGGTGTCGGCGCTGACCCGGTGGGCCGAGGACAACACGGCCGCGCTCTTGGACGCCCGCGAGGCCCTCCCGTAAGGAACAGTGGGGTTCCTCACGTCCTTCTAGCGTCCTGCGGCAGGACCTCGAACCTACGGAGGACCCGCACGCTGATCACGGATCTCGGCGCCGAGCCGCTGGAGCGGGCGACCTCACCCAGGCCCGCCACTTGGAGGCCATGGCGATCGTCGTCATCCGGCTGCTGTTCTCCGGCGCCGACCCGCTATCCGTTTTCGCCTTCCGCTCGGCGGCGCCTTCAGCGTTGGAATTCGGCGCGGACGCCTAGGAGGCGGACGGGGCGGCGTCCGGTGAACGCGTCGAGCGCGGTGAGGGCGGCCTGCTCGATCAGGGCCGCATCGGCGGACGGGGCGTCCAGCGTCCGGCCGTGGGTCTGGGTGATGAACGGCGCGTACCGGACCTTGACGATGACGCGGGCGACGTCCCTCCCCTCCTCGGCGACGTCACCGGCGACCCGTCGCGCCAGCGTGGAGACCTCGCGGCGCACGTCCGCCCAGTCGGGGAGGTCGTCCTGGAACGTGGTCTCCCGGCCGCGCGACCTCGGGACGTGCGGCGCGTCGCTCACCGGCGAGTTGTCGAGCCCTCGCGCGAGCAGCACCAGCCACGGCCCGTTGGTGGGGCCGAACTCTCCGGCGAGGACGTCGGGATCGGCGGCCGCGAGTTCGCCGACCGTCGCGATGCCCAGCTTCCCCAGCCGCTTGGCGGTCTTCGCGCCGACACCCCACAGCGCGTCCGCCGGACGGTCGCCGAGCACGTCGAACCAGGTCTCCGCGGTGAGCCGGAAGATCCCGGCGGGCTTGCCGAAGCCGGTCGCGAGTTTCGCCTGGAGCTTGTTCTGGCCGATGCCCACGGTGCATTCGAGTCCCGTCGCGGCGCGCACCCGGTCGCGGATCTGGTGGGCCATCGCTTCCGGGTCGCCGTCGACGGCCAGGAACGCCTCGTCCCAGCCGAGCACCTCGACCACGACGCCGAGGCTCCGCAACGCCGCCATGACCTGGTCGGACACGGACTCATAGAGTTCTCTGTCCACGGGCAGGAACACGGCGTCGGGGCAGCGGCGGGCCGCGGTCCGCAGCGGCAGCCCGGAGTGCACGCCGTGGGCACGGGCCTCGTAGGACGCCGTGCTCACCACGCCGCGCTTCGCCGGATCGCCGTCACCGCCGACAACGACCGGACGCCCGCGCAGTTCCGGGTGGCGGAGCACCTCGACGGCGGCGATGAACTGGTCCAGATCGACGTGCAGGACCCACCGAGCCACCCTCTCATTGTGCCTTCTACCAGCAAAAACAGTGAGGGGCCACCCTGTGGGCCGCCTACAGCTGCGCCTCCAGGCCGTCGAGGATGTAGGCCAGACCCGCGCTGTAGCTCCCATCCCAGTCGTCGTCGTAGAGATAGCCGTTGGCGGCCAGGGTCGGATACCGGTCACGGGCCGCCCGCAGCTGTTCCTGCCCCAGGCGGCGCTCCTCGTCGGTGATGTGCAGTGCGGTCTGCGACGAGGCGGACCCCATGACGTGGTTGTAGAGGGCCCAGGTCGCCGCCGAGAGGCTCTGGCCGGTGAACCCGGCGCGGGCGAGCGTCGCCTGGAGGATCTCCATCCCGGCGAGGAAGTTCGGGCCGATGGTGGGACGCCGCCGTGCCGGGACCGCGGCGGCCCAGGGGTGGCGCAGCAGCGCGGCCCGCCAGCCGGCCAGGACCGCCGTGACGTCGTCGCGCCACTCCTCCGCGCGTCCGGTGCCCGGCTCCGGCGGGGCCTCCCCGAAGATCGCGTCGACCGCGAGATCGATCACGTCGTCCTTGGTGTCGACGTGCCAGTACAGCGACGGCGCGACGACATCGAGCCGCTCGGCGAGCCGCCGCATGGTGAGCCGGTCGATGCCCTCCTCGTCCAGCAGGGCCACCGCCGCCGCGACGATGCGGGCGTGCGTCAGCGGCGGCTCCCCTCGCTGCTCGCGCCGGGGCCGCAGCCAGACGCTGCGCACATCACTCGACTTGCCCATCGCACCCCTTCCGCGCCGACCGGTCGCCTCGCCAGGTTACAGTGTTCGCTGAGACGAACAACGTTAGGCAATCCCAAACGACGTTAGGGAGACACAGTGGAAGACGGTCGAAGGCGCTGGGCGACGCTTCTCGCGGTCAGCGCGGCCCAGCTCCTGGTGGTGCTGGACGGGACGATCATCAACATCGCGCTGCCGTCCGCGCAGCACGCGCTGGGGATGTCCGACACCGCCAGGCAGTGGGCCATCACCGCGTACGCGCTGGCCTTCGGCGGCCTCCTGCTGATCGGCGGCCGGATCAGCGGCGCGCTGGGGCACCGCCGCACGTTCATCGTCGGCCTGCTGGGCTTCGCGGGCTCGTCCGCACTGGGCGGCGCCGCCACAAGCCCCGAGCTGCTGTTCGGGGCACGGGCCCTGCAGGGGGTCTTTGCCGCCGCGCTGGCCCCCGCCGGCCTGTCACTCCTGACGATCACCTTCACAGGGGGACGCGAACGCGGCCGCGCCTTCGGGGTGTTCGCGGCGGTGGGCGCCGCGGGGTCGGCCATCGGCCTGATCGCGGGCGGGCTGCTGACGGAGTACGCGAGCTGGCGCTGGTGCCTCTACATCAACGTCCCCGTCGCACTGCTCGCCGTCCTCGGCACGACGCTCGTGCCCCGCGACCGGCCGAACAGCCGCGGCCAGGGCCTGGACGTGCCGGGCGCGCTCCTGAGCGCCGCGGGCTTCGCGGCGGTGGTCTACGCGTTCGCCGAAGCCGAGTCCGACAAGCGGAACTCCGCGCTGGCCCTCCTCGCCGGAGGCGTCCTGCTGACCATGTTCGTCATCGTCGAGCTGCGCACGCGCCGCCCCCTCCTCCCCATGCGGATCCTGCTGCACCGCGCACGGGCCGGCGCCTTCCTCTCGATCACCCTGATGTTCGTCGCGATGTTCGGCTTCTACCTCTTCATGAGCTACTACACGCAGACCGTCCTCGGCTACTCGCCCGTCGAGGCGGGCCTCACCCTGATCATCAACGCCCTGGCCGCCCTGCTCGCGTCGACGCTCATCGCCGGACGCCTGCACGGCCGCGTCCCCCCGGCCGCGCTCGTCCTCCCCGGCCTCCTCGCCGCGGCCGCGGGGATGCTGCTCCTGACGCGGCTGACCGCGTCCACCACGGACGTCTTCGCCCTGTACCTCGTCCCCGCCCTGATCCTCACCGGCCTGGGCATCGGCCTCGTGATGCCCCCCACCGCCGGCCTGGCCACCACCGCGATAGACCATCAGGACATCGGGTCGGCATCAGCGGCGTACAACGCGTCCCAGCAACTCGGCGCCGCCCTGGGCACCGCCCTTCTCAACACGGTCGCCGCCAGCACCGCCACGTCCTACCTCACCGCACACCCCCAGGCCACCCCCACCGCGGCGGTGGTCCACGGCTACACCACGGCGCTCACGATCGCCTTCACCATCCTCCTC
>NZ_SMJX01000456.1 GCF_004348535.1 Actinomadura sp. KC216
ATAATCAGGTGGGAATGTCCGATTCGTTTGGCATGCTTGTGGCGTGAGCCCACGTGCGATGAGTCCCGTCCTGATCGGCAGGTCGGCCGAGCTGGCCGAGCTGGAGAGCGCCCTCGCCGGGGCGCCCGGGGCCGTGCTGGTCGGCGGCGACGCGGGGCTCGGCAAGACCCGGCTGATCCGCGAGTTCACGACCGCCGTCGACGGTGAGCGGGCCAGGGTGCTCGTCGGCGGCTGCCTGGAGCTGGGCTCCGACGGCCTGCCGTTCGCGCCGTTCACGACCGTCCTGCGGGGGCTCGTCCGCGACATCGGCATCGACGGCGTCGCCGGGCTCGTGCCGCGCGGCGACACCGGCGGTCTCGCCCGGCTGCTGCCGGAATTCGGGGAGCCGGAGTCCGACGCCGCCTCGGGCGAGGAGCGCGCGCGGCTGTTCGAGGTCGTGCTGACGCTGCTGGAGCGGCTGGCCGAGCGCGGCCCGGTCGTGCTGGTGATCGAGGACGCGCACTGGGCCGACCGCTCCACCCGCGACCTGCTCGCGTTCCTGGTCCGCAACCTCGGCGCGGTGCCGGTGCTGATCGTCGTGACGTACCGGTCGGACGAGCTGCACCGCGCCCATCCGCTGCGCCAGCTGCTGGCCGGGCTGGAACGGGTCGAACGCGTCCGGCGGATGGAGATCGCGCCGCTGTCGCGCGCCGACGTCGCCGCCCTCGTCACCGAGCTGCTCGGCGACCGGCAGATGCCGCCCGCCGGGCTCGTCGACCGGATCGCGGCGCGCAGCGAGGGCAACCCGCTGTTCATCGAGGCGCTGCTCGACGACGACGGGACGCTCGCGTGCGAGCTGCCCGAATCGCTGCGCGACCTGCTGCTCGCGGGCGTCCAGCGGCTTCCCGAGGAGACGCAGGAGGTGCTGCGCGACGCCAGCGGCGGCGGTACCCGCATCGAGCACGCGCTGCTGGCGGCCGTGACCAGGCTTGGGGACGCGGCCCTGACCCGGGTGCTGAGGCCCGCCGTCGCGGCGAACGTCCTGGTCGTGGACGGCGACGGCTACGCGTTCCGGCACGCGCTGATCCGCGAGGCCGTCCACGACGACCTCCTGCCGGGCGAGTACACGCGGCTGCACAAGCGCTATGCCGAGGCTCTGGAAGACGACCCCGGCCTCGTTCCGGCCGGTCGGCTGTGGGTCGAGCTGAGCTACCACTGGAACGCGGCCCACGACAGCACGTGGGCGCTGGTCGCGTCGTGGCGCGCCGCCGCCGAGGCACGCAAGGCCCTCGCCTACGCCGAGTGCCTGGCGATGCTGTCGCGCGTCCTGGAACTGTGGGACCAGGTCCCCGACGCCGAAGAACGCATCGAAGCGAACCACATCAAGGTCCTGCAGGACGCCGCGTCCGCCGCCGACAAGGCCGGGGAGTACGACCGCGGCATCAAGCTCGTCACCGCCGCGATCCGCGAGGTCGAGGACGCGGCCCCCGACGACCCGTCCCGGCTGGCGATGCTGCTGGAGCTGCGCGGCCGGATGCGCTACCAGATGGCGCGGCCCGGGTTCGTCGAGGACATGCGCGCCGCCGTCGAGGCACTGCCCGCCGAGCCGCCGACCGCGCTGCGGGCCCGGGCGCTGTCCACGCTGGGGAACTACGTCCGCCTCACCACCGACATCGGCGAGGCCCGCAAGGCGGCGGCCGAGTCCCTCGCCATCGCGCGGCGGCTCGCCGACCCCGTCACCGAGGCCGAGGCGCTGATCACCCGGTTCTGCGCCGACATCGACTACGACGACGCCGCCGCGATCGCCGAGGTCGGGGAGACCGTCGAGCGCAGCGGCAACCACCAGGTGCGCCTCCGCTACTACGTGATCAAGTCGCATTTCCTGGAGGGCACCGGACGGCACGAGGAGGCCGCCGCCATCGCCGCGCGCGGCAAGGAACTCGCCCGCGAGTACGGCGTCGCCCGCACCCAGGGCACGTTCATGTCCATCAACCAGGCCGAGCCGCTGGTGTCGCTCGGCCGGTGGGACGAGGCCATCACCGTCCTGAACCACGCCATGGAGCAGGACCCCGCGGTCACGACGCGCACGTCGCTGCTCGTCCTGTCCGGATGGCTGGCGCTGGCGCGCGGCGACCTGGCGACGGCGTCGAAGCGGCTCGTCCTGTCCCGCGAGATCATGAACCTGAAGATGAAGTGGCTCAAGACGCAGGACTACTTCTCCACGCTGTGGCTCGAGTCGCAGGTCGCGCTCGCCGAGGGGCGCCCCGAAGCGGCGCTGGACGCCGTCCGTCCCGTCCTCGATCACGCCGGGCTGCCCGACGACGCCCGGTACGCCTGGCCCACGCTGGTCGTCGGCGCGTCGGCCTGCGCCGAGCTGGGCGAGACGGCCGCCGCCGACCTGCGGCGCATCGCCGAGCGCGCCGCCGCGCTCCAGGTCAGCGGCCCGCTCCAGCAGGCGCACCGCCTCACGTTCACCGCCGAGCACGCCCGCGCCAGGGGCGTCCTCGACCTCCGCGCATGGGACGAGGCCGCGGCGGCCTGGGACGCGCTCGGCAACCCGTACTACCGGGCGCGGGCGCTGCTGCGCGCGGCGGAGGCGGCCGTGGCGGGCGGCGACCACGACGGCGCGGCCGAACGGCTGCACATCGCCGCAGACCTCGCGGCCGGGCTCGGCGCCGCACCGCTCGGCGAGCTCGTCGCCGACCTGCTCCGCCGCACACGCACCCGCCGCGCCGACGACTCCGCGCCGCTCGGCCTGACGCCCCGCGAGTTCGAGGTGCTGCGGCTGGTCGCGGAGGGCCGCAGCAACCGCGACATCGCGGCGGCGCTGTTCATCTCGGTGAAGACGGCCAGCGTCCACGTCTCCAACATCCTCGGCAAGCTGGAGGTGGCGAGCCGCGGCGAGGCCGCCGCCACCGCGCACCGCCTGTCGCTCTTCACCCGGAACGGGCGGGTGCGCGCCTGATCCGGCGGCGGGGATCTCCCCTCCCAGGACCCCCGCCTCCGGACCGTCGGACCACACGGGAACTTCGTGGCCGGCCTTCGCGGTCGCGGCACGCGGAAGCAGGCGGTGCTTCTCCGCGCGGAGAGGCGCGCCCGGGACCGTTCCGGCCACCGCCCAGTGTCCTGGTCGAACCGTCCGAGGTCACCGAAAGACATACCGCTTGGCCGGACGGAAAAAGGCGACGGGAACCGGCCGCTTTCCGTGATCGGTTCCCGTCGCCGGAGAAAGCTCCCGTCAACGGGGCACGCGCGCGACGCAGAAGACCGTCTGCCCGAACGGCGGCCGGACGAACCGCTCGATGGTCCGGGTGACCGGCACGACCGTCCGGTCGTAGATCTTGACGAGCTTCGGGTCGGGATAGCCCGCGCCGCCGCGGCGGACCGCGAACCACCACGCGATCCCGCCGAGGAAGTTGATCGGCTTGAGCACCTCCGGGACGAGCCCCGCCGCGCGGACGGTCTCCTCCAGCGTCGAGGGCGTGTACCGGGTGACGTGCCCGACCTTCCGGTCGAAGTCCCCGTAGAGCTGCATGTAGCCGGGCACCCAGATCACGATGCGGCCGCCGGGCTGGGTGACGGCGGCGAGGTCGCGCAGCGCCTGCGCGTCGTCCTTGATGTGCTCCAGGACGTTCATCATCACGACCGTGTCGACCTTCTGCCGGATCTCGATCTCGGCGGGCAGGGCCAGGTCGATGACCTCGACGTCGTCGCTGCCCTCGTAGCGCTTGCGCAGCTCGCCGACGCAGTACGGGTCGTTGTCGCTGACGACGAGGTAGTCGAGCCGCCCGGCGAACTGCTCGGAGAAGTGCCCGAGCCCGGACCCGACCTCCAGCATCGACCGGCCGACGTGCGGCGCGACGGTGTCGTACTCGTACTTGCGGTAGTTGCGGGCCTCGTCCCCGCCCAGATGGTTCTCCAGCGACCCCTCCCCGGCGGCCGGCTGGACGACGTCGCCGTCCGGTGCGGGCCCCTGCGCGGGCCCCGCCTTTTTCGGACGGCTCCCGACGAGGTTGAGGAGGGTTCCTGCGATGGACTTCTTCTGACCAGGTGACTGCATACTTCCCGCTCGCTGGGTGCGTTGGCGTTCGGCTCACGTTCGCCGGACCGAATGACCTGATCCGCAAGGGACGGTTCGATCTCCGGCGCAAAGTCGCGCCAGTCTACCCCCGCGTAGATCCCCGCGCCGGACGGCGCGCAAGCCGCGCGCCCGGCGGGTACTGGACGCGCGGGTCCGTCCTTTGGGTGCGTCGCCCCGATCATCGGGTACCGCCAGGCTCATGCGGGTCATGACCATGAACCTTTGGGGGACGCGCGGGGACTGGGCCCGCAGGCGGAACGTCCTCCGCCAGGGGATCAGGGAGCTCGCGCCCGACCTGGTGACCTTCCAGGAAGTGATCAGGAACTCCTCCTATGACCAGGCCGCCGACCTGCTCGGTCCCGGATACCACCTGGCGCACAGCGCGGCCCGCGAACCGGACGGGCAGGGCATCGTCATCGGCAGCCGCTGGCCGCTCGGCGACATCCGTGAGGCCGACCTGAACGTCACACCGCGGACGGAGGGGTTCGCCTGCACCACCCTGGCCGCGGGCGTACGGGCACCGGAGCCGGTCGGTCCACTGCTGCTGGTGAACCATTTCCCCAGCTGGCGGCTGGACATGGAGTACGAGCGCGAGTTGCAGGCCGTCGCCGTCGCGCGGCTCATCGACGAGGTCCTGGACGGGCAGGACCGGCACGTGGTGCTCGCCGGAGACCTCGACGCGGCGCCCGAGGCGGCCAGCGTCCGGTTCTTGACGGGTCGCCGGTCGCTGCATGAGACGAGCGTCTGCTACCGGGATGCCTGGGAACGGGTCCACCCCGGTGAGCCGGGCGTCACCTACACGCCGGAGAACCCGCTCATGGCCGACGGGGACTGGCCGTTCGGCCGGATCGACTACGTGCTCGTCCGCTGCGGTCTGCACGGTGGCCCGACGCTGGCGATCCGCGACTGCCGGCGCGTGTTCACGCGGCCCGTCGATGGTGTGCAGGCCAGCGACCACTACGGCGTGGTCGCCGACCTCGGGCCCGAGTAACCGATGGCGCGGTCAGGGGATGGTGCGGTGGACGTCGTCCTTCTCGGTGGGGCCCGGGTCGGAGGGGGCTATCC
>NZ_SMJX01000457.1 GCF_004348535.1 Actinomadura sp. KC216
CGGGGGGCCGGGGTCTTCACGGGTGGGCCTTGTCTGCTGCGGGTAGTAGGGCTGGGCCGCTTCTACCGCCTGGGTGGCGTCCTCGGGGAGTGGTGGTTCGGGCGGGTCGAGGGGCGCGATGGTCCGGGCGGGAGCGTCGTCCCGCCGGCGACCCTTGCTGCGGCGCGGAATGACCCGCATCGTCACCTCCCCGGCTTCATGATCCCTCAGTCTTGCAGGAGCGGACGCCGTCGCGCATCGGGGCCTGACCGGAAGACCGTCGCGGGGCGTCCGTTGCTCACCGTGCCCCGTTCCCGGGATTTCAAAGCGCGAAAAAGCCCGGCCCCGGACGAACCGGGGCCGGGCCTGCGGAGACCGCGTGTCAGTCGATGCGCCAGGTGTCGCCGCTGCCCAGCAGGGCGGCGAGGTCGCCCTCGCCCTGGCGCTCGACGGCCTCGTCGAGCTGGGCCCGCATCAGCTCGTCGTAGGACGGGCGGTCCACGTCGCGGAAGATGCCGATCGGGGTGTGCTCGAACGCCGGCTGGTCCAGGCGCGACAGCGCGAACGCCATCGACGGGTCCGGATTGTGGGCGTCGTGCACGGCGATTTCGGACGGGTCGACGTCCGCCACCTTCACGACCTCGAAGGAGCCGGACGGCGAGCGGCGCAGCGCCTTGCCGCGGTCGGCGCCGAAGATGATCGGCTCGCCGTGCTCCAGCCGGACCGTGACATCGTCGCGGACGGACGCGTCCTTCAAAGGCTCGAACGCGTTGTCGTTGAAGATGTTGCAGTTCTGGTAGATCTCGACGAGCGCCGTGCCGCGGTGCTGCGCCGCGGCCCGCAGCACCGACTGGAGGTGCTTGCGGTCGGAGTCGATCGTCCGGGCGACGAAGGTGCCCTCCGCGCCGATCGCGAGCGACAGCGGGTTGAACGGCGCGTCCAGCGAACCCATCGGCGTCGACTTGGTGATCTTGCCGATCTCGGACGTCGGCGAGTACTGGCCCTTCGTCAGCCCGTAGATCCGGTTGTTGAACAGCAGGATCTTCAGGTTGACGTTGCGGCGCAGCGCGTGGATCAGGTGGTTGCCGCCGATCGAGAGGGCGTCGCCGTCGCCCGTCACGACCCAGACGGACAGGTCGGGGCGGGACGTGGCGAGGCCCGTCGCGATCGCGGGCGCGCGGCCGTGGATCGAGTGGAACCCGTAGGTGTTCATGTAGTACGGGAACCGCGACGAGCAGCCGATGCCGGAGATGAACGCGATGTTCTCGCGGCGCAGGCCGAGCTCGGGCAGGAAGGACTGGACGGCCGCGAGGATCGCGTAGTCACCGCATCCGGGGCACCAGCGCACCTCCTGGTCGGTCTTGAAGTCCTTCGCGGACTGCTTCACGTCGGTCTTCGGGACCAGCGAGAGCAGCGTCTTGCCGTTCCCGTTGATGGACCCGTTTCCGGTGTCTCCGTTGTCACTCACTGTCGATCACATCCTGGATGACGCCCTGCAGCTCTTCGGCCTTGAACGGCAGGCCGCGGACCTGGTTGTAGCCGATCACGTCGACGAGGTACCGGCCGCGCAGCAGCAGCGCGAGCTGGCCGAGGTTGATCTCCGGGACGACGACCTTGTCGTAGGAGCGCAGCACCTCGGGCAGGTTGGCAGGGAACGGGTTGAGGTGGCGGAGGTGCGCCTGGGCGACGTGCTGCCCCGACGCGCGGACCCGGCGGACGCCCGCGGAGATCGCGCCGTACGTCCCGCCCCAGCCCAGCACGAGGACGCGGGCCTTGCCGGACGGGTCGTCCACCGCCAGCGGGGCGATGTCGTTCGCGATCCCGTCGACCTTGGCCTGCCGGAGCCTGACCATGCGGTCGTGGTTGGCGGGGTCGTAGGAGATGTTGCCGGACCCGTCGGCCTTCTCCAGCCCGCCGATCCGGTGCTCCAGACCCTCGGTGCCGGGGATGGCCCACGGGCGCGCGAGCGTGTCGGGGTCGCGCTGGAACGGCTGGAACTCCTCGCCGGAGGAGGAGGGCGCCGCGAAGTTCGGCTCGATCTTCGGGAGGGACGCGACGTCCGGCAGCCGCCACGGCTCGGAGCCGTTGGCTAGGTAGCCGTCGGAGAGCAGGATGACCGGGGTGCGGTACTTCACCGCGATCCGGGCCGCCTCCAGCGCCGCGTCGAAGCAGTCCGACGGGGACTGCGGCGCGATCACCGGGACGGGCGCCTCGCCGTTGCGGCCGTACATGGCCTGCATGAGGTCGGCCTGCTCGGTCTTGGTCGGCATCCCCGTGGACGGGCCGGCCCGCTGCACGTCGATGACCAGCAGCGGAAGCTCGGTCGCGACGCCGAGGGCGATCGTCTCGCTCTTCAGCGCGATCCCGGGCCCGGACGTCGTGGTGACGCCGAGGGACCCGCCGAACGAGGCGCCGAGCGCGGCCCCGACCGCGGCGATCTCGTCCTCGGCCTGGAACGTCCGCACGCCGAACTTCTTGTGCTTGGAGATCTCGTGCAGGATGTCGGACGCCGGGGTGATCGGGTACGAGCCGAGGAAGATCGGCAGCCCGCTCTGCACGCCCGCGGCGACCAGCCCGTACGCGAGGGCGAGGTTGCCGGTGATGTTGCGGTACAGGCCCGGCGCGTGCTCGGCCGGCTTGATCTCGTACTGCACCGAGAACGCCTCGGTGGTCTCGCCGTAGGACCAGCCCGCCTGGAAGGCCGCGATGTTCGCCTTCATGATCTCGGGCTTGCTGGCGAACTTCTTCTCAAGGAAGGAGATCGTCCCCTCGGTGGGACGGTGATACAGCCAGGACAGAAGGCCGAGCGCGAACATGTTCTTGGCGCGCTCCGCGTCCTTCTTCGAGATGTCGAAGTCGGTGAGGGCGGTGACGGTCATCGAGGTGAGCGGCAGCGCGTGCACCCGGTACTCGGCGAGCGTGTCGTCCTCGACGGGGTTCGTCTCGTAACCGACCTTGGCGAGGTTGCGCTTGGTGAACTCGTCGGTGTTGACGATCAGATCCGCCCCGCGGGGGAGGTCCCCGAGGTTGGCCTTGAGGGCGGCAGGGTTCATCGCGACCAGGACGTTGGGCGCGTCGCCCGGGGTCAGGATGTCGTGGTCGGCGAAGTGGAGTTGGAAGCTGGACACGCCGGGGAGCGTCCCGGCGGGGGCACGAATCTCGGCCGGGAAGTTCGGCAACGTCGACAGGTCGTTGCCGAAAGCCGCGGTCTCCTGGGTGAAGCGGTCGCCGGTCAACTGCATGCCGTCGCCGGAGTCTCCGGCGAAACGGATGATGACACGGTCGAGCTGCTGGACCTGTTTGGTCACAGAGGAAGACCTCCTCGACGCGCAGCATCCGTCCTGGGGGAGGCGCCCAGGATCGTGACGCTACTTAGGATTACCTTCATGGTACGTCCGGGATGGGATGGTGTTTTCGGGAACGTGCTGCTTGCCGGGACGGCCGCGGCTCGGGTGGGCCCGCGTCGTCCGGTTCTCGGCGGCCGCCGGTCAGGGGAGGCATCGACCGCGGCCGCCACGCCGCCCGCCATGTGACGTCCCGCTCCCAGGGAGGTCCGTGGCCCCGTTATAGAAGACGTATCACTTCGGCACGGGGTTCACGAGGCTCTCCCGGATTCGGGCAGGTCCTATCGGGTGGTACGACCTGGACGGGCGCCCGAGTTCATCCCGAACACAGGCAGCTGCGCTGCCGGCACAGGTCGACGTGCAGCCGTCTGACCAGCCGTCGCGCTGAATACGTCGAGGAGCCGCGGCTCCCTCGGAGCGTGGGGTTCACGTCCCGAAGTGTAGACAGCCGCGACCGGGCGCGGCTGAGGCGCCCCCGCCCCGGACTGCGTCGCCGGTTGGCTACCGCGCCGGTTTCGGCCCTCTGCTAATGCGTGGCTTCGGCGTCCGCTACGGCGTGGCCGTCGGCCCTGGAGTCGCCGGAGTCGCCGGAGTCGTCGGGTTCGGCGCCGGGTTCATGACGGCGCGGCGTTCGCGGTCGACCAGGGCGAGCAGCTTCTGGACGCCGTCCGGGGCCACCGCCTCCCCCACCACGTGCGCCGTCGCCGCGTACGGGTACGAGCCGGGGCGGTCGAGCGCGGCGCGCACCCACCTGCCCCAGAGCCCGCCGGTCACGGTGCAGCGCAGCGTCAGCGCCCGGTCGGCCGGGACCTGCGCGGACACCGTGCACGTGCCGAGCGGCCTGCCCCGGGAGTTGAGCGCCGCCCGCAGCGCCGCCCGCGCGCCGTCCGGCACCGTGGCCTGCGGCGATGTCAGCGTGGCCGGGACGCTGACGGTGCAGCCGTTGGTGTTCAGGTCGCAGTTGCTGAACGTCAGCGTCCCGGGCCGGAAGCGCAGCGACGGGTCGGCGGCGCCGCCGAGCGCGGCGACGCGCGGCCTGAGCTCGGTGAACAGCCTCGCGGGCGCGGCCAGCGGGGTGGCGGTGAACCACGGCGCGTTCTTGCCGACCGCGCGCACGGACACCAGGTGGTGCGGCGCCGCCTTGGCCACCAGGTACTCGGCGGTCCTTGTCTTGATCTTGTAGGTGGGGACGCCGTTCACGTTCTCCGTGGGCGTCTTCGGCGTCGTCCTGGCGAGGGCCTGGGCGATGGACTTCGGGCCGAGGACGTCCGGGACGTCGAAACCCGGGATGGACGCCGGGGCCTTGGACCACCGTCCCGCGTAGTACTCCGGGTGGCGGGCCTCACCTGCGTAATCGCGCCAGAACGTCGTCCCGGCCTTGATGTAGGTGACGCCGTCGACCGCGACGACGTCCGCCTTCAGCACGCCCGCCATCAGGGTTCCGGTCGCCGCGCCTGCGGGAGTGACGCGCAGACTCGCCTGGACGGGCCTGCCGCCCACCGTCATGGCCCCGTCGTAGCGGATGCCCTTCCCGGACGTGAGCCACTGTCCCGCCTTCAGCGACCACGCGGGTGGCCCTATTGGAGCGGTCGTTTTGCCCGGCTTTTCGGGCCCGTCCTCGCCGCGCGCGAACACGACGGCCAGCACCACGCTGACCAGCACCACCGCCGCCGCCACGCCCGCCGCGAGGATCAGCCGCCGCTGCTGCCGCAGCCGGTCCGGGTCCGGCGGAAAGGGCCGGAAGGGTGCCGAGGCGGGCGGGGGC
>NZ_SMJX01000458.1 GCF_004348535.1 Actinomadura sp. KC216
GCACCTGGGGCCGGGAAGAGTAGAGATTGCTTCGGGAACTCCAGAGAGGTGTTCCGCCAGGTCAGCCCGGCGAGTCGGGGTCCGGCCGCAGGTCACCCCAGGGTGCCCGGCAGAACATCCTGAACTGGCCGATCGGCATCGCGAACGTGATCCTGCTCGGCCTCGTCTTCCTGGACGGCGGCCTCTACGCCGACTCCGGGCTGCAGGTCGTCTACATCGCGCTCCAGGCGTACGGGTGGTGGGTGTGGCTGTACGGCGGGGAGGGCCGCGACCGGCTCCCCGTCAGGCGCACCCGGGGAACGGAGTGGGCGGCCCTCATCACCGCGGGCGCGGCCGGCACCGCCCTCCTGACCTGGGCCCTGTCCACCTGGACGGACTCGACAGTCCCGTTCTGGGACGCCCTCACCACCGCGATCTCGCTCATGGCGATCTACGGGCAGTCGCGGAAGCTGCTGGAGTCGTGGTGGCTGTGGATCACCGCGGACCTCGTCTACATCCCGCTGTACTTCTCCAAGGACCTGAAGCTGACGAGCGCGCTGTACGTCATCTTCCTGACGCTGTGCGTGTTCGGGCTGCTGGCCTGGCGCCGCGACTTCCAGTCCGGCCGCATCGCCGGCCCGGCACCGGCCGCGGCGTGACGGCGGATGGCGGCGGACGGCGGCGGGATGACGGCGGCGTGATGCACGCGCACGGGCTGGTGATCGGCAAGTTCTATCCCCCGCACGCGGGACACCACCACCTGATCGACGTAGCGGCGGCGGCGTGCGAGCGGCTGACCGTGGTCGTCGCCGCGTCCAGCGTGGAGAGCGTCCCGCTGCCGCTCCGGGCGGCATGGCTGCGCGAGACGCACCCGCAGCCGCACGTGGAGATCGTCCCGGTCGTGGACGACGAGGAGATCGACTACGGGTCGGACGCAGTCTGGTCGGCGCACGTCGCGGCGTTCCGGGCGGGCGTGGCGACGCGATCGGGCCTCGGCGTGCACGTGCCGCCGGTGGACGCGGTGTTCAGCTCGGAGGCGTACGGGCCCGAGCTGGCGAGGCGCTTCTCCGCCGTCCACGTCCCCGTGGACCCGCCCCGCGAACGCTTTCCGGTGAGCAGCACCGCCGTCCGCGACGACCCCGTGGGGAACTGGGGGTTCCTCGCACCGGCCGTCCGCGGGTATCTGGCGCGGCGCGTCGTGGTCGTCGGCGCGGAGTCGACCGGCACGACGACGCTGGCCCGCGCCCTCGCCGCGCACTACGCGGAGCGGGGCGGGGTGTGGGCGGCGACGCGCTGGGTGCCGGAGTACGGGCGCACGTTCACCGAGGAGAAGCTGGCCGCCGCGCGCCGCGCCACCGGCGACCCTTCACTATGGCTGGACGACTTGACGTGGGAGTCCGCCGACTTCACCCAGATCGCCGAGCACCACGCCGCCATGGAGGACGCCGCCGCCCGGTCGGGTTCACCGCTGCTGGTCTGCGACACCGACGCGTTCGCCACCGCGATCTGGCACGAGCGCTATCTCGGCTCGCCGTCGCCGGAGGTGGAGGCGGTTCACGAGCGAACCCCGCACCATCTGTGGATCCTGACCTCGCCGGAGGGCGTCCCGTTCGAGCAGGACGGCTGGCGCGACGGCGCGCCGATCAGATCGTGGATGTCGGGACGCTTCGAGGAGGAACTGGAAGACCGGGCCCTGCCGCACATCACCGTGACGGGCCGGCACGAGGACCGCCTGGCCGCGGCCGTGGCGGCGACCGACGACCTGCTGGCCAAGGGGTGGACGTTCAGCACCCCGCTGACCCCATAGCCCTTGGCCGCTCTGCTATCCCAGCCAGACCATCCGCGTGATGCGGAATTCCTGGATGTCGCCGAGCACAATGTAGTCGAAGAAGACCGTGGTGCCCTCGACCACCATGGTGTAGGCGATACCGGAATCGTCCAGGGGATCACCCGGCGGAGGGTCTCCCGCGCCGATCGCCGTTCCTCCCGCGAACGCGAAGTCGCAGAAGAATTTGATCATGTCGTTCTTCAGCGAGGTCGGCATTGACTCGATGACGTCGGACGCCTCCCTTACGCAGAAGACCGTCCAGCCGAGCCTGCCTGCGGTCACGCCTCGTTCTCTTCTGGGAACCACCGGCGCTTGAGCTCGTCGATCGAAACCAGTTCGCTCCTGTCCGCGGTCATCGCCCAGCGCCGGCGCTCCTCGCGGTACGGATCCTGGTCGAGGTGGGCCTCGGCCCACCAGTTGTCCATGACCTGGTTGTAGTCGTCCTCCTCCTTGGCGGCCATGACCTGCTCGAGGAACTTGGCCCGCTTCTCCTCCGTCAGCCAGTCGCTGATGCCCCTGATCGTCCGCGGAACCCGCTGGACCTGCCCCGGCAGGAGGGGCTCCACCGGCTGTGCGCTCATGTCGCTCCCGTGTCTCTCGTCGGTCCCCGCTCACCCGTACACGGAGACACTACAGCGCCCCACCGACAGGACGGCGGCCCATTTCGAGAAGCGCAGAGCATTAACCCATTTGAGCGTTAAGAGAAACAAAAGCACTTTGTAGAAATAGGTGCGATTTAGCGTTCATAGATTGGCCGAAGCCGGAAAATCGACCTATTGGTGTCGTCAGCCGTCGCCCCGTCGTCAGGCGTCGGCGGCGGGGCGGCGGTCGAGGCGGAAAAGGTCCTCGTCGATCCGGTCGAGGGCGAGCCGGACGGCGCCGAGGCCGACCGCCTCGTCCGCCAGCTCGGACGCCTCGATGCGGACGGGGCTCAGGCACAGCGGCGCGATCCGCCGCCGCAGCTCGGTGACCAGCAGGTCGCCGGCCCTGACCAGCGGCCCGCCGACCACGATCATCTCGGGGTCGAGGGCGAGCGCCATCGCCGCGACGCCGCGCGCCATCCGGGCCGCGAGCCGCTCCACGACCGCCTTCGCCTCCGCCGCGTCCCATCCGGCCGCCTCCAGGACGCGATCGGCGTGATCGACGTGATCGACGCCCGCGCCCCGCAGCGCGGCGCCCGGCGCGTCGCCGACCCCCGACGCGAAGGCGGCCAGCGCGGCCTCCGCCGCCTTCGGGCACGCGTCCGTGCCGGTGAGGAGCGCTGCGGTGGTGTAGCGCAGGCCCAGCTCCGGCAGCATCCCGACCTCGCCGGCCGCGCCCCAGCGCCCGCGGTGCAGGCGTCCGCCGATGATCGCGCCCATGCCGGTGTGGAGGCCGGCGTGGACGCAGACGACGTCGTCGGTGTCCCGGGCGGCGCCGCGCCACCGCTCGGCGACCGCGGCGAGGTTGGCGTCGTTCTCGACGAGCACCGGGCAGGAGAAGGAACGTGCCAGCTCGCGGCCCAGCCGCACGCCCTCCCAGCCGGGCACGGCCGTGCAGGACGTGACCGTCCCGTCCGGTGCGACGACCCCGGGCGTCCCAGCGGCCACGGCCAGCAGCGACCGCCGGTCGACGTCCACGGCCGCGAGGCACGCCGTCACCGCGTCGCGGACCGCCGCGATCCGCTCGCCGGGCGGCCCCTGCACGTCGAGCCCGGCGCGGTGGCCGCCGACGACGTCGCCGGTGAGGTCGGCGACGGCGACGCTCACCCGGTGCGCGTCGATGTCGATGCCGAGCGCGTACCCGGCGTCGGCGCGGAAGCGGTAGCGGCGGGCGGGCCGGCCGAGCCCCGCGCCGGGACGCGGCGCGCTCTCGGCGGCGAGACCGCGGTCGATCAGCCCGGCCAGCACGCCCTCGGTGGTCGGCCTGGACAGCCCGACCCGTCCGGCCAGCTCCGTCAGCGTGCACTCGCCGCCGTCCCGCAGGGCCCGCAGGGTCGCGGCGGAGTTGAGGCGGCGGAGCACCGAGGGGTCGCCCCCGTGCAGGGAGGGTCGCATCACGGGGCACCCCTTGGCGGCGATCGGCGGACGAACGGCACTCCCCGAGGGCGGATAGGCACCCCCGTATCCGGACGCATCCAAGAATACCGAGGTCAGAGCCGTATTTCCGGCGTATCAGTCGTCGTAGTCGAGACCGAACCCGTACGGGAACAGGGGCCTCTTGCCGTCGCCCCGGTTGATGGGCTGCTGGCCGGCGTCGCGCATCCAGGTGACGGGCAGCCGCCCGGTGGGGTCGGCGTCGCCGTAGAGGACGTCCGCGACGCCCGCGCCCTCCGTGCCGGGGAGCCACGCGGCGACCAGCGCGTCCCATCGGGGGAGCTGCGCGGCGATGTCCAGCGGGCGCCCCGACACCAGCACCACGATCACCGGGACGCCCGCGTCGCGGAGCCGGTCGATGGTCTCAAGGTCTTCCGCGTCGAGGCCGAGGCCACCCGTCCGGTCACCGTGGTACTCGGCGTACGGCTTCTCCCCCACCACGGCGATCGCGGCGTCGTAGGACGGGTCGATGCCCTTGCCGTCCCTGCTGTGGGCGACGGTGGCGGACGGGTCCGCGGCCTTGCGGATGCCGTCCAGGATCGTCGTGCCCGGTGTGATCGGCCCCGGCTCGCCCTGCCAGGTGATCGTCCACCCGCCGGACTGCATGCCGATGTCGTCCGCGCTGCGGCCCGCCACGAAGACCTTGTCCTCGTCGTCCAGCGGGAGCACGTCGTCGTCGTTCTTCAGCAGCACCTGCGACGCGGCCACGGCCCGCCTCGCCAGCCCGCGATGCGCCGCACTGCCGACCGTCTTCAGATAGGACCGGTCCGCGAGCGGACGCTCGAAGAGCCCGAGCTCGAACTTCTTCGTGAGGATCCGCCGATTGGCGTCATCAATGCGGGACATGGGCACGCGACCACCCACCACCTCGTCCCGCAGATAGTCGATGAACCGGCGCCATTCCGTCGGCACCATGGCCACGTCGATCCCGGCGTTGATCGCGGAAGCGACCTCGTCCCTCGTGAACCCGGGCCGCCCGTCGATCCGGTCGATCCCCTTGTAGTCGGAAACCACAATCCCGCTAAAGCCCAGCTCACCCTTCAGCACATCATTGATCAGGTACCGATGCCGGTGCATCTTCATCCCGTTCCACGAGCTGTAGGAGATCATCACAGACCCCACGCCCCGCTCGACCGCCGCCCGGAAAGGCGGCAGATGAACGGCCCGCAGCTCCCTCTCCGAGATACGGGC
>NZ_SMJX01000459.1 GCF_004348535.1 Actinomadura sp. KC216
GTTCGGGTCCCGCCCCCGTGCCGACGGGCCCGCCTCGCGGGTTGACACTGGCGATCCCGACCAGTTCCTTGAGCAGCTCCCCCGATCGCGTCATCTATGACCGCCGTTCCCTCGCGTAGGCGAGCAGCAGCCCGATGATGAGCAGGCCCAGGACGATCTGCCGGACGCCCTCGGACATGTTCCACGACGCCAGCAGCGCCGTGAGCAGCGTCAGCAGCAGCGCCCCGGCGACGGTGCCGAGCACGTGCCCGCGCCCGCCGAGGATGGACGTCCCGCCGAGCACGACCGAGGCGATCGACAGCAGCTGGTACGGGTTGCCCATGGTCAGCGAGCTGGTGGAGGTGAACCCGAGCAGCACCAGCCCGGCCACCCCGGCGAGCAGCGCGCACAGCCCGTAGGCGATGAACGCGGTCCGGGCGAGCGGCACGCCGGACGCCCGCGAAGCCCGCTCTCCGTTGCCGAGCGCGAACACGTACCGTCCGATGCGGGAGGCGTGCAGCAGCCAGGCGGCGGCCGCGGTGATGCCGATCCACAGGACGAACGCGAGCGGCACCCCGAGGACGCGGTCGTTGGCGAGCGACCCGAGCAGCGCCACCTTCGCCGACTTCGGCGACCCGTCGGTGTAGACGAGCAGCGCCCCGGCGACGATCGTGCCGGTGGCCAGCGTCATCACCATCGGCGGCACCCGCAGCCAGGTCACCCCGGCCGCGTTCGCAAGCCCGACCAGGACGCTCGCGACCAGCGCGACCGCGATGCCCGCCGTCCCGCCCGATCCGGACGCGACCTGGGCGCACACCACCGCCGACAGCGCGACGACGCCCGACACCGACAGGTCGATGCCGCTCATCATGACCACGAGGGTCTGCCCGACGCCGACGATGCCGAGGAACGCGGCCGTCTGCACCAGGTACCGGAAGCTGGAGACGCTGTCGAAGCCCTTCGCGAACAGGATCGCGGCGAGCCAGGTCAGCACCAGCACGCCGAACGCCCAGACGGCGCGGTTCTCCTTCAGCGCCCGGGGCAACGAGGCGGCGGCGGTGCGCGGTAGCGCGGTCATCAGTCCGTCCTCTCGCGGGTCGCGAACGTCTTCACGGCGATCGCCACGATGAGCACCGCCCCCTGCATGATCAGTTGGTAGAACGGCGACAGTCCGGTGAACAGCAGCAGGTTCGTCAGCAGCCCGATGAGCAGCGCGGCCAGCACGGTGGCGCGCATCTGCCCCACGCCTCCGAAGAAGCTGACCCCGGCGAGCACCGAGGCGGCTATGGAGTTCAACGTGTAAGGCGTCCCGATCGTCGCATCGCCGGACCCCGTTTGAATCGCGAGACCGATTCCGGCGAGGCCGACGAACACCCCCGCCAGCCCGTAGGCGCCGATCTTCACTTTCCGGGTGCCGATCCCGCTGGCGTAGGCGCCGTGCTCGTTGCCGCCCACCGCGTACAGCGAGAGCCCGAAACGCGTTGTCCGGACCGTCTTCCACAGCAGCAGGACGGCCCCGACCACCAGGAACGGCAGCGCGATCCCGTTCCAGCCGTTGTTGTAGGCGTCCACCAGCCCGGCCGGAACGCTCCCGCCCGGCTGCGGCAGCACCACCAGCGTGACGCCGCCCCACAGGAACGACGCCGCCAGCGTCACGATGATCGGCGGCAGCCCCGCGTACGCGACGAGCACGCCGTTCGCGGCGCCGGTCGACACGGCCGCCGCCAGCGCCAGCACGGCGGCGACCGCGACGCCGTCCTCGGCGCGGACGGCGAACACCGCCATCGCGAGGGCCAGCACCGACCCCAGCGACAGGTCGATGCCGCCCGCGAGCATCACCGTGCTCTGCCCCATCGCCGCCAGGATCAGCGGCAGGAACTGCGCGGACAGGATCGTGATCGACGCCGGGGTGAACAGCTCGGAGTCGTACTGGCTGTACACGGCCAGCAGGATCACCAGCAGCGCGCACAGCCCGGTGACGTCGAGGTTCCGCCGCAGGAAGGAGCCGAACCGTCCGGCCCCGGCCTCGCGCGCCACCCCGCGCCCGGCGGGCACTGACCGCTCGGTCACGGGCTGGTCAGTCATCGGCCACCGTCCCGGTGACGGAGGCGCGGACGAGCCGCTCCTCGGTGAGGGCGTCCCCCGCCAGCCGATCGACGACGGCGCCCTCGTACATCACGGCGACCTCGTCGCACAGGCCGACCAGTTCCATGGTGTCCCCAGAAGTGATCAGCACCGCCACGCCGCTGTCGGCGAGCCGGCGGAGCAGATGGTAGATCTCGCGTTTGGTGCCGACGTCGATGCCGCGGGTCGGTTCCGCCAGCAGCAGGATCCGCGGCTTGGACGGCAGCCAGCGGGCCAGCGCGACCTTCTGCTGGTTGCCGCCCGACAGCCTGCGGGCCTCCTGCTCCGGACCGGTCACTCTGATCCGCATCCGCTCGACGAGGTCGTCGACGAGCGCCGCCTCCGCGCCCCGGTCGACGGTGAGCAGCCGCCGCCCCGGCGTCACCACGTCGAGGTTGGTGAGCGCCAGGTTGGCCCGGACGGTCTGCGCCACGTGCAGCCCCTCGACCTTGCGGTCTTCCGGGACGTACGCGATCCGGTTCCGGATGGCCTCGCGCGGGGAGGCGAGCCGGGCCGGACGCCCGTCCAGCTCGATCCTCCCCGCGTGCCGGACGAGCCCGAACAGCGCCCGCAGCACGGCCCGCTGCCCCTGCCCCTGGAGCCCGCCGAGCCCGATGATCCGGCCGACCTCCAGATCGAGATCGACGCCGTCGCAGGCACCCGGGACGGAAAGCCCGCGCACCCGCAGCACCGTCTTCCCACCAGGCGCCGGATCCGCGTCCTCCGTGGCGGCGGCCTTCTCGGAGGCGATCTCCTTCTCGGTCGGGATCGCGGCGATCTCGTCCCCTTCCGGGGCCAAGTCCGCCGCGCTCGCCCCGGCCTTGGGCGGGAACAGGTCGGACAGCTCCCGCCCGATCATCAGCCGGACGATGTCGTCATGGTCGGTCTCCGCGCGCTCGCGGGTCGCCATGACCTCGCCGTCCTTCAGCACGGTCAGCCGGTCGGAGATCGCGAACAGCTCGCCCATCCGATGGCTGACGATGATCACGGACGAGCCGGCGGCGCGCAGCTCGTCCACGACCGCGAAGACGCTTCTGACCTGGTCGTCGTCCAGCGCGGAGGTGGCCTCGTCCAGGATCAGCAGCCGCGGCTGCGAGGCGAGCGCCTTGGCCAGCTCGACGAGCTGCTGCTGCCCGAGCGGCAGCCGCCCGGCCCGGGTGAGCGGATCGACGTCCAGCCCGACCCGCTCCAGCAGCGGCCGCGCCCGCCGGGCGAGGTCGCGGCGCAGGATCAGCCCGCGCCGCGACGGCCACTGCCCGAGGAACACGTTCTCCGCGACGGTCTGGTGCGGGTTGAGGCTGAGCTCCTGGTGCACCGAGCCGATCCCGACCTCGCGGGCGCGGTGCGGCGACCAGGACCGCAGCGGCTCGCCGTCGTAGGAGATCCGCCCGGAGTCGGGCGCGAGCAGCCCGGTGACCAGTCCGAGGACGGTGCTCTTGCCCGCACCGTTCTCGCCGACCAGCGCGAGCACCTCGCCCGCCCGGACGTCGAAGCTCACCTGGTCGAGGACCCGGTTGCCCGCGAACGACTTCGAGACCTGCTCGACGGCCAGAAGCGCCACCGTCACTTCCCGATCAGCTTGTCGATCTCGGGCTGCGGCAGCTCCTGGATCGGGTAGGAGTCGTCCGGCTGGTCCGGCTTGACGTACTGCGCCAGGTTCTCATCGGTGATCTTGGGCAGCGGGACCATGATCTGGTTCGGCACCGACGCGCCGCCCGCCTTCGCCACCGCCGCCCGCAGCGCGATGACGCCCAGGTAGTTGGGCTGCGCCGTGGACAGCGAGGAGAACCCGTCCTTGCTGTGCTGCTGCCACAGCTTCAGGAACCCGTTGTAGTTCTCACCGGTGATCGGGACGAGCTTCTTCTTCTGCTTGATCAGCGTCTGCAACGCCGCCGCCGACAGCGCGCCACCCTGCGAGAACACACCATCGATATCGGGATTCGCGGAGTACGCCGAAGCGAACGCCTGCGCCGCCGGCGCCAGGTTGTACTCGCTGTGGACGTTCGCGGCGACCTTGATGCCCGGGTACTTCTTCAGCGCCTCCTCGGCGCCCTGCCAGCGCTCCTCGCTCACCGCGACGCCCGCCGGCCCGTTGAACGCGATGATCTTGCCCTTGCCGCCGAGCTTCTCGCCGAGCCACTGGCCCATCATCCGGCCCCACTCCTTCTGGTCGGTGCCGACGCGCACGACCTTCTCGGAGGTGACCAGGCTGTCGAAGTTCACGACCGTGATCCCGCTGCCGACGGCCTGCTCCATGACCGGGTTCAGCGCCGTGGACGACCCCGCGTCCACGAGGATCACGTCGTACTTCTGCTGGATCATCGCGCGGATCTGGGCGATCTGCTGCGAGGTGTCGCCGTTGGCGTTGAACACCTTGTAGTCGGCGATCTTGCCCTCGCCCTTCAGCTTCGCGACATCGTCCTTGATCATCTTGTCGGTCTGCTGCATCCACGACGGCGTCAGGTAGATGGTCGACCAGCCGACCTTCAGCGCCTTGGACGTGCCGCCGGACTTGTCGCCGTCACCGGACGAGTCGCCGGAGTCGACACCGCACGCGGCGGTCGCGGCCAGCGTGCCGAGCGCCGTGACGGTCACGACGGCGCGCGTGAATCTACCGATCATGGGGGGTACTCCTCGTGACGATTCCGGAACCGGGCGGTTCCGGCGATCTGGGCGCGGCGTCGGAAGGGGACGTTCACGCGGTTCGCGGCGCCCGTCCCGGAGGGTGGCGGACGGCGCCCCATGGCCCCCTGGGGAGGGGTGCGGCCCAACAGATCGTGCATCGGACCTCACCAAGCCCCAGAGAGCCAATACCGGATTTCCGTGCCGGTAGCCCGGAGGTTATGGGCTGAGTCAAGCCTCGCGCCAGTTTTGCAACATATGATTTTGCACTGCAAAACTACCCTCTGACCTGCAAGGTTGCCGAACCGCTCCCGTGGATCAGCCCCGCGCCCCCTGTCCGAAAC
>NZ_SMJX01000045.1 GCF_004348535.1 Actinomadura sp. KC216
CCCCGATGGCGGATGCGAATTGCTGGACCAGGGCACCGACCCGCCCCTGGGCGTCCGCGAACTGCACGTCCCCCGCCCTCAGGCCAGCATTCAGTACCGGCCTGGCGACACCTTCGTGCTCTACACCGACGGGCTCATCGAACGCCGCGGCGAGGACATCGACACTGGCCTGAACCGTCTCGCCGGCAGCCTCGCCGATTGCGCTCGGCTTGGCACCGAGGAACTGGCCGACACCCTCCTGGACCGCCTCGGCGTCGCCGACGGAGGCGCCGACGACATCGCCCTGATCATTGCCCGGCTCTAGGATCCCGGCAGAAGGACCAACGGCCACGCCAGCGCCAGCAAGTCATCCCTGAGCCGAACCCCAGTTCTGTTCGCCCCGAGGGCCGCCGTCGCGAGGAATGCCGCGATCGTCTCGCCGGGGAATCAGACCGCGCCCGGCATCCGCCCCTCGGCGAGGACGGCGGTCGGCGGGGTCGCGGCACAGACACCGAAGTGGGTGAAGACCGCGCTCCAGAAGGCGTCGAGATCTGTCACCGACCATTCCCAGAGTTCCCGGTAGGAGGCGAACTCCAGGCCGGAGCGCGAGCGCAGCCCGTCAACGAACTTGCGCATCCCCGATCCTTCGGGAAAGGCGGATCTGACGGTGCGGAAGGGGGCGGATCACTATGGTGCCGCTCCTTAGGCGAGGTCGAGGGCAGCGGCGGGCGACGCTGTCGGTGTCCAGGCCGTGATGGCGGTCGACGTCCTCCAGTCTGCCGGACTGCCCGAACTCGGATACGCCCAGGTGGACGGCGCGGACCCCGTGAAGTCCGGCGAGGAACGCGAGGGTGTGCGGGTGTCCGTTTAGCAGAGTGACGAGCGGCGCGGCGCGCGGGGAAGGCCGCGTCGAGGATCCACGTGGGCGCGCCGCTGCGCCCCGATCGTGCCTGGACCGCCTTGAACAGCAGGCCGGGGCCGGTCACGCGGACGACGGCGGCGGCGACGCCGACAAAGCCGACCACTACGACCTACCCTGGCTCGGCCCACGAGCACGCGCCGCGATCGAGTACGGCGACGACGGCATCGCACCGCCCGCGATAGCCGGTGGCATCACCCTCCTGGCAGCCGAATGCGTCGTCCCACCTCTACTACAGGCTGGGCTCTGGCCAGTGCACCCCTTCGCCCACCAGGCGCTGGTCGACCTTGGCGACCAGCTCCCCTTCCACTGGCGCGAACTCAAACAACTCCAACGCCGTCACCTGGCCACCCTCGGGCTCAGCCACGACGCCTGCAACCCGTAACTGCGCGAGAGCTTCGCCGAACTGGTCGAACAATCCCTCATCGAGGGCGGACTGCGACCGCTGCACCGCATCCTGAACGAAGGCTCACCCTTAATCGAATCCGGCCTGGTGGACCCGACGGCCTCAAGATCATCGTGGACGACCTAGAGATCGGGCTCTACCGCGAAGAACCCCACTCCAAGCTGGTCGAAGTCATCACTCTCGACCAGGCCGCACGTGCGTTTCTGACCTGATCCACTCCGAGAGATCGAGCCGCTCGGCCCGCCGCGCCATCAGATACAACCGGGCATGCGTCCGCTGCTGCTCGCGCACCAAGGCGAAGCCCTGCGTCTGGTTGTAGCGGGCCACCTGCTCGAAATGGCAGTGTCTCCGCACCCAGTCCACACCGAGCAGGGCGGCTCGATCCACGGCCCACCACGCCATCAACGTCCCCGGCCTCACCCCCGGCTCCCCGCGCAGAGCAGGGTCCGTGATCGATCCCGACAGATACAGGGCAGGCTCGGCCCGCTCAGCGTCGGTCCAGCCCCAAGGCGGGCCCTGATCCTGCACAAGGATCTGCCCCACCACACCGTAAGCGTCGTCGTCCAGAACCCACACGTCCCCACCGGGGTTGTCGCACTGAGCGACCAGATCGTCCAGCGCGTCCCTCCAACTCGGTAGACCGCGCGTCTCCAGCCAGGCACACCGCGCCCGCACCATCCGGGCGACTTGACCGCGATCCGCGCTCGTCGCAGGCCGCATCTGAAGCATCCGCCCATTGTGCGCCCAAACGCTGAGATGCTCAGGCAAGGGCTCAGTCCCTCCGATGCGGACGCCCCCATCGCCGGCGCGGTCGATGAGCTCCTCATGGCAGAGATCGAGCGAGGACAACGTGACGGCGATCTCGACGCCACCGTCCCGGCCCAGTGGATCGAGCGCATTGTGTGGAGCATCGTCTACACCGGTCTCCACGCCGTCGGCGACGGGCTCGTCGCACGACACGGCGTCGATGACCTGATCCGACGCACCCTTCGCGGCGCGATCAGCGCACGATGAGACAGACTGACGGCAACGCTGGCAGCAAGGGCGAACTGTTCAGGTCCGTGGGTCTGGTGCAGTACGTGAGGGCGCACCGGACTTCGGAACGTGAGGCAATGCGTCGCGTGACCTAGGGCGTGTCTCAAAGTGGGATGAGCGGCATGTCCAGCGCCCGACATAGTGAGGTTTCCGGTACAGGAGTCATCGACCAAGAAAACCCTGAGTCCCGGAGACCTCGTGGCCACCCTAGCGGTGACGAGGCGGTTCGACCTGACCGATGAGCAGTGGGCGATCCTGGAGCCGCTGCTGCCGGTGCCCACGCGACCGGGTCGACCGTCCAAGTGGATAAAACGCCAGCTCATCGATGGGATCCGCTGCCGGTGCGGACCGGTGCGCCGTGGCGGGACGTGCCGGAGTGCTACGGCTCCTGGCACGCGGTCTACGCGTTGTTTCGCCGCTGGCAGCGCGCCGGGGCCTGGGCGCGCATCCTGGCGGCCCTGCAGACCCGGGCGGATGCGTCCGGGCTGATCTGCTGGGAGGTGAACGTGGATTCCACGGTAGTGCGGGCGCACCAGCATGCCGCCGGGGCCCGGCGGCGTGGTGATCTGCAGCGTGAGCCGCCCGCGGGTGCGGCCGCCGAGCCGGACGATCATGCGCTGGGCCGTTCCCGTGGCGGGTTGTCGACCAAGGTGCATCTGGCCTGTGAGCAGGGCCAGCGGCCGTTGTCGCTGGTGGTGACGGCCGGGCAGCGTGGGGACGCCCCGCAGTTCGAGGCGGTGACGGCCCAGATCAGTGTCGCCCGGCCGGGACGGGGCCGCCCACCGGCCTTCGACCCGATCGACTACCGCGGCGACCACGCCGTCGAGTGCGGCATCAACCGACTCAAACGCCACCGGGCGGTGGCGACCAGGTACGACAAGCTCTGCGTCCGCTACCAGGCAGTCCTTGAGATCACCGCCATCAACGAATGGCTCCACCTTCTTCGAGACACGACCTAGCGGACGGCGGAAGGACAAGACGTCGCCCACCACGAGTGGGTGCACCGGCCCCTTTACCGGGCCGGTGCAGACTCAGCGCCCTTCTTCATCGGTTCCGCTGCTGGCATGGACTCATCCCGGCGGAACGGCCGGATGGACGAGACCGGCGAGGACTACGCCGCCGCTGAGGTCGTCGTCACCGACTCCGCCAACGAGGTCATCTGCCGTCCAATTGCGGCTGGACGGCCGGGATGGTCTGCCCGGAGTGCCCGGGTGCGGTTGCTACGACCACTCGTGCTTGACGGCACCGCGAGTACATGCACGAGGACGACCGCAACGAGCTGGGCGATGCGCATGCCGCCCGCGGCTACTGCGGATGACGATTCAGGAAAGCGCGCATCCTAATACTGGCAGCGGTAGGTGATCGTGTGTCCGTCTGAGACGTTTCCTGAGTAGATCCAGCCGTGTGGAGCCGCGCCGCCGACACTAACGTAGTACCAAATGTTCCCCGCATTGCTGTAATCATAGCACCAGCCGCCGAGTCGCGTGCCTTTGCGGAGTGTGGCGGTAACGCTGTTACAGCCCTGACCGGGCCCGTCTCTGAGCCAGATAGCCTTCTCTACGGTGGCACCGCCAGGGCCATTAGTATAAGGCTCGGATTCGCAGCTTCTGGAGATATTCGCTGGTGTCCGGTTCGGCGGCTCGTCCGCCACGATCGATGACGCATTCTCCGATCTGACAGGGGAGGCGTTCGCTGCTGCGGGGGACGCTATTACGCTGAGTCCCGCGACGGTGAGGCTGATGGTGAGAGCTTGCAGGGCTTTTCGTGCCACTTTTCCTCCCGCGTGGATAACGCGATTAGTCCGGTGAGAGCTTGCCCTTTCCTTCGGGAAAGGGCCGGTACGCAGACCAGTGTGCCGCCGTGATCGACGGCGTAGTTGCCTATGCGTCCTGAACTCTTGACGTTGCGTCCGAGGTTCGGCTGCTCCCTTGCCTGAGGTGCCGATAGTCGCGAGGAGACATGCCGAACGTCCTGCGGAAGACGCGGCTGAAGTGAGCGCTGCTGGTGAAGCCCCACCGGGCGGCGATCATGCTGATCGGGTGCTTGTCCTGGGCGGGGTTGGTGAGGTCGCGGCGGCACCGCTCCAGGCGGCGTTCGCGGATCGATGCGGCGACCGTGGTGTCGTGGCCGCTGAAGATGTTGTGCAGGTGGCTGGTGGAGATGTGGTGAGCGGCCGCGATGCTTGCGGGGGTCAGATGAGGGTCGGCGAGGTGTGCGTCGATGAAGGCATGGATGCGCGTGATCAACACCCGGTGGCGCGTCTCCGGCGCTACCGCGGTTTCGGCCTCCAGGCGGTGCGCGCACAGCGCGGTGATGAGGTCCATGGCGATGGTCGACAGCCGTGTCGCGTCCGCCGGCGTGTGGCGGCTGAATCCACTGCTGAGCTCGGTCAGACACTGCAAGACCAATGCCCCGAGCCCTTGCCCGCTGGGCAGCCTGGTCGCCAACAGGCGGTCCACGGCGGCACGTCTGAACGGCAGCCGATCTCGCGGGAACTGGGCCATCACTACAGTGGACGTCCGCGCGGCGCAGCCACCGTCCGGGAACATCGTTCCTTGAAAGGGGTGGGATGAATCGTAGAAGAGCAGTTCTCCCCGACTTACAGTGACCGAATTGCTGGCCTGAGTGAATTCGTGATGCCCGTCAAGGCTGAAGGACAGGTGGCAGACCTCGGGGTCCCCTCGGGCGATCAGTTTGTCTGACCGATACGCCTGGGACACAGGTAAAGTGATCTCGGTCACTTGCAGAGTATCGAACTGCAGTAGCCGACCACGCACATGGTAGTCGGCTTTGGAGTCACTATGGACCACGGTGGGCATGAGGGACCGCTCACGTAGCTGATGGGCCCACTGCTCGAATCGTTCTGCTGGGGGAAGGTGAGTGTTTGAAATATCAATTTCGATCATCTTCACCTCGATTTAGATATAGATCAGACATGCGCGGAGGCGATCGGTCCAGTCCAGTGCTCTAGCTGGGTGATCTGGTTAGACTGTAAAGGAACCACCGGCCTCGATATCAAGCCCTCATCCCAAAGCGGATAGGAAGGGTGCTGTTAACCGATGTCCTAATTAGGAGCCGCAGAGGACGGAGCGGCGGACCCGTCCTATCGCAGGCGCCCGCGCGGTGGGATGGACGGCTGTGATGACGAGAGCACCGACGCCTGGGTCTGGTCCCGCCGCCGGTCGTTGATCACGAAAGACCGAACGGTCCACCGCGCCAAGGCGGCTTGGCTCGCCGGTGGCGGCGCTGTTCCCACGACCGCTGGAACACCATAAGCGCAACAGGTCGCGGCACCTACCACCCCGAATGCGGGCGCCAAGGCGGCGAAGGTCTTGTTGCGGCGCAGGTGCACTGCACCAGCACCGGCAGCGCCTGACGGTCGGAGGCAGCCGCCGCCACCGCGAACCCAGGCGCCGGCGGTGCCGCGGGACGAGATCAGCCACGAACGTGCGGCACAAGCGCGTCAGATCGAGGGCAGCCCGATAGAACAGCACCAGGGCTCCCGGTGGAGACTCGGCGACCGGGTCAGCGCCATGCGCATTCGACGGTCAGCACGCAAAATGGGCTGATCATTCCGGAGCCTGCTGCCCTAGTGATCACGACACACCGTCACGCACCGGACTTCGAGACAAGTCCTAGTGGTGAATGACGCGGTAACGCGAAACGATCGCGCCGCCGTTGAACACCTTGGCATCGGTCAGTTCGAGGCCGAGGTCGATCGTGAGTCCCTCGAACACCTGAGGTCCGGCGCTGAGGACGGCAGGGCTCACGGCGAGCAGGTACTCATCGATCAGACCGGGCGCGGCGGCGATCGGCGCGAGGGTCTTGGGGCCGCAGGACAGGATGATGTCCTTGCCGTCCTGCCGCTTCAATGCGGTGAGTTCGTTGACCAGATCGCCTCGGAGGACCAGACGGTCGGTGGCGGGTGGCAGGGTCGTGGAGAAGACGACCTTGGTCATGTTCCGTTGCACCCTGGCGAACTCGCGGTCTGCGGCGGTGATGACGGGCGCGTCGTCGGGCGTCTCTCCGCGGGCGACCCTGTCCCACCAGGGCACGATCGCCTCGTAGGTCGTCCTGCCCATGGCCCAGGTGTCTGCCTGGGAGAACTGCTCGGCGATGTAGGCCGTTTCCTCCTCGGCCCACGGGAACGGCTCCCAGAACGCCCCCTCGGCGTTGGCGATGCGGTTGTTCACGGTGGTCTGCATGTGGAACACGATCTTTCGCACCTGGACGGCCTCCCTGGTCGTGATCACTCGCAGGAAAGACCATCCCCGGCGCGAAAACTTATCGGTGTCCGAGCCACCGACAGGCGCCGACCATGATCCTTACGCCCGAGGTGGCGGGCGGGCAGCGCGACGAGCGTGGACCAGCGGCACCACCATGCCGTTGAGGTGTCGCCGCGGTCGTGCGTGCTCATCACGAATGCGACCGGTCGCCGCGCGGGACGGTCTGGAGCGCGATCGCCGCCGCGACGGCCTGGCCCTCGTCGAGGACGACAGGTGGCAGCCGGGTGGCGCGACCGAGCCGGTAACGTCCGGCCCGCCCTCGGCATGCTGTTTCCGCCTTGACGATCATCGAGACCGGCGTCCCCGGTCGGTCGCGCCTCGATCCGATGGGCGGGGCGGTCCCGGGGCGGTGCCCACCGAGGTGGGACGACCGTAATGTTCATAGCGGCCGGTGGGAGGGACCATGCGGAAAAGGCCGGGGACGGCTTCAGGGGTCGGGATGTTGTTGGCCGAGGTGGTCGGCGGTGCTGTCATCTCGGTGGGGAGCGGGGCCTTCGGGCTGGAGACGCGAGTCACAGCGTCCCGTCTCCCGGCGGGGACCGGTGGATCGCCCATCCCGGCAACGTCATCGGTACCGGTGTACTCCTGACGCTGTCCGGAATCGCCGCCTTGGCCTGGGGCGGCCATCGGTTGAGGTCCACCCGGCTTGATTGATCCCGTCCCGGATGTCGCCCGCGCCGACGGGCGCCCCCCGGGTTGTCGGCACCGCGTCCGGCGAAGTGGCGCTGTCATTCGGTGGTGCTCCGCGGCCGCCCGGCGACGGCGGTGCGGGGGATGCCGGACGCAGGAGCCGCATGTGTTCGTCACTAGGTATCGCCACCATGTAGGACGTGGTCAGAGCACTGGTGGATTCCTCCTGGCGGCCATGACCGTGTGCGAGTGCGAGGCAGTGACGTCGCAAGGAGGACGGGTGTGGTTCGTCCGGTGCCGTCGTCGGTGGATGCGGGGGAGCGTGTCACCTTCTGGGTTCTGCGGCGGTTTCCGGCCGGGGCGCGGCGGCGGAGGTAGGTGTTCATGATCCAGCCCTAGCGGGCGCGGGCGGATCGCAGGCGAACCGGCACGCCGCCGACCCGCGGGGAGACGGAGTGGAGCAGTAGTGCCAGCTTCAGATCGTCAAGCCGGACGATGGCGGTGAACGGATAGGTGTTTCTCCCCATCGTGTCTTATTGCGACTTCCTTGCAACTGCGACCTGTGTCACCATTGCGGGGTAGGCGACGGCGGACGAGGAAGCCGGTGCGATTCCGGCGCGGTCCCGCCACTGTGATCGGCGAGCGGATCCCGACGACGCCACTGCCCGCGCGAGCGGGCGGGAAGGCCGGGACGAGCATCGACCCGAGAGCCAGGAGACTCACGCGGTCGCCTCCTCGACAGGGCTGGGGCGGATCTCCCCAGAGAGGAGAGGGCAGCATGCCCAGAGGCACAACATGCCCGGTCACGCGCCGGACGGCCGCATGCCGGGCCGCCGCCGTACGCTCCGGTACTCGTATGCGGGCAGCGGTGTTGGCGCTGTTCGTCGCGGTCGTGCTGGTCTGGGTCTCCGGATGCGGCGGCGACACGGGACGTGCCGGAGACGACCGCGCGGGAGCGGCGCCGTCCGGTTTCCCGGCGACGGTGGCCAACTGCGGGGTGACGACCACCTACCAGCGCCCGCCGAAGCGTGCGGTGTCGCTGAACCAGCACGCGACCGAGGTGATGCTCGCTCTCGACCTGGAGAAGTCGATGGTCGGGACGGGCTACCTCGATGACCGGATCCTCCCGGAGTTCCGGGCCGCTTACGACCGGGTGAAGGTGCTGTCGAAGGAGTATCCCTCCTACGAGGCGCTGCTTGAGGCCGAGCCCGACTTCGTCTACGGCGGATGGGCGAGCACATTCGAGGACGGCCGCAGCCGGGCCGCGTTGAAGAAGGCCGGGATCGACACCCACCTCAATATCGAGGAATGCCCCAAGGGCCCGGTGACCATGGCCACGGTCGAGGAGGAGATCCGGACCGTCGCCAAGATCTTCGGCGTCCCGGACCGGGCCGAGCGGCGCATCGCCGCGCTGCGCGCCGTCCTGGAGCGGGTCAAGGCGCGGCTCGCCGAGCCGGCTCCCGCCGCGACCCCCGTCAGGGTCGCCGTCTACGACAGCGGCGACAAGACCGTGTACACCGCGGGCGGCGCCGGGATCGGCAACGAGATCATCCGGCTGGCGGGCGGGACCAACCTGTTCTCCGACGTGAGCAAGGCCTACGGGGACGTCTCGTTCGAGCAACTGGCCGCGCGGGCGCCCGAGGCCATCGTCATCTACGACTACGGAGACCAGCCCGCCGAGGACAAGAAGAGATTCCTGCTGTCCAGCCCGGCGCTGAAGGACGTCCCCGCCATCAGGAACAAGCGGTTCGCGGTCCTGCCGCTGTCGTCCACGGTGACCGGCGTCCGAGCGGCCTCCGCTGTCGAGTCGCTGGCCCGCCAGCTGCACCCGGACCGGTTCGGATGACCGGCCTCGCCGAGCCACGCGTCTCCGGCGGACGGGCGCCGGTCGCCGCCGCCCACCGCGCCCGCACCCGCCTTCCCTATCCGCTGGTCCTGGCGCTGTTCGGCGGGCTGGTGCTGGTGGCGGGCACGGCGGGGATCGCCGCGGGCTCGGTGCGGATCCCGCCCGGCCAGGTCTGGGGCATCCTGCTCCACCAGCTTCATCCCGCCCTGGCGGACCCGGCCTGGTCACCGGTCCGCGAGACGATCGTGATGGACGTCCGGCTGCCCCGCGTGCTGCTGTGCGCGGTGGTCGGAGCGGGCCTGTCGGTCTGCGGGATGGCCCTGCAAGCCGTGGTCCGCAACCCCCTGGCCGACCCCATGCTGCTGGGCGTGTCCTCGGGCGCGATGGTCGGCGCGGTGCTCGTGGTGGTGTTCCCGGTCGCGTGGTTCGGCATGTTCTCCATGCCGCTGGCCGCCTTCGCGGGCGCGCTACTGGCGTTGGTGCTGGTGTACTTCCTGGCCCGCTCCGGCGGACGGATGACCACGGTGCGGCTGGTGCTGGCGGGCGTCGCCACCGCCGAGGTGCTCACGGCGGTCGCGAGCTACCTGGTCATCACCTCCGACGACCCCCGCGCCGCCGAATCGGCGCTGCGCTGGATGCTCGGCGGCCTGGCCGGTACCACCTGGACGCTGCTGTGGCTCCCCGCCGCCGTGGTCCTCGCGGGCACGGCGGTGCTGCTCGGGCTGTCCCGTCCGCTCAACCTGCTGCTGGCCGGGGAGGAGGCCGCCGCGGCCCTGGGCCTGGACGTGCACCGCTTCCGCGGGGCGCTGTTCACGCTGGTCGCCCTGATGATCGGCGCGATCGTCGCGGTCAGCGGCTCCATCGGGTTCGTCGGGCTGATCATGCCGCATGCGGTGCGGCTGCTCGTCGGCGCCGACCACCGCCGCGCCCTGCCCGCCGCGGCCCTGCTCGGCGCCGGGTTCCTGATCCTCGCCGATCTGGCCGCGCGGACCCTGATCAGCCCCGAGGAGGTCCCCGTCGGCATCCTCACCGCTCTGGTCGGCGGCCCCTTCTTCCTCCTCCTGATGCGGCGGAAGGCGGCGCGGTGACCATGGACGCGCCGACCACGGGCACCGGCCCCCCGGCCGGGACGCTGCGGGCCGAGGAGGTCTCCGTCGTCATCGACGGCCGGACCCTGGTGGACGCCGTCTCGCTGACCGCGGCGCCGGCAGAGATCGTCGGGCTCGTCGGCCCCAACGGCGCCGGGAAATCCACCCTGCTGCGCACCTTCTACCGCGCGCGGCGCCCCACCTCGGGACGGGTCCTGCTGGACGGCGAGGACGTCTGGCGCATGCCCGGCAAACACCTCTCCAGGCGCCTGGCCGCCGTCCTCCAGGAGACGCCCGGCGACTTCGAGCTGACCGTGTACGACGTCGTGGCGATGGGCCGCACCCCGCACAAGCGCGCCTTCCAGGGCGACGACACCGGTGACCGCGAGATCATCACCGGATCGCTGGCGGAACTGGAGGCCGCGCACCTGGTCGACGCGCCGTTCGATCGCCTGTCCGGAGGCGAGAAGCAGCGCGTCCTCATCGCCCGCGCGCTGGCCCAGCGAACCGGGATCCTGGTCCTGGACGAGCCGACCAACCACCTGGACCTGCGGCACCAGATCGACGCCCTCCGTCTCGTCCGCCGCCTCGGCGTCACCGCGGTCGTCGCCCTGCACGACCTCAACCTGGCCGCCTCGTTCTGCGACCGCCTCCACGTCCTGGACGCCGGCCGGACCGTCGCGACAGGGCCACCGGGTGACGTGCTCACGCCGGAACTGCTGGCCGACGTCTACCGCGTCGACGCCGAGGTCGCCGAGCATCCCCGCAGCGGCCACCCGCAGATCACCGTTCTTCCCCCAGGACCCATCTGAGAAATGGCGAGCCGATGACCCGGATATCGCGTGGCTGAACTCCGAAAACCCGGCGGAAGGTGAACTCCGAAAACGTCTGCCGGTTGCCGCGGAAAGGAGGACCGCATCCATGACGCGTCTCTCGCCCGTCTCGCCCGACACCGTCATGGCGGCGCTCGCCGAGGCCGCCTCGCTGGGCGGCTTCTTCGCGATCGCCGTGGGAGGCCCGGAGACCGGATGGCGACCGGCCGACGACGCCTACGCCGACGGCATGCAGGACCTGGTCGACGCCACCGCGCTGCGCTACGGCGCCGCCGAGATGCGGATCGCGGCCTCGATCACGCAGCTCGGGCATGCGGCGCGGCTGTGGTCACCGGTCCTGTACGGTGCGGCCGCGCACGGCATCGTCCTCGACCTGGGAGAACTGCGGCGGGCCGAGAGCGGTCCCGCACTCGGTGTCCCGGCCCCGCGAGGCCACCGCGTACCCGCGCCGGACGGGCGCCTCGCGGAGGCGCTCTACCAGGCGGTGGTCGTCCGGCACTTGGACCGCCTGGCGGCGGGCCTGCGCGTCAAGGTCGCCGCCGGCCTGCTGTACGGCAACGCGGCCTCGGCCCTGGCCGAGGCCGCCCGCGCGACCCTGACCGCCCGCCCGGAACTGCACGCCGGCCTCGCCGAGCTCACCGGGGAGCTGCTGAGCACTGGCCGTCTCTCCGGGACCGGGCGGATCATTTCGGCCCGCCTGGGCTTCCGGCGCCGCAGCTGCTGCCTGTACTACCGGGTTCCGGACGGGGAGAAGTGCGAGGACTGCTCATTGGCGAAGCAGGCCGGCGATCAAGGAATTGCGGAAAAGAACGCGCTCGGCCCCCGTTGACCGCTAAGCCGATATCCACTTACGCTACTTGCAACTAGATCGCAGGTGCGCAGAACTTGCGATAGAGGGTGCATGTTCTGTGCGCTCCGAAAGGAGACCGCCATGGCACACCACGGATTCGCCGAGCCGGAGGAGCCCCAGAAGGGGCTGAAGTCCCACACCCCCGCGGTGGACGCCCCGTTCGAGTGGCGCGAGGACCGCGAAACCGAGCAGGCCGAGGAGGCCGAGAACTGACCGACTACTGACCGGGTGTCGGGGGAGCGGCCCGCGGGCCGCTCCCTCACCCCTCAACCGGGCGGGACGGGAAGGAGCGATGAGGAGCCGGTGAAAGCCCAGATCGTGCGCGGCGACCGATCGGGTCTCGTCGAGCGGGTCGAGCTCGACCGGCCGCGGGTGCGTCCCGTCCCGTCGTGCGTCTCCTACAGCGCCTGGGCGTCGTCGCATCCCCAGCACGCGCCATGGACGGTCGACACCGTCACCGGCGGTGCCGCGCTGGCCGATCACGAGGCCGCCCGCCGGGCCGCCATAGGCGAGGCCGTCGAACGCTACTGCGCGAACGTCGTGCCTCCCCGGCTTCCCACCGGATCGTTCACGGCGCTCCGCCGAGCGGGCGCGGACGCGGTCGACCCGCGCGAGTTCGCGCTGTACTCGGCCGCGCAGTACGCACACCGCGGCTTTCCCTTCGTCGCGCTGACACCGGGCCTGGAGATCGCCTGGGCACCGGGCCGCACGCTCGATGGCGACGACGAGATCCTCGTGCCCGCCTCCCTGGTCTACGTCAACTACTTCCGCGGCGAGCGCGCCGCCGAGCCGCCCACCAACTACCCGTTGCTCGCCGGGACGGCCGCTGGGACGAGCGCGCTGGAGGCGACCCTTCCCGCGCTGGAAGAGCTGTTGGAACGCGACGCGGTCACGCTCTGGTGGCTCAGCGGAGCCCCCGCGACCGCCCCCGCCTTCGAGCCGGACGCGAACGGGCCCCTGGCGACCGCGCTCACCGAGGCCGAGCGGGCCGGGCTGCGCGTGTCCCTGCTGCGCATCCCCTCGACCTTCGAGGTGCAGGTCGCCGGAGTCTTCGTCGAGGACCCGGCGCGCCGGCTGGTCGCCTTCGGCAGCGCCTGCCGCCCGGCGCCGGAGGCGGCGACCGCGAAGGCGTTTACCGAGGCCCTCGGCATGCACGAGGCGGGCCTGGACCTGCTGGACGCCGGCGGACCGTTCTGGACAGCCGTCCGCGCAGGGAAGATCACCGGCCGGCCGTACCGAGCCCATCGCAGTGACCGCGCCTACCTCGACGGCTTCCGCCCGGATCTCCGCGACGTCAACGACGTGCGGCTGCATCTCCAGCTCTACCTCGACCCGCGGGCGCAGGACGGGCGGCTGGCCCGGCTCCGCCACCCCAGGCCCGCTCACCCAGCACCCGCTCATCCCGCCCCCGCTCACCCCGGGTCCGCCCGCGCCGAGCCTGCCGCCGTTCCGGCCGGGCCGCACCAGCGGCTCGGCCGCTACCTGAGCCTGCTCGACGACCAGGGGCTGCGCGCCGTCGTAGTCGACCTCACGACCCGCGAGGCCGCGGAGGCCGGGCTGAGCGTCGTCCGCGTCATCGTGCCGGGCCTGTACTCCAACGCCCCCGCGGCGTTCCCTTTCCTCGGCGGCGAGCGGCTCTACCGAGAGCCGCCGGCGCGGGGCTGGACGCCCGGCCCGCTCACCGAGGACGGCCTCGTCCGCGACCCCCTCCCGTTCTCCTGACCCACCCCACCTGGAAGGAACGCCCCATGCGTCTCGGGCTGGCCCTGGGCTACGGCGGAGAGCCGATCGAAGACGTGCTGCCGATCGTCGAGCACGCCGAACGCATCGGCGTCGACTCGGTGTGGAGCGTCGAGGAGTACGGCCCCGACGCCGTCAGCGTCCTCGGATACCTCGCCGCCGTGACCGAACGCGTCAAGCTCGGCACCGCCGTCATGCAGATCCCCGCCAGAACCCCGGCGGCCACCGCGATGACCGCGATGACCCTGGACGTCCTGTCGAACGGACGCTTCCAGCTCGGTCTCGGACTGTCGGTGCCCTGGATCGCCGAGGGCTGGCATGGGCAGCCCTACGCCCGCCCGCTCCAGCGCGTCCGCGAGTACGCCGAGATCGTCCGCAAGGCGGTCGCGCGGGACGAGCGCGTCCACCACGAAGGCGAGATATACCAGCTTCCCTACCATGGGCCCGGGTCCACCGGACGGGCACGGCCAGTCCGATCGGAGATGGAACCGCTACGCTCGCGCATCCCGCTCTACCTGGGCGCCATCGGCCCGAAGAGCGTCGCGCTGGCGGGCGAGATCGCCGACGGCTGGCTGTCGGGAATGTACGCCCCCGAGCATGAGAAGGCCCTGACCCGTCCCCTCGACGAGGGAAGCCACCGGGGCGGGCGCGCTCCCGGCGACGTCAAGATCGCCCCGATCCTGTACGTGGCCCGCGCCGCGACGGCGGCCGAGGGGCGCGACGAGCTGCGCCCGCTGTTCGCGCACCTGATCGGCGCCGCCGGCGCAGGCGTCCGCAACACCTATTTCGACGTGGCCTGCCAGATGGGATACGAAGGCGCGGCCCACGACATCCGCGACCACCTCGCCGAAGGACGCAGGGACGACGCCGCCGCGGCAGTCCCCGGCACGCTCCTCGACCAGGTCGCGCTCGCGGGGCCGCTCCCGGCGATCGTCGACCGGATCTCCGCCTGGAAGGACTCGCGCGTGGAAACCCTGATCCTCCTCAGCCGCGACACCGAACTGCTGGAAGCCGCGCAGGCCGCCCTGTGACACCCGCGGAGCCCACCGGCGAAACCGCGCCCGCCCGGCCGGGCACCGGGATGCGGTCGATCTGGAAGCTCGCCCTCCCGCTGATGGTCGCCGGGCTCACCCAGATCTCGCTCAACGTCGTCGACACCATCCTGCTGGCCCGGCTCTCGACGAGCGCCCTCGGCGCGTTCGCCCTGGCCGCCCCCGTCTATCTGGTGGCGCTGGTCATCGTCCGCGGCTGGGCCACCGCCGTCCAGGTGAAGGTGGCCCAGCATCACGGCGCGGGGCGTCGCGGGGAGGTCGCACAGGTCGTCCGGACCGGAGTACTTACCTCCGCGGCCGCCGGAGTCGCCGTGGGCGCTGCCCTGTACGTCACCGCCGTACCCGTGCTGACCGTCTTGGGCGCCGACGACGACCTGATCGGCCCGGGCGCCGGCTACCTGCGCGTGCTCGCCGTCGCCGTCCCGTTCGCGGCGGTCTCCTTCACCCTGCAGGGCGCCTGCGCGGGCATCGGCGCGACCCGTGTCTCGATGTACACCGCGCTGCTGGCCAACGCCGTCAACCTGCCCCTCGGCCTGCTGCTGATCTTCGGCGCGGACCTCGGCGTGCACGGCGCCGCGGCCGCCACTCTCGCCGCCACCGCCGCCGGCACCGTCTACCTGCTCGCCTACGCCAGAACCAGGTTCCCTCGCGTGCGGGCCGTCCCCGCCGCCACCGCCCAGATCACCCGCGGCCTGTGGCGAATCGGATGGCCGGAGATGTGCGCGATGGGCATCGGCTACTTCAACGAGGCGCTGCTCGCCGCGTTCGCCGCCCGGATGAGCCCCCACGACCTGGCCGCCTACCGCATCGTCGACAACCTCACGCTCGTGCTGTTCACCGTCCTGACCAGCGCCGCCACGGCCATCACCATCCTTGCCGGACAGGCACTCGGCGCGGGCGACCGCGACCGCGCAGAAGCGTGGCGGCGCGCCGGGCTGCGGCTGCTGTCGGTCCTGCTCCTGGTCCCCGCCGCCGCCGTGTTTCTAGGCGGCGGCCCGCTGACCTCCCTGATCGCCTCCGATCCGGCGGTCGCCGACCGTGCCTGGTCGGCCATACCTCTGGCGCTGTTCAGCCTGGCGCCCCTGCTGCCCGCCCTCGCCTACGGGGCCGCGCTGCGCGCCGCGGGCGACACCCGCTCGGTCATGGTCGCCTCCGTTGTCGGTGACTACGCCGCGCTGATCCCGCTCGCCTGGCTGCTCGGCGTCCATCTGGGCCTCGGCCTGCCCGGCCTCTACCTCGCCTGGACGGCGTTCGGGGCCCTCTACTCCCTGCTACTCCGCCGCCGCCATCGCCAGGCCCGCCGGTCCCGCACTCAACCCGCGCAGACCTAAACGCCTAGGTCAGCCAGAGTGCTCCCCGCGCACGCGGGGATGGTCCCCAGACCAGGAACTTGATCATGACGGGTTCCGGGTGCTCCCCGGCGTACGCGGGGATGGTCCCTTGAAGCCGGGAACGGCGAAGACGACGTCGGCGTGCTCCCCGCGTATGCGGGGATGGTGCCGCACGTGGCGCGACCGAACCGCGACCGCTCCTCATCGACGGACGGTCCTGTGGGGGGCCGCGGTGGACTCCGCAAGGGGTGCTCCTCCCGTGGCGGGCAGGCGGACGGGTGTGCTTGCTGTCGCTCCGGCGCACCTCCGGGGCGGGTGCGGGTGCTAACGGCGAGGTTGCGATCTTGGATGGGTTTGGGTGACCGTTCGATCCCTGCGACTCCGCCGCGAGAAGCCAATGAGCGCGACGGCACCCTGAACGGGCCCTCGGAGCGGGCTTTAGACCCCCCGTCCCGCTTGCTCTGCTCTCGCCGTTCAGGCGCATCGCGTCTGGTCTGGCAGGGGTCACTCAGCAGCCGGAGATGACGACATAGTCCCTGTTTACTCCCGAAATACTCCCAACGGGAGCCAACACTGATCAATGGCGACAAATGAGTGATCTTGATATATATGCAGGTCATGCGGCATCGTTCGATGGTCACCACCCTTTGCCAACCGTAGTCCGTGGAAAGACGCGGGTTCGATTCCCGCCACCTCCACGAGTCGGGCGACCATGGTCGGCGCTTCGAGCCTTCCAGGTCGCCCGCAGTTTTTTTCGGGGGGGACGCCCCCCCCGGTTCTGGTCGGCGGCTTTCGCGTTGCAGCCCCTAGACGATCGGCAAGCAGCTTGGTGAGTCCAGGATGACGGCTGGGTGCTCGGGAAAGCGCTGTCAGCGTTGCGCGAAGAGGTCGATCGATGTCAGCGGCATCGGTGCTTCACTTGCGGTGTTCTCCGGGTGTTCCATGCACGCTGCGTCTGGCGGCGTTCGCCTGCCACTCGCGGCCGATGGAGCGCATCAGTGCCGGGTATACCCCGAGGTAGCGGAAGGGCTTGATGGCGGCCATGTAGAGGGTTCCCCATAGGCCGTTCGGTTTCACCAAGACGGCCATCTGGCCGCGGTAGCCGCCGGACCCGTCCGGGACCCAGCCGATGTGCATCACCGCGTGCACGGTCTTGTTGCCCATCTCGGCGGCCCACTCGTCGTCTCTCTGGTAGAGGGAGGTGAACGGGGAGGAGCCGAGGTCGGGGCCCTGGGGGCCCTCGCGCAGGTCCGTCGGCAACCGGTCCCGCAAAGAGGGCACCCGGGCGCCGACGCCGGTATCGGACCTGTCCCAGCCGAGCAGCTTTCCGAACTTCCAGCGGACGGAGAACAGCGCCCTGGAGATGGGCCCTTCTCCTGTCACGCCGCCGCGGACCCCATCGGCGATCTGGCGCACCAGCCACACCAGGTCGTCGGGACCGCCGGGGGTGGGCAGTGCCCACACGTCCTCCACCGTGAAGTCGCCGACGATCTCGTGGATTCTCCAGGGGCGGTCGGTGTGGGCGGTTCGAGGAAGTCGCACGAGCAGGCCCCTATCTATACGGTGGCGTATACATTCAGCTTAGAACCATGTATACGCCCCCGTATACTCGGGGGGATGTGAGGAGCTGCACACCATGGGCGCGACCCGCACGCCACGGGGCAAATGGATCGAGGAAGGCTTGCGGGCGCTGGTCGCAGGCGGCCCCGAAGCGGTCCGGATCGAGGCGCTGGCGCAGGCGCTCGGCGTCAGCAAGGGCGGTTTCTACGGGTACTTCCGCAACCGGGACGCGCTGTTGGTCGAAATGCTCGACGCCTGGGAGTACGAGGTCACCGAGAGCGTGATCGAAGAGGCTGAGAGCGGCGGGGGCGATGCCAGGGCCAAGCTGGAGCGGCTGTTCTCCATCGTCGCCACCGCCGACGGGACCGTGCGAAGCACCACCGCCGAATTGGCGATCCGCGACTGGGCTCGCCGCGACGCGACCGTCGCCGAGCGCCTGCGCCGCGTCGACAATCGCCGCATGGATTACCTGCGTTCTGTGTTCTCCTCCTTCTGCCCCGATGAGGACGAAGTCGAGGTCCGCTGCCTGATCGCGGTCTCGGTGCGCATCGGCAACCACTTCCACGCCGCCGACAACGGCAAACGCAGCCGCGCGGAAGTGATGGAGCTGATCAGGCAACGGTTGCTGGAATAGACCATGCCCGGCTCGACCGGTGGTCAGCGCCGCCCGACCCGCCACGTGCGCGCCGTCTTCTGAACCGGACGATCGTCGCCTTTAATGGCCCGATGTCCCAGCCGCGCCCTGCGACTCCCGTTGTCGGGACCATCGCGCTCGTGCTCGTCGGCGGCGCGGTCGCCACGGGCGTGGGCGCGATCCTGATGTTCATCCGCTTCCACCCGTCCTCGTTGCTCGACGAGGGGATCCGGGACTCGACCGCCTACCACGCGCTGGCGTGCGCCATCATCGGCTTCATCACGGCGGTCGGTCTCCTACCGACCCGCCCGCGCGGGCCCGCGGCCCCGATCGTCGCGGTGATCGCCGGGTACGTCGCGCTCAACATCGGCGTCCGGTGCGCTGTCATCCTCGACGCCGTCACCAACGGCACGCCCTTCGACATCGTCTTCATCTTCACGGTGCTGGATCCGGGCTTCAGCCGCTGGGATCTGCTGGCACCCGCGGTGGCCGGGACGGTCGCCGGCGTGCGCGTCGCGATGGTCGCCCGAAAGCCCGCTCAACCCGCGGGCGGCTTCGGCGTCCCACCACGGCCACCGGCCCCGGGTGGACCTCAGGGTCCGCCTTCACCGAGCGGCCGGGGCCCAGGTCGTCCCGCAGGGTGATGCCCTTCGTGGACGCAGGGTGCCGCCCCGTAAACCAATCCGGGCGTCCCGTCGACCTTCCGGACGTCGGTGTGGGCGGACAGCGCGGCCAGCACCGACGGCGAATTGTCGAGGGCCTGCTCGGGGCTGAGCACGGTGACCCTTGACAGCTGGGACGAGGCAAGGAGCCGGGCACTCATTCCACGGTGCCGCCCGGAGCGGCGACCCGCGTTCTTCCCGGCTGCGGGGTCCGGCCGGTACGAAGCAGGACGTCATTGATCGACGCCGAGGTCCCTGACCTGTGAGGCCGGGTGAGGGGCCTCGGCGGGCGGTTGGGCCCTGGACGCTCCGGTCAGTGCCTGGTCAGGGCTCCAGGTCGGCCACGCCCTTGCCGCTCAGCATGTCGATCGGTACGGAGGCCTGGTCGTGCGCAATCAGCCAGTCATCGTCGATCTTGCGAAAGCCGAAGGTGGCCCGGACCCACGTGCCGCTCGTGGCCGTTCCGTCGCCCAGCGTGCCGCTGAGCCGGCCGAAGCAGTGCCCGTAGGCGACATCTGTTCCCACGGTGAGCTTCAGGTCGCGGACCTCGTACGACACCTCTCGGAAGAGCGTGAACACGTTCGTCCAGTTCTTCAGCTTCGCCGCGATCCCAACGTGCTGCAGCGGCGGCTCAATGTCGAAGGACACGACGTCCGCCGCGTAGACCTGCTCCAGGGCCTTCAGGTCCTTGCCCCGGATCCCTTCGACGATCTTGTCGACCTGCTGGCGGATCCTGGCTTCGTCGACCTCGTGCTGTGCGGGCATGAACACTCCTTCGATCATTGAGGGGCCTCGGCTTCTCACCCCTATGACGAAGTGGCCCTCTGAAGTGTGATGTCTCGCTAGAAGCCATCTGGAACGCCATCGGCCCTTCGACCGCCCGTGTTCGCCGGTGGGAGCGCTGCGCCTCCTCGTCCCGGTCGTGCGGTTAGGACCAGCTCGGCAAGGCGATCGCGCACTACGGCCGGATCCTCAAGACCCCGCGCATCCTCACCTACGCCGTCGATGGGCCCGCCGTAACCCCTGATGGTGAACGTGCCCGTGAGCTCGCGGCAGCCTGTGTGGCTCCGTTCAGGGCATGTAGCCGTTCTCCCCGACCCACCGGCTTTCCGGTGGCTTCCTCAGCTGATTGCAGTGGTAGCTGGGGAGGTCGGGGCCCTGGGCCGCGGCGGCGGGCATCGCCGGGCCGGTCACGGCCAGGGCGGTCACGGCCAGGGCGGCGAACAGTGGTGGGTGCGCCCGTCGAGGGGGCGGACCCGGTCGCCGATGACGATCCGGCGGCCAAGGTGCTCGTCTCGGCATCGCGGCGGGCCTGGCACCAGCGCGAGCGGCAGTAGCCCTCGCGGAGCCGTAACACATCGCGCGCAGCGCCCGGTCGACGCCGCGACCAGTGGATGGGCGCCTGCTGGTCGCCACCGGCTTTGATGTAGGAGCACCCCTGGGCGGGCCACGACCAGGTCGCCGTGGTGTGCTCGGACCGCTTTCCAGATCGCGACGAGGGCGCCCCGGCCGGAGGAGTCGCAGAAGGCCCTCCACTCGGGTCCGCGTCACCACCCGAAAGGTAGCTGAGGGTAGTCGTCATTGCCGAGCGTGGCGGGGGCGGGTATCGGCGCGGCGAGCAGGGGTGGCCAGACCGCGCGGCGGCGGGTATCCGGTGGTCTATGGGCCTGGAGTACGGCCCAGTGCCGCCTGGACGATCTGGATCGCTTCGGTGGGGTCGATGCCGAGGCTGGTGGTGATCGCCGCGTATTGACCGGCGGCGCGGTGGGCCTGCTCGCGGGCCTGTTCGCCTGCGGCCGAGACATATGAGCCGGCTCGTCCGCGGGTCTCGATCAGTCCGGCCTCCTCCAGTTCCCGGTAGGCCCGGCCGACGGTGTTCACGGCGAGGCCGAGATCGGCCGCCAGGCGGCGGATGGTCGGCAGTCTGGTGCCGACGGCGAGCGTGCGGTCCTGGATCTGCCTGGCGAGCTGGGCCCGGAGTTGCTCGTACGGCGGCGTCGGTGAGGCCGCATCGATGACGATCATCGGGTGTCCATGGCCCGCCGTGCCGCCGCCGCGACCTCGGCGCTGCGGAGCTGGATCAGCCAGAGCGCGATGACGCCCGCCACCACGAGCGCCAACGCGACCACGTTCCACCAGCCGAGCGATTCTCCGTGCAGGAAGATGGCCGGCAGCGCCCACGCCAGGCTGGGTGTGACCAGGGCGCGGGCGTCCTCGACCCGCATGATGACATCGGCGGTGAGCGACGCCTGGTCCTGCGCCACGGCCGGGCTCGCCAGCACCTGGTGCAGCTGCATGATGATTCCGGCGCCGGTGCCTGCCAGGCCGATCAGCACGACGACCGCCCCGGATCGCAAGCCGGAGTCTGAGATCGGCAACACGCTCACCGCCAGCAGCAAGGCGCCGGTATAGGTGCCGGCCACGAACAGGGCGTACGGCCGGCCCAGCACCGCCGGCCAGCCGAGCTCGACCGGGTGGGCCACCCGCCGGGACAGGTGCGCGCCGAGCCTGCGGTCGACGCGCCGCACCCACCAGCCCAGCAGCCACTGCGCCACCAGCAGCCCGGCCGCCAACGCCGCCAGCACCAGCAGCGGCGGCCAGGAGGAGGTGACGTCGGCGGGCAGCGTCAACGCATGCGTTAGCGCCGCGCCGACTATGAACGCGGCCAGCAGGAGGCTGTCGGCGACCTTGGCGCGCCGCCGCGCCGCCAGCCGCGCCGCGAGCAGCGGGGACGGCTCGGTATCGGCCAGACCGTGCCCGGCCAGCCACCGCCTGGCCTCCGTGTGATCGGCTTCCGAGTGATCGGCCTGGCGCATGCCGCCTCCTAATGTCGCAAAGATTGTCTCAACAGAGTGAGTCATAGTTTGCGACAATGTCAACCGGGTCGGACAGTCTCGCGACTCGGCCGCGTCGCCCCGGTCTTGTTGCCCAGCAGCAGTCGAGGCATGGCTGGGGGACGGCATCATGGAGGAGGCAACGGCGTTGGTCTCGTGGGTCCCGGCTTCTGCTCGAACTCTCAGGCCGCCGGCGAGAGCGCCTTGCAGTTGTCCGGAAGTTCGAGGGAAGCACTCTGGGGTGCGCTGGTCGCCTTCGGCGGCGACGAGTTCCGGATCGCCGGTTACGGTAGCGAGCGCTGGAGCAGGAGCGTGTCAAGCCACCTGCCGTGCTTGAGCCCGACGGCCGACAGACGTCCGACCTCGTCGAATCCGCATGATCGGTGGAGTGCGGCCGACGCGGGGTCGCCGGTCTCGACCACCACGGCGACCATCTGCCGCATTCCGGTGGCGGCGCTGTCGGTCAGCAGCCCCCGCAGCAGCCGGCGGCCGGCGCCACGCCGCGCCGCCCCGGCGGCCACGAAGACCGAGTCCTCGACCGTGTGCCGGTAGGCCGACCGCGAACGCCACGGCTTGCAGTAGGCGAAGCCGGTGACCTCTCCCGCGTCCTCGGCGACCAGGAACGGCAGCCCCTGGGCACACGCCCCCTCCGCGCGGCGCCGCCAGTCGCCGAGCGTCGGCGGATCCTCTTCGAGGGTCACCACGGTGTTCAGGACGTAGTGGGCGTAGATCCGTGTCACCGCGCGCAGATCGTGCGAACCGGCCGGCCGAACGACCACGCCGCTGTCCCGCACCGTCGCCACAACCTCACTCCCTCTACTATAGGAGAATTAGTACTCTATAGTACAGGCATGGAATTCGACCTTCAAGCCCTCGGTGAACTACTCCAGCGGCTGCGCACCGAGCGCGCGCTCACGCTGCAGGAACTGGCCGATCGGTCGGCCGTGAGCGTCAGCATGCTCTCGGCGGTCGAGCGTGGCGCCAAGGCACCCACGATCACCGTTCTCGCGCGCATCGCCGGAGGGCTCGACCTTCCCCTGGCCCGCCTGGTGGCCGCTCCCGATCAGGAGCGAATCATCGTCCGGCGCGCCGCCGAACAGGACGTGAGCGACCACCCGGGCGGCTGGCGGCGCGCCATCCTGTCTCCCGTCGTGCCCGGCGTGAACCTTGAACTGCTCCGCGCGACGCTCCCGCCCGGCTGCGACGCCGGATCCTTCCCCGCCTACGCCCCCGGCTCACACGAGTACGTGGCCGTCGAAACAGGCCGCCTCCAACTGACCGTGGGCAGAACCCGCCTCCACCTGGAGGCCGGCGACTCGGCCTACTTCGCCGCCGACATCGCCCACGGCTACGCCAACCCCTCGCCCGAAGACGCATGCGCCTACTACGTGGCCGCATTGATCATGCGCCCGAGAAGCCGCCGCCCCACCTGACCGTGCCGCCCCCAACGAATCGGCCGCCTGATCGTCGCACCCAGCGCCATCCGGTGGCGCGCGGTGGTCGTCCGACATGTCTTCCCTGGAGGCCGAGCGCCGGCTGACGGAGCCGCCCGCGGGCGACGAGATCGCCCGGCTCCGGGTCGCCGCCGCCCGCGAACGCGCGTTCCTGCCAGCCGTGTTACCTGCCCTGCACATCGGCTGCTGCTTGTCGGAAGGTTTCGATGGCTTCTGTTGCAGCGGCGGCGGGCAGGGTGAACGGCGCACCGAGAGTCCGCCGGACGCCACCACCGGGCTCGGGCGGCGCCATCCGTCGCGACACCGGACGCCCCGCCTCGATTTCGCACCGCGCCCGCCGCGCCACCCGCGCCGACGCTCTGGCCGAGGACGCGCGGCAGGCCCGCCTCGCCGTCGCTCCGCCCTACACTCGTCCGCTGCCTCCGTCGCAGCCTACGACGTTCTGCTGCAGCGGCGGCCGCGGGCCCGGTAGGCCGCGCCGCTTCCCGGGCATGCCGGGGTCCGCGGCCGCCGGTCAGTCGGGCAGGTCGGCGATCGTCGCGATGATGGGCTTGATGCGGCCCGGGGTGTAGTGGCAGGGCCGCCTGTCGCGAGCCGCTCAGGGAGGCGGTGGGGAGGTCCTTGGGCCAGGCGGTCCCAGCGCCTTCGCCAGTGTGAGGCCGCCCGAGACCATGGCCAGTGCTCTGCCTCGGCGTTTCGGAGGTGCGGCGGCCCAGCGGTGCTGGTGGGCGCTTTTGGTGGTCTGGCAGTGTCAGCTGTTCCACGTCGGTAGGGTCCCGCTCGTTGATCTGGTCCAAGACCTGGCGTTGCCGAGCGCGGCCGAGTCGATCTCAAAGCCGTGTCGCCGCCATGTTTCCGGGGACTCATTGGCAGCGCTGGCGAGGTTGTGCGGCTTCTGCTGCGGCGCATCGGCCGCCGCCGAAATTCCGCGGCGATCGGGCCGTCATGCCGCCGCCGTCAACGGATGAACTGGTACCGGATCCAGACCTGGATCTCCGTCAGTGTGCTGAGGTCCAAGCCCGAGTCGAATTGCTCCTGCGGGATCGTGATCTGCCAGTCCCCGCCCACGCCTCGGCCCCAGAACGCCAGTGATTGCGGGGCGGTCAGAGGCGGGTCGTCACCGAGCCCCTGGTCGGGTGCGAGTGGTGTTGTCGTGGCAGGCCGGGTGCTGATACGTGGCTGCAACAGTTGGATTGCGATGGTGTTGTCGGACCGCCGCTGCTCGTAGATCCCGCCATGCCGCACCTCGCACGAGACCTCCCCAGCCGGGTGCGACGCTCCAACGAGCGCCAGCCGCACGCTCCTGATCTTCGCGTCAGAATGGCCGGCTGGAATCTTGGACGCGTCGACCCGGAACGCGAACTGATGCCGCGTCTTGAGGTCGCTCAACTGCGGATCGGCGGACGTGAACGATCGCCTGATCGTGTCCTGATCGTGCTGCAGACTGAAGTAGGAGGTGTAGTCCATCTGTATTTCGAGCGGCTTGAGAATATGCGCCCACGACTCCTCGAGCTTCTGCACGAGCTCAGGTCCACTGATATCTCCTTCGTAGTAGTCTTGTGCGTCATCTGGGCTGATCAGGCCGGCGTCGAGGAAGAGGTGTTGCTCCTCGTTCTTCAGCGTGTATATCTCCACCGATCGCTGTGCCCGAAACGCGAAGCTCAGCAATGCGTCGGCCTTCGACTGGGCGGTGGCGATCGCCAACATCCCCGCGCGCGTGATGGAATCGGCGTCCAACTTCATGTCGCGCTCTAGTGCCTTTGCTTGCTTTACGAGCCCCTCCGTGCGGGTAAGTCGGGCTTGGCTCGCGTCGACGCGCTGCTGGGCGATCGCCGCGCGGCTCTGGGCAAGCAGAAGTTGGTGGGTGAGCTCCGTGCCACGTCTGACCAGGGCCATATATTTGGAATTATCGGCGGCCGTCTGCGCCTGGCTGAGCCTTTGCGCGATGGTGATGAAGTTGACGATCGACCTGCCGGCCCCGATGACGGCCGACACATCCTTGTCGACGGCCTCATAGGCATCCTTGACCGCTTTGGTGTCGGCGATTTCGCCCGCGAGCATCGCCTTGACGATCGGCTCTGAATTGGTGATCAGCGAGTTGGCCAGCGTAGCCATGTGGGGAACCAAGGCCACAAGGCTGACGCCACCGGTCGGCACCGCCGTCGCCACGGCTATGACCGCGCCGGCGACCTCGGCGAATGAGCCGATGATGTCGCCGATGCCAACGGTTGGCGAGCGATTCTGCCGTTGCAGCTCCTCCAGGGCCTTGCGGATATCGCTCGTCGCCTGGTCCAGCATTTGCTGCGCGTAGTCGACCTCGTCACCCGCCAGTTGCTGTTCCGATTCGGCGATTTCGAGGTCGTCCTTGCAGTTGTCGCGCGCTGCAAGTGCCTCCTGATGCTGCAGCTTCACGAATTCGGACAGTCGGTAGGACATCCCTCCTAGGATGATCGTGCCGACGCCCCTGTTGAGAAAGTCCAGCACCAGCGTCCCGAAGCTTGTGAACGCGTAGTTGTATTCATTGAAGCTGGGCAGCAAATCGAGATCGTGCGGAAGGCCGAGTGCATTGTTTCCCCCGCCCACCCAGACAGCGTCTTCATCCGACGGGTAGCCCACGAGCTGCTCTTGGAGGCGCTTGGCATCCACATTGTCGGGTTGGAGTTCGAGTGCTCGCTCGAATTCGATGGCGGCAAGCCGGGCGTACTCACGCCGCTCCGGCACACTCCGGTTGTACTTGTGATAGAAGTAGTCGCCGGTAATAATTCGGAACGGAGCCCAGTAGTTCGCGTAGGATGGCCCGGTACTGTCGAGTAGGGGTCGCAGCCCGGCCGGATAGTCGGCCTCGGCGACATTGGTGTAGTTGATCTGCCCATCGACGCCCGGAGCGCCGTCCGTTCCGGGTTGTCCATCGACCGGCGTACCCTCGCTGTATACACCGTTGGCGCCCGCCACCCCTCCCGGAGCCCCTGGTCCGCCGCTGCCGGAGCTGGCGTCAAGAATCGGCTCCGTGTCGTCGACGATGCTGGTGAAGGTGATCGTGCCACCTTTACCGCCTGTACCGCCGTCGCCGCCAGGACCGCCATTGCCGCCCGGGGTTCCGGGACGGATCTCACTCGGCTTCAACACATATTCTCCGGTAGTAGAAGTCGGATTCCACGGCTCCTCCGGGACAAAGACCTGTTGCTCCGGGGTGCTATACCCGTCAACCCCTGGCGTGCCATTTGCACCCGTACTGCCTCCGGCCCCGGTGCCTCCCACAGCGCTGACGTGCGCGTTGATCGACCGGCGGCACATCACTGTCACCGACGCACCGGGCTCGCCGTCGCCCCCTCGCCGGCCCGGATCGGAGGAGCCGACACCGTCGACCCCGCGCGCGTCGATCATCCCATTCGTGCCGTCATAAACGTCGGCAACGATGATCAGGTGCCCTTTAGTGATCCGCAGATTGACCCCTGGGTCATGTTCGACCCGCCGACCCAGCAGGAAAATGGGCCCGGCGCCGGCCTTCTGGCAGAATTCTTGTAGCCGAGTACCGACCTTCACAACGTCACGTATGTACGGATTGGCGACCATGCGAAAACCTCCATGGTGACGACCCAGGCCTATAGCAAGTGTTCCGTTCTGTTCACCTGCGAAGGTTATTATCTGAAGACGAGCAAATTGTCGCTATTTGACATTCATGTCCAGTGGTCAGACGAGCAAGCTCGATCTCTTCTCTTGACATCCGCCAATACGGCGAACGAGTTCGGTCAAGAAGGTATGTGAAGTTTCAGCATGCCTGCGGGAACCTGCTAGTAGGCTGCCGCGATGGGCCTGTATGGTTTTCAGGGTACGTCATTAAGGCGACGGGCTGTCATTATTACAGGCCAATCATCCCTATGTCATCTTTGACAAGGAGCTGATTCCATCTTCATCGGGCTCGGTGTTCGAGGGAGTGGATGGTGGACCACAGCGCTCAGACGGGCTGTCGTGAGCAGTGGGCCCTGCGTAGGATGTGCCACTTTGGGGGCGGCGTCGTGTCGGTCGACCGCACAGAGCTAGCGCGACGCGCTTTGGGCGTGGTCCTCCCGGCATCCCTTGCGCCTTTCCGGCAAGGTCTGGGGCTCGGCCGTGGTGGTCGACAACCTTGACGCCCTCACGAATTGCGCCACCGGGCTGCCACACTCTCCCTGGCCGTCGGAGTCGAGATGAAGGTGGTCAGGAGAGACGCTCGGCCATGGACGGTCGTCCTTCACGTTGACGTCTACGCCTCCGTGGTACCCGAGGTCTTCAAGGAGGCCGCGGACTCGGGCCCTCGTGTTGACACTGAAGTGTCCCCAGTGCGGCGTGACCAGCGGTCCCTGCCTGACAGGGAAGGGAAGAGCAAGGCGCCCGTCCGAGACGATGATCCACCGTGCCCGGATTGTGGCGGCGGGGAAGAGGCTCGCCGAGATCGAGGCGCAGAGCCACAGCGCAGTGGAGCGGTTGAACGAACGGATCCACCTCGCCCGCCTGGTTGAGACGGCGGGACGAACGTCCGAGGAGGTCTGAACCCGACCTTCACCGAGGCCCACTCAGGACCGAACAGCGTTGGTGGCGCCGGACGGATCATCCTCTGCCCGAGAGTTTGTCCGGGCAGATTCATCCTGGGTGGGATGCGAGTGCCGCCTGCCCCCGACCAATGGGGCCAGTAGGGCAGGCGGATACTCAGGCGGCAGTGCCCGTTGTCGAACATCGCGGCCAGCGCCTTGGCGGTGCGGTCGTCGAGGTGCGGGACGAGCGCGGACCGTGGGTGTAGCTTGCGGTGCCCGCCACCTTGCCCGCGGTGCGGGTTGTGGGCGCGTGCCATGACCTGCGCGTAGGGGGTGACCTGGGCCTGGCAGCGGAGGGCGGGGGCGAGGTCGAGGAAGGGTTCCAGGGCGGTGACGGCCGCGCCGGTGTCGGCGTCCGACCACATGACGAGGGTCTGGGCGACCATGGCGCCGCCCTGGCGGGTGAGGGTGAGGAACGCCGTCAGTTGCCGCAGGTTGCTCTCGACCAGTTCGCCCCAGCGTTGGAGGAAGCCGGCGGTGTCGGACGCGTCGTGGAGGAAGACGGCCAGGACGACGTCGCCGACCTCGGCGGCCTCGATCTCCAGGGAGGTGACGACGCCGAGGTCCTGGCCACCGCCGGCACCGAGGACAAGCGCGACTTCCTGCGCGAACTCGGCGTCGCCCACGTGGCTCAGGTCGCCTTCTTCGCTGGCGTCACGGCGGCCGGCGTCGCCTCGGCGGACGGTGACACCCTGCTTGCCGAGCTGGGCCGGACACCCGACGACCGGGACCGCCGCACCCTGCTGGAGGCCCGCATCGCCGACCATGCCGCCACCGTGCTGAACCTGCCCCCGGAACGCGCGGCCCAGGACTCCCTGACCGCGCTGGAACTGCGCAACCGCATCCAGCGCGACACCGGCCTCGACATCCCCCGCACGATCATGTGGACGCACCCGAGCGTCACCGCCCTCACCGGTTAGGTCCTGGACCGGTTCACCGACATCGACCAACCCGACAAGGACTGACCGCGATGCCCGACACCACCGCGGTCTGGCTCAAAGGCGGCCCCGAATCCCTAAACGGCCGCCGCACCACCCGCCCCGGCACGGACAAGATCACCATCCCGCGCTGCGGCGGCTACGAGCACTTCGAGCCGACCGGCCGTCACGAGGACGGGCTGCCCGTCTACCAATGGTCCTACCGAACCCGGATCGCCGGATGACCTGTCCACGAGGCGCCCTTGCGCGGGAACCGCGTGCCGCTCATGTCAGGGGGACGTTCCATGCGTCGTACGCGTAGACCCAGTCGGCGTCCGCGGTGGACTTGAGCCAGGTGTTGCCGCGCGAGCCGATCTGGATCCGGCCGGTTCGCGGCAGCCGGGCGGCCTCGTAGGCCTTGAGCGCGCCCTCGACGTCGCCGGGGCGTCCGGCGACCGCGCGTGCGAGGACGACGCCGTCCTCGATGGCCATCGCCGCGCCCTGGGCCATGAACGGCATCATCGGGTGCGCCGCGTCGCCGAGGAGGGTGGCTCTGCCCTCCGACCACCGCGGCAGCGGATCGCGCACGTAGAGCGCGGACTTGAGCACCGAGTCGCAGGCGTCGAGCAGAGCGCGCGCCTCCGGGTGGAACGTGTCGTAGCTCGCTCGCAGTTCCTCGACGTCGCCCGGCGCCGTCCACGACTCCTCCGTCCAGCTCTCCTGGGGCGTGGTCGCGAAGATGAAGGTGTCCTTGCCCCGGTTGAGCGGGAAGGTGACGATCTGCGTCGCCGGGTCCGGTCCCCACCACTTGGTGAACGCGCCGAGGTTCGGCACGTCCAGCCGGTCGGCGGGGACGACGGCGCGGTACGCGACGACCCCGGTGAACTCCGGGTTCTCCTTGCCGAAGAGCACGGTGCGCACGCTGGAGTGGATGCCGTCCGCGCCGACCGCGGCGTCGACCTCGGCGCCCGCGCCGTGCTCGAAGGCCAGCCGGACCGGTGCCCCGGCGTCCGGCCGCCCGTCGAGCGCGGTCAGCCGGTGGCCGTGCCGGATCACGTCCGGCGGCAGCGCCTGCTCCAGGGCGGTGAGCAGGTCGGCGCGGTGGATGGTCAGCTGGGGAGCGCCGTACTTCCGCTCGGCCGTGTCGCCCATCTCCAGCCGCGAGGTCTCCTCACCGGTGTCCCAGGTGCGGCTGATCCGGTGCGTGGGCCGGGCGGCGGTCTCCCGGACGGCGTCGCCGACGCCGAGCCCGTCGAGGGCGCGGACGGCGTTGGGGGTGAGGTTGATGTCCGCCCCCACATAGCCGAACTCCGGGGCCTGCTCGAACACCGTGACCTTGTGGCCGAGGCCGCGGAGGGCGATGGCGGCGGTGAGGCCGCCGATGCCGCCGCCGACGATGCCGATGTGCTGGCTCAACTGTTCTCCTTGGTTCAGTCCGCCCAGGCGATCGGGCCGGACATGCCCATGTAGATGCTCTTCTGCCGCTGGTAGGCGCGGATGGCGCCGAGCCCCTTCTCCCGCGACGAGCCGCTGTCCTTCACGCCGCCGAACGGGGTGGCGATGGACAGCTGCTTGTAGGTGTTGATCCAGACCGTCCCGGCCTCGATCGCGCGTGCCAGCCGCCATGCCCGCGGGAAGTCACGGGTCCAGATGCCGCAGGCCAGCCCGTACGCCGTGTCGTTGGCCGCGGCCACCAGGTCGTCCTCGTCGCGGAAGCGCAGCGCGACCAGGACCGGCCCGAAGATCTCCTCGCGCACCACCCGCGCGCCGGGCCCGAGCCCCTCGATGACGGTCGGACGCAGGTAGCTTCCCGCCTGGAGAGACGGGTCGGAGGGCCGCGCCCCGCCCGCCCGCACGACACCGCCTGCGGCGACGCCGTCCGCGATGTACCCCTCGACGGAGTCCCGGTGCGACGCCGTGATGAGCGGGCCGAGCTGGGTGCCCTCGGCGCGGGGATGGCCGACGCGCAGCCGGTCGGCCTTCTCCGCGATGCGCGAGACCACGTCGTCGTACACCGCGTCGTGGACGAACAGCCGCGACCCCGCGATGCAGGACTGCCCCTGCGAGCTGAACACGCCGAACAGGACGCCGTTGACCGCCACGTCCAGGTCGGCGTCGGGCAGGACGATCGTGGGCGACTTGCCGCCGAGCTCCAGCGACGTCGTCTTCAGGCGGGTGGCCGCCGTCGCGGCCAGCGCCCGGCCGGTGCCGGTGCCGCCGGTGAACGACACGTGACCCACGCCCGGATGCTCCACGAGCGCCTGGCCGACCGTGCCGCCCGGCCCCGGGAGCACGCTCACCAGCCCCTCCGGCACACCGGCTTCGAGCAGCAGGGCCCCGAGTTCGAGCGCGAGGAGCGGCGTCCACGCCGCGGGCTTGACCACGACGGCGTTGCCCGCGGCCAGGGCGGGCGCGACCTTCTGCGCCTCGGACGCGATCGGGCTGTTCCAGGGGGTGATCGCGGCGACCACGCCGATCGGCTCGTGCACCGAGAAGGCGAGGTGGTCGCCCCTGGACGGCGGGATCGCCCCCTCCTGGCATTCCAGGACGGCGGCCACGTACCGGAACGTCCCGGCGGCGCTGGCGACGAGGGCGCGGGTCTCGGCGAGCGGCTTGCCGTTGTCGCGGCTCTGGAGGACCGCGAGCTGCTCGGCCCGTTCCTCGATCAGGTCCGCGGTGCGGACGAGGTAGCGGGCCCGCTGGTGGGGCAGCAGATCCCGCCAAGCCCGCGCCGACCGGGCGGCCTCACCGCGTCGCACGGCGGTGTCGACGTCGACGGGTGCCGCCGCGGGCAGGCGGGCGACGACCGTGCCGTCGGCGGGGTCGTGGGAGACGAGCTCGGCGCCGTGGCCTTCGACCCACTCCCCCCCGACGAGGATGCGGCCCGCCGGGGCGAGCCGGGATCCGGTGGATTGGACGAGGGGGTCGGTCACGACGGCTCTCCAGGGACGTGCACGGGCGGGGTGAAGGGCTTCGGCATGGGCGGGTACGACGCGAGGTCGATCTCGACCAGCACCGGGCCCGGGCGAGCCACGGCCTGCTCCAGCGCGGGCGCGACGGAACCGGGATCGGCGACGCGGAGGTACGGCAGGCCGAGGCCCTCGCACACCGCGCGGAAGTCGGGGGTGGCGAGGTCGACGCCGGCACGCGGGCGGCGCATCGCGTCCTGCATGTTGCGCAGCACGCCGTAGCCGCGGTCGTTGAAGACCAGCAGGACCAGCCAGGGCGACTCCTGCGCCAGCGTCATCAGCTCGCCGAAGTGCACCGCGAGCCCGCCGTCGCCGACGATCGCGACGGTGGGCAGGTCCGGGCGGGCCGCGGCGGCGCCGATCGCCATGCCGAGGCCCTGCCCGATCCCGCCGCCCCGCGGGAAGACGTTGGTGCGCGGGTCGTGGATCTCCAGCAGCCGGTTGCCCCACGAGCTCGACGCGATCGTGACGTCGCGCGCGATCACGGCCTCGCGCGGCAGCGCCTTGCGGAGCGCGTCGGGGAAGGCGGCGTGCTCGCCGAGTCCGGCCCGCTGGTTCTCGCGCACGGCGGCACGCGTCGCGCGGACGCGCTCGGCCCACGCCGCCCGCAGCTCGGCCCCGCCGGCCTCCAGCAGCGTGACCAGCGCGTCCAGGAAGGCGGCGGCCTCGGCGGCGAGGCCGAGGGTCACGGGGAACACCCGGCCGATGGCCGCCGGGTCGAGGTCCACCTGCACGTGCCGCTCCGGCACGGACAGGGTGTAGTCGGCCGTCTCGTTGGAGCGGAAGTGGGTGCCGACGCTGAGCAGCAGGTCCGCCTCGGCCAGCAGTGCCCGGCCCGCTGGGGCGGTGGCGTAGTTCCCGACGCAGAGTTCGTGGTCCTCCGGTACCGCGCCGCGTCCGGAGTTGCTCGTGAACAGGGCCGCCCCGAGCGTCTCCGTGAGGCGGCGCAGAGGCCCCCCGGCCCGCGCGGCCCCGCCGCCCGCCCAGATCGCGGGACGCTCCGCGGCGCCCACGAGGCGGGCGACCTCCACGACCGCGTCCGGATCGGGGGCCGCCGTCTCCGGGGCGCGGGGCGGCGCGGGAAGCGGGCCGTGCTCGGCGTACTGCAGGTCGATCGGCCACTCCACGCTCACCGGCCCGCCGGGGGCCGCGAGCGCGGTCCGCGCGGCGCGCTGGAGGATCTCGCCGGCCGTCGCCGCGCCGCCGATCGTGGTCGCGGCCTTGGAGACCGCGGCCAGCATGCCCGGCTGGTCCTTGGTCTCGTGGATGAATCCGCGTCCCGAGCCGAGGTAGGGCGTGTCGATCTGGCCGGTCACGTGCAGTACCGACGTGCCGGAGCTCAACGATTCGACCAGCGAACCGGCCGCGTTGCCCGCTCCCGTCCCGGTGCTGGTGAGCGCGCATCCGAGCCCGGCGCGGGCGCGGGCGTACCCGTCGGCCGCGTTGACCGCGGTCGCCTCGTGCCGCACCGGGACGAACCGCAGCTCCCGGTCGACGGCCTCGACCAGCGGCAGGTTGTGCACGCTCACCACGCCGAAGACCGTGTCGACGTCGAATCGCCGCAGCACGTCGACCAGCAGGTCGCCGCCGTTCCTCGCGGTCATGGTGTCTCTCCTGTCGGGGTTCGCATCGGTTTCCGGTCAGAACAGGCCGCGGGCGACGCCCCCGCAGACGTCGAGCGCGGCGCCGGTGACGTAGGACGCGCGCGGCGACAGCAGGAAGGCGATGGCCGATGCCACCTCCCCGGCGGTGCCGAAGCGGCCGAGCGCGATGCCCCGGTCGGCGGCCAGCCGGCGCTCCCACGCCTCGTACGTCTCGTCCGTGCCGAGCGCGTCATGGCGGCGGCGCCACTGCCCCGTGTCGACCAGGCCCAGGCAGACAGAGTTGACGCGGATGCCGCGCGCGGCGTACTCGATCGCCATCGACTTGGTCAGGTTGAGCAGGCCGGCGCGCGCCGCCGAGGTGGTGACCAGGCGCGGCTCCGGCTGCTTGGCCAGCACCGCGTTGACGTTGACGGCCGCGGCGACCGGCGACCTCTCCAGCCAGGGCAGCGCGCTCCCGAGGACGTTCAGGACGCTGCCGAACTTCAGGTCGAACTCGTCGCGGAAGTCGTCGAGGACGACGTCGTCGAGCCCGGCCATGCGCGACTGCCCGGCGTTGTTGACCACGCCGTCGAGCCCGCCGAAGGCGTCCACGGCCTCGCCCACCATCGCCTCCACGGCCGCGGGGTCGCGGACGTCGCACGGGACGGCGAGCAACCGTCCCGCCGGTGCGTCCAGGCGTTCCACGGCCGATCGGAGTTCGCCGGCCCGGCGTCCGCAGGTGACGACGCGGGCGCCCTCGGCCAGGAGCAGGCCGGTGGTGGCGAACCCGACACCCGAGCTGCCGCCCGTCACGAGGTAGGTGCGGTCACGCAACAGCAGGTCCATGGGGCGGGTCAGTCCCGCAAGACGCCGTGCATGGCGGAGGTCTCGGGGTAGGTCGGCACCTGCGGCTTCCGCGTGCCGATGATCACGCAGAAGAGGGCGTCGGTGTCCCCGTTGTTCTTCAGGCTGCGCGGCGTGCCCGGCGGGACCACGATCATGTCGCGGTAGCCGAGCGTGCGCTTCTCCACCTGGCCGTCCCGGTGGATGCCCACCTCGATCTCGCCTTCGAGCACGAAGAAGGCCTCTTCGGCGTCGTGGTGGGTGTGCTCGGGGCCCTCCGCGCCCGGCGGCAGCAGCATGTTGGAGAAGGTGAAGCCCTGCGACGGGATCGTGCGGCGGTCGCCCTCGTGATTGCCGGTGGCTCCGGAGCCGACGTACCGGATCTGCGCGCGGCGGAACTGGTCGCCGGCCTTCGCCTGGAAGCCGAGGGTGTCCCAGTCCTCGTGGCGCGTGGCCTTGGTGAGGATGAGGGAGTCGGTGAAGGCGGCGAGGTCGGAGTCCTCGTATCGCAGGGTCATGACGCTTCCTTCCGTTCGTTGCTGACATCTGGGGCTTCACGGCCGAGCCGGTCGGCGATCCCGGTGAAGGCGCGCAGCCAGGCGTTGACGATCGCGGGCCGCTCCTGATTGGCGAGATGACCGGCGCCGGGCACCGTCACCAGGGCGGTGCCGGGAATCCCGGCCGCGATCTCGCGGGCCCGCTCGGGTCCGGTGACGGTGTCCTCGGCGCCCGCGAGGACGAGGGCCGGTGCCGAGATCCGGGGCAGGTCGCCGCGCAGATCGGCCGAGGCCATCGCCTCGGCGGCGGCGGCGTACCCCGGGAGGCGCACCGCTTCCGCCATGGTGGTAACGACGGTCTCCACCAGTTCCGCTCTGGCGTCCGGTGACAGCAGCCGGGGGCCGCGCTCGCGCGCGAACCCCTCGGGACCGAGGCGCGCCAGGTCGGCCGGCCGCTCCCGCATCTGCGCGGCACGTTCGGGGGTGGTCCCGGAGCCGAGGCTGGCGCCGATGACGGTGAGGCTGCGGACCAGGTCGGGCCTGGTCGCCGCCATGCGCAGGGCGATGACGCCTCCCCACGACACCCCGACCACGTGGGCCGGGCCCGGGCCGAGCTCGGCGCGCAGCAGGCCGGCGGCCTCCTCGACGTACCCGTCGAGGCCGGGGGACCGCGCCGGGCCGGGCGATCCGGCATAGCCCGGCGCGTTCCAGGCGACCATGGTCAGGACGTCGCCGAGGGCGTCCAGCTGGGGCGCGAAGGAGGCGGACGACGACCCGATCCCGTGCAGCAGGAGGGCTCCCGGCCCGCGACCGGACCGGCGGAAGGACACGGCCACTCAGATCACCCCGCTGGGACGGCCGGCGAGCGCGGCGAGCGAGCGGAGGACGGCATAGGGCACCACGCCGCTGGTGCGCGGGTTCTCCGGAGAGGGAAGGTTCTGGATCTCGAAGCGGTAGGCGCCGCTGGGCCCTTCGGCCTCGATGAGGTGCCGGGTCAGCGCGGCCGAGGGATCGGCCATCAGCCGCACCTCGACCAGGTCGAGGTCGCCCACGGCCCATCCGACCGTCGCGGCGAGGTTGAGCGAGCGCGGGAACAGGCGTGCCGCCTCGCGCGCGCCGCCGGTGAACACCTCCACGGGCCGGTCGGTCCCGCGCAGCCGGGCGGCGGCCGGGCCGTCCATCCACGGCTGGACGAGCGTGGCGGGCAGCTTGGCGGTGGTCACCGCGACGCGGGTCAGCGGTGCCTGGGCGGCGGCCGCGGAGAGGATGTCGAGGCCGCCGGCCGCCCCGGAGGTGAGCAGGAGGCGGCCGGGCCCGGCGGCGGCGACGGCGTCCGCCACCGCCGGATCGCAGAGCGCGCCGACCGACGTGACGAGCAGGTCGACACCATGGTCGAGGATGCCGGCGGCGCTCTGTGCCACGACCGCCTGCCCGGCGCACTCGACGACCACGTCGGCGCGGTCGAGCGCCGTCGCCAGGTCTACCTGCGGAACTCCGGCTCCCTGGACCGGGCGGTCGTCCACCAGCGCGACGGGCTCGACCCCGGGCAGGCGTCCCTCGCGGAGAGCCGAGATCACGGCGCCGCCGATGGCGCCCCCGCCGATCACCGCCACGCGCGCCGAACCGTCGCGCCGGACGATGCTTGCGGCGCGGCTCACGGCGCGGTCACCCGCTCCGGCGCGTCGGCGAACACGCCGCGGTCCTCGACGCCCGCCATGTGCGCGCGGACCTCCCGCGACGGCGGGCCCGCCGTCCCCCACAGGTCGGCCAGCTCGGGCACGCGCCGCCAGACGCGGCACAGCCACTGGTCCTCGACGACCTGCGCGACGTCGGAGGTGTACTCGCACACCAGGCCGGCCGGGTCGGCGAAGTAGGAGAAGGTGTTGTTGCCGGGACCGTGCCGCCCGGGCCCCCACAGCGGCGTGATGCCGTGGTGCTTGAGCGAGCCGACGCCGCGCATGAAGTGGTCCATCGACGCCATCTCGTAGGCGACGTGGTTGACCGAGGTCCACGCCGCCTGGTTGAAGGCGATGCTGTGGTGGTCGCTGTTGCAGCGCAGGAAGGCCATCTGGTGCTCCGACCAGTCGGAGACCCGCATCCCGAGCACCTCGGTGTAGAAGGCGACGGCGGCGTCGATGTCGACGGTGTTGAGCACCACGTGCGTGACGCCCACCGGCACGGCCCGGTCGCGGCTCATCGGGGTGACGGCGTGCACGTCGCAGCTGAGTTCGATGCGGCGGCCCTCGGGGTCCACCAGCTGCAGCCCGTAGCCGCCGCCGGCATCGTCGAGCGGGCCGGGCTCGCGCAGCAGGGGCACCCCGCGCGCGCGGAGACGGCGGCCTGCCTCGTCGATCTCGGCCGGGGTGCGCACCGCGAAGCTGATCCGGCCGAGCGCGTTGCGCTCCGCCCGGGAGAGCTGGAGCACGTGGTGGTCGGGGCCGGTGCCGCGCAGCCACGCGTCGTCGGTGCCGTGCTCGACGACCGAGAGCCCCCAGACCTCGCTGTAGAAGTCCGTGCAGGCGGCCACGTCCGGCACGCTCAGCTGCACCGAGCGCAGCGAGTGGAGTCGTACGACGGGCTGGTCCATGACACCTCCGGTTGACTCAGAGCTTAATCATTAAGCACTAAGGCAAATTGGGTCAAGTCTCCCGTGGAAGTCGACGCGGGAGTCCGCCATGGTCCGGCGGGCTGGCCATGACCTCGCAGAGCAGCGGTGTTGGCAGCGCCATCGCACGCCCGCGGCGCCGCCGGGCGGCCGTCCGGCCGACCTGGCTAAGAACGCTAAGGACAGTAAAGCTTCTATCTAAGCTTTGTTTCACGGTCCCGGACTGTTATCGTTGGCGCCCGATCCTCCCCGGCTCAGATACCTAGACAGGCACGCGCGTGACCCGACGAACCGGCAAGCGTTCCGCGGACGAGACGTCCCGCACGACCGGAGGCGCCTCCACCCGCGACGTCCCGGCCGGCGCCGAGCAGGCCCCGGACGCGCCGGGGCCGGAGGTGGGCGCCGCCGAGCCCGACGAGGTCGAGCGGATCGTCGCCGAATGGCGGGCCGAACGGCCGGGCCTCGACCCGGGCAGCATCGCCGTCCTCGGCCGCGTCAACCGCTGCGGCCTGCTGGTCCGCAACCTGTCCAACCGGCTGTACGACGAGTACTCGATCAACCAGTCGATCTTCGACGTGCTGGCCGCGCTGCGCCGGATGGGGCCGCCCTACCGCAAGACCGCGCGGGAGCTGGCGGCCTCGTCGCTGCTCACCTCGGGCGGCATGACCATGCGGCTCGACCGCATGGAGCGCGATGGGCTGATCCGCCGCGTCCGGTCGACCGACGACCGCAGGAGCGTGTTCGCCGAGCTGACGCCGGCCGGGTTCGCGCTCATCGACCGGATCATCGACGTCCATCTCGAGCGCGAGCGCCAGATGCTCGACACGCTCACCGCCGAGGAGCAGGAGGAACTCGCCCGGCTCCTCCGCAAACTCGAGCACCGGCTCCGCGAGCTGAGCTGACCCTGCCCCGCACGCGGTCGAGCGCCGCCCGCGTACCCGGCGGTGCACGCGCGACCCGCGCCGCATATCCTGAAACACCCCTCTGAACTGGGCATACTCTGCAGCCGCGGCCTCCGACCCCAGCCGCAGACCGTCTACACGTCAATAACTCAGCACAAAGCTTTAATGACCTAAGTCTTGCGTAGGTGAGATAGCGCGGTCTATGGTCACGGCAACGTTCGGTCGACCAGCAGGTCACAGCCCTCGCCGCCGGCTCGGCCGGCGGGCGCGCCAGACGCCGCCCGGCATGCACCGCCGGGCCCGCCCGGCCCGCCATCGGCCGCACGGAGGACCACGAAAGGAGCATTCGTGCCGACCCAGATCATCGCCGGGACCGCCTCGAAGGACACCGCGGCGGACGGCCCCGGACGCGCGCACGACGAGCGCGCGTTCCGGATGCGCCGCACCCGCGAGTTCATGGACGAACAGGGACTCGACGCCCTGCTGGTCTTCGGTGCCGACCGCAGCGACCGCTACGACGCGGGCCAGTACCTGTTCCGCGACCGCCGCTACCAGCACTTCGTCGTCCCCCGCGAGGGCGAGCCCACGATGGTCGCCTTCGCGGCCCAGGTCGCGGCGCAGCACATGCTCACCCGCGAGCGCGGGCTGGAGACCTGGATCGACGACATCCGCGTCGGCCCCGGCCCCGAGCTGCTGCCCGCGATCGTCCGCGAGAAAGGGCTCGCGTCCGGCCGGCTCGGCGTGATCGGCGCCGGCTACGGCTCGCCCTTCTACCCGGGCGGATGGGTGTCCAAGCCGGTCTGGGACGCCGTCAGCGAACGCCTCCCCGACGCCGAACTCGTCGACGTCACCCGCGACTACGGCCTGGTCATGGCGCGGCGCAGCGACGAGGACCTGGAGCATCTCGCCACCGCGGCCGCCGCCGGGGACGCGGCGATCGAGGCGATGATGGCGGCGGCACGGCCCGGCGTGGACGAGACCGCCCTGTACGCCGAGGGCATCGCCGCGATGCTCCGCCGCGGGATGCGCGTGACGTGGATGCTCTTCCAGACCGGGCTGGACAACTACGCGTGGGGCGAGCCGACGTGGCTGACCCGTCCCGAGCCCGCCCGCGTCCTCGGGTCCGCCGACATGGTGTGGGCGGAGATCTTTCCGAACTACGCCGAGCTGAACACCCACGTCAACATGAGCTTCACGGTCGGTACCCCGCCCGCCGAGACGCTGCGCTGCGCCGAGGTGGCCCGCGCCAGCTACGAGGCCGGGCTGGCGGCGATGCGGCCGGGCGCCACGTTCGCCGGCGTCTGCGCGGCCATGGAGGAGCCCCTCACCGAGGCGGGGATGTGGCACCTGACCCCGCAGCTCGCGTCCCTGAACCCGCTGCTGTCCGGGGGCGGCTCGGGCCTCGGCATCCGCGAGAACGTCCCCTCGTTCGCCGACGCGTACCCGCACGCCGACGGGCACGCGGGGCCGTTCTTCGACTTCGAGATCCAGCCGGGCATGACCTTCTCGCTGCAGCCCGACGCCCGGCTCGGCCGACACGGCGCGATCGTCGGCGGCGTCGTCGCGGCGACCGAGACCGGCTGCCGCGAGTTCAACACCGTCTCCACGCGCCTCAAC